>JBKHWA010000045.1:0-13107 GCA_046566765.1 Gammaproteobacteria bacterium
ATCCCGGTGCGGGTGGTGGTGAACGAGGGCATCGAGCTGGCCAAGGAATTCGGCGCCACCGACGACAGCTACAAGTACGTCAACGGTGTGCTCGACAAACTCGCCCGCCGCCTGCGCGCGGCGGAAATCGTCCCGCGCTGAACCGCGCCGCGCCCGGGCATCGCCATGACCGGAACAGCGATCGGCGAATTCGACCTCATCCGGCGCTGCTTCACCCGCGCGCGTGACGCCTCGGCGCCGGGCATCGTGCTCGGCATCGGCGACGACGCGGCACTGCTGGCGCCGTCGCCTGGCTGCGAACTGGCGGTGAGCGTCGACACCCTGGTCGCCGGCGTGCACTTTCCCGCCGACACGCCGCCGACCGACATTGGCTGGAAATCGCTGGCGGTGAATCTTTCCGATCTCGCTGCGATGGGCGCCACGCCGCGCGCCTGCTTCCTCGCGCTGACGCTGCCGCAAGCCGAAGAAACCTGGTGTACGGAATTTGCCCGCGGATTTTTCGCGCTGGCGGACAGCGCCGGTTGCGCGCTGGCCGGCGGCGACACCACTTCCGGCCCGCTGTCGATCACGGTGACGGTGTTCGGCGAGGTGCCGGCCGGCAGCGCGTTGCGTCGCAGCGGTGCGCGTCCCGGCGATCTCGTCTGCGTCAGCGGCACGCCCGGCGAGGCGGCGCTCGGTCTCGCCCGCTGGCAGGCCGGCAACCACGATGCGCCCGACGCCGCCATCGCCCGCCTGCTGCGACCGTCGCCGCGCCTCGCGCTGGGCACCGCGCTGCGCGGCATCGCCAGCGCCTGCATCGATGTCTCCGACGGCCTGCTTGGCGATCTCGCCCACATCCTGCGCGCGTCCGGCGAACTCGGCGCCGACATCGACCTGCCGGCACTGCCACGCGCCGCCTCGCTCGCCGCGCTCAGCGACGACAGTTTTTACGACCATGTGCTGGCCGGCGGCGACGACTACGAACTCTGTTTCACCGTGCCGGCCGCGTTGTACGAGCAGGCGATTGCCGCCGGCAAGACCGCCGGCGTTGCCGTCAGCGTCATCGGCCGCGTAACCCCGGTTGGGGGTATTCGCTGTCTCGACGCCGGTGGCAACATCCGACCCGTCACCCGCCACAGCTGGGAACACTTCACGCCATGACCGACAACTCGCCGCAATCGCCCGGGCCGTCTGCGCCGGACCAGGCGCCCCCTGCCCACGACAAGCACGCGAAGGTCGCCGTCGACCTGCGTGATCCGGCGCAATTGCTGGCATTCGGTTTCGGCAGCGGGCTCGCGCCGAAAGCACCGGGCACCGTCGGCACGCTGGCGGCATTGCCGCTTGCCTGGCTGTTGCTCCAACTCGATTTTCCGCTCTACCTCTGGTGGACCGCCGCCGCGTTCGCGCTCGGCGTCTGGGCCAGCGACGTCGCCTGCGAAAAACTCGGCGTGCATGACCACGGCGGCATCGTCATCGACGAGTTCGTCGGCCTGTTCGTCACGCTGCTGCCGATCGCCGCCGGCCTCGTTGCCTTCTCGTGGCTCGCGCTGGCTGCCGGCTTCGTGCTGTTCCGCGTCTTCGACATCCTCAAGCCGTGGCCGATACGCGTGCTTGATCAGCGCGTGCATGGCGGGTTTGGGGTGATGCTGGATGACCTCGTCGCCGGGCTGTTTGCGGCGGGGGTTTTGTGCGTTGCCGCGTTGATTCCCGGGTTACCCCTCTTGGCGCACCATGGGTGATGCGGACCGGCCATCGTTGCATTTATTAACTTCGACGCAGGGCGTTTGTGGTGGTGATAGTTCCCTTGAAGGTTTGATTCGATGAGTGATGAGGATGGCGTAATCGGTCGGGATATTGAAACGCAAATATCAATAAAAATGGAGTTGGAATAGTGATCAAGATGAACTTCATGTCAATGATTCAGGTGCGCTGGATTAAAGCTTCAACTTTATTGCTTATAGCAGCACTTTTTACCGGGTGCGCCAGCAATGGCCAGCTCGTTTACTACCCGGATCCGATCAAGGTTCAGCAAGGATTGGCCAGGGGGGAGGGTGTAAACGGGCTGCAGCCGACCAGGATCTCTCCGCTGAATTCGGTCATCACCTCATTTGCAATCACGACGCGCGGTATGCAGGGGTATGTGCTGGCGCGGCCCGGGGATGCCCGATACTCGTCTCCTGAGCAACGGCTGGAGGCGGCGCAGTTGTTGATTGCCGCAGGAGCCGATCCGAATCGCCCCTCGCGCACTGCATATGGTGGCCATATCGTCCCGCCACTTACCGCGGCGGGCATGGCATGCCAACCAAAGATCGCGCGCCTGCTTCTGGAGCGAGGAGCTGACCCGATGATCTTTACGGAAGATGTCGGGACGGCATTGCATGCGGTGACAAACTACTGCGCGAAGTCTCCGGAGGCATACGAGTTCGTGATGGCCGTACTTTTTCACGTCGAGAAAATGTATGGCAAGGCAGCGATGCATGAGTACGCGGCGCGAAGGGTGATTGCGCCGGTGGCGGCGACCAGCAAGCCGGAAGGACTCTCTGCTCTGCAGTATGCGGCGTGGCTTGATCGCCAGGGCGTAGTCGCCGCGTTGCTTGCTAACAAAGTGGATTTGAACCAGCAGGGCCGTGTGATTGTGGGTGACGGCTGGACGCCATTGCACGTGGCCAGTTCGCTGGGCAGGTTGGAGATCGCCACGGCATTGCTCACTGCGGGAGCCAGAACTGATATCGCAGACAATATGGGCCGGACCGCCGCGCAAGTGGCAGGCAGCTATGCGGTATCCGACGGACTTGCTGCTGATTTCATGAGGGAGTTCGCGATTGAAATGAAGAAACGGAATCCGCTCACGATGCTCGGCGGGATCAGGGACGGCGTGCGCAAAGAGCAGGCCGAATACTACAAGGATCCTTTCCGGATGCTGCCCTACCTGAAGTCTGAGCCTCCTCCGGTCGGCTGGAATCTGCAGGCGGCGATGAAATCGTCATATGTCGGATCGGCAAGCACTTCGTCCGTCACACAATCGATGGCTGTGACCGCTCCGGCAGGGGGCATTCCATCGCACGCCAGTGGTGGCACGGTGGGGCTCTCGGGCACGAGTGACATAGACGCTCTCCGGGCATTGAAAGCGCAGAGACTGGAGGAGAAGAGGAGGGCCCGGCGTTAGTCAGACGACCTCGCGGGGCGGCACCCCTGCTACAATCGCCGCCCCGTTCCCTGGCTGACCGAATCCCGCCCGTGACCCTCCGTTTCGTCGAATCCGCCCGCCTGCCGACCCCGTTCGGCGAGTTCGAGCTGCATGGCTTCGAGGACGAGGCCAGCGGCAAGGAACACGTGATGCTCACGCTGGGCGACGTCGGCAACGGCGACCCGGTGCTGCTGCGCATCCACTCCGAGTGCCTGACCGGCGACGCGCTGTTCAGCCTGCGCTGCGATTGCGGTCCGCAACTGGAAGCGGCGATGGAGCGCATCGGCCGGGAAGGCCGCGGCATCATCCTCTACCTGCGGCAGGAAGGCCGTGGCATCGGCCTGACCAACAAGATCCGCGCCTACAAGCTGCAGGACGAGGGCAAGGACACCGTCGAGGCGAACGTGCATCTCGGTTTCGATGCTGACCTGCGCGACTACACCATCTGCAAGACGATGCTGGATTCGGTCGGCGCGCTGCGGCTGCGGCTGATGACCAACAACCCGCGCAAGGTCGACGCGCTGAAAGCGCTCGGCTTCGAGTGCGTGGAGCGCATCCCGCACGAGATCGCGGCCAATCCGCACAACGAGCACTACCTGCAGATCAAGAAGGGCAAGCTCGGCCACCTGTTCGGCAAGAAGTAAGCGCCGGGCCGAAACAAAAAACGCCGCAATCAGCGGCGTTTTTTATGGGTGTCGATCGCGCGTGCAGTGATCACTGGTCGACGTGCACGTCCTCGACGACGATGCTGACCAGCAGCTTGTCGATGCGGTTGCCGTCCATGTCGACTACCTCGAAGCGGAAGCCGGCGGCGACGAAGTTGTCGGTGGCCTTCGGGATGTGGCCGAGCGTATGCAGCACGAAGCCGGCGGCGGTGTGGAAGTCACCGTCTTCCTCGCCCGGCAGGTCGCCGGAATCGATCGCCTGCTTGAGTCGCTCGATGCTCAGCGAGCCGTCGACCAGCCAGGAGCCGTCGGCGCGCTGCACGATGTCGCTGGCGGTGTCCTCGTCCAGCGCGAGGCTGCCGACGATGGCGTCGGTGAGGTCCTTGAGCGTGACCAGGCCCTGCAGGTCGCCGTACTCGTCGACCACCAGCGCGATCGAGGTGCGTGCGCGCCGCAGGTTGTCCAGCAGCTGCAACAGCGTGACAGTGTCCGGCACGTAGTGCGCCGGCCGCACGCAGGACGCGAGCGACGGCGACTGGCCGGCCAGCATCTGCCGCAGCAGGTCGCCGGCGTGCAGCAGGCCGACGATCTGGCTGTAGTCGCCGCGGTAGGCGATGACGCGGCTGTGCGGCGTTTTCGCCAGCGCCTGCCGCAATTCCTCTTCACCCTCGTTGAGGTCGATGCCGTCGATGTCCTGCCGCGGCGTCATGATCGCGCGCACGGTCTGGTCGTCGAGGTGCAGTACGTTGGCGACCAGTTCGCGCTCGGAGGAATGGAAGATGCCGGCCTCGGCACCCTGTTCCATCAGCACCTTGATTTCTTCGTTGGTCACCGGCGGTTCGCGGTTGCCGCGCGCGCCGACCAGGCGCAAAACGGAATCGGCGGAGAACGACAGCAGCGATACCAGCGGCGAGGTGATCCGCGACAGCATGTTCATCGGCCGCGCGACGACGCCGGCGATGCGCTCCGGCGCCAGCAGCGCCAGCCGCTTCGGTACCAGCTCGCCGATCACTACCGAGAAATAGGTCAGCGCGGTAACGATGATCGCCAGCGCAAAGCCGTGCTCGTACGGTGCAATCAACGGGAACTGCGCCAGCCAGACCTGCAGCGGCTCGACCAGCGTGTCCTGGCCGACGGCGCCGGCAAGGATGCCGATCGAGGTGATGCCCACCTGCACGGTCGACAGGAAGCGTGACGGCGATTCCTGCAGCGCCAGCGCTTCCTTCGCGCCGGATTTCTCCTCGTCGACGAGATGCTGAAGCCGCGCCTTGCGCGACGAGACGATGGCCATCTCGCTGGCGGCGAACAGGCCGTTGAGCAGGATGAGGAAACCGATCAGCAGCAGGTCACCGGTCATTTCACACCTTCCAGTCGGCGGCGCGTTGCCGCGACGATGCCGGCGGCATCGAGCCCGCACTCGGCGAGCATTTCGCCGCGGGTGGCATGCTCGATGAAGCGGTCCGGAATGCCAAGATTGAGCAGTTTCACGCCGAGGCCTTCGCGGGCGACGAACTCGTTAACCGCCGAGCCGGCGCCGCCCATGATCGCGTGGTCCTCGACGGTGACCAGCAGCGCGTGCGACGCCGCCAGCTCGCGCACCAGCGCCTCGTCCAGCGGCTTGGCGAAGCGCATGTCGGCGACGCTGGCGTCGAGTTCGCTTGCAGCCTTGAGCACGGTGTCGAGCAGCGGGCCGAAGTTGAGGAGCGCCACCTTCCTTTCGCCGTTGCCATTGCGCTTCAGCACGCCCTTGCCCAGCGGCAGTTCATGCATCCTTTCCTCGATCGTCGCGCCTGGCCCGGTGCCGCGCGGATAACGCACCGCGGCCGGTCCCTCGTGGCGATAGCAGGTGTAGAGCAGTTGCCGGCACTCGTTCTCGTCCGACGGCACGGCGATGACCATGTTCGGCACCGTGCGCAAATAAGCGATGTCGAAGGCGCCGGAATGGGTCGGGCCGTCCTCGCCGACCAGGCCGGCGCGATCGAGCGCGAGCGTGACATCCAGGTGTTGCAGCGCGATGTCGTGCACCAGCTGGTCGTAGGCGCGCTGCAGGAAGGTGGAGTAGATCGCCACCACCGGCTTCTGCTTCTCGCAGGCGAAACCGGCGGCCAGCGTCAGCGCGTGCTGCTCGGCGATCGCCACGTCGTGGTAGCGGTTGGGGAAGCGCTCGCGGAATTCCACCATGCCGGAGCCTTCACACATCGCCGGCGTGATACCGACCAGCCGGCCGTCGTGCTCGGCGACATCGCACAGCCACTCGCCGAACGCGTCCTGGTATTTTTTCTTCGGCGCAACGGCCAGCGGGGGTGCCGGCGCGGCATCCGCCTTCTTCACCGGCTCCAGCTTGGTCAGCGCGTGGTAGCCGATCGGGTCGGCCTCCGCCGGCGCGAAGCCCTTGCCCTTGGTGGTATAGACGTGGAGCAGTTGCGGGCCTTTCAGGTCACGCATGTTGCCGATCACGCGCAACAGTTCGCCCACGTCGTGGCCGTCGATCGGGCCGATGTAGTTGAAGCCCATCGCCTCGAACAGCGTGTCGGGCGACACCATGCCCTTCATGCCTTCCTCGGTGCGGCGCATGAAATCCCAGGCCGCCGGCATTTTCGCCAGCGCCTTCTTGCCGCCCTCGCGCAGCGCGATGTAGCTCTTGCTGGCCCAGATGCGAGCAAAGTAGTTCGACAGCCCGCCGACGCTGTGCGAGATCGACATGTCGTTGTCGTTGAGGATCACCAGCAGGTTGGCGCGGGTCGACGCCGCGTGGTGCATCGCCTCGAACGCCATGCCGGCGGTCATCGCGCCGTCGCCGATCACCGCCACCGTGCGGCGGTCTTCCGCCGCCATCTCGCTGCCGAGCGCCATGCCGAGCGCGGCGCTGATCGAGGTGCTGGAGTGGCCGACGCCGAAGGTGTCGTATTCGGATTCGTCGCGCTTGGGGAAGCCGGCGAGCCCGTTCTTCTGGCGCATGGTGGTCATGCGCTCGCGGCGGCCGGTGAGGATCTTGTGCGGGTAGGTCTGGTGGCCGACGTCCCAGACGAGGCGGTCGTGCGGCGTTTCGTACAGGTAATGCAGCGCGACCGTGAGCTCGACCACGCCGAGGCCGGCGCCGAAATGCCCGCCGCTCTGGCCGACGCTCCACAGCAGGAATTCGCGCAACTCGTCGACCAGTTGCGGCAGCGATTCGCGCGGCAATGCCCGCAGGTCGGCCGGCACCTGGACACGGTCCAGCAGCGGGGTGGCGGGGCGCTCGCGCGGTATCTCGGTGAAGGTCTTCGCCATCCGGCGGGTGGGTCCTGTAGCGGGGGCGGCAATTATACGGGCTGCCCCCGGCGGGCGGGGCGGGGGCTCAGGCCACCCGGTCCACCACGAAGTCGGCCAGCGCGTGCAGCAGGGTGGCGTCGCCGGGGAAACCGGTCAGCGCCGCGTGGGCCTGCCGGCGCAGTTCCTCGGCCTTGGCGCGGGCGCCGTCCAGCCCCAGCAGGGCCGGGTAGGTGGACTTGGCCAGGGCGGCATCGGCGCCCTTGCGCTTGCCGAGGGCCGATTCGTCGCCGACCACATCGAGGATGTCGTCCTGGACCTGGAAGGCCAGGCCAACGTGGGTGGACCAGCCCTGCAGCATGGCCAGCACCGCCGGCTCGGGATTGCCGGTAGCCAGCGCACCCAGCTCGGCGCTGGCTTCAATCAGCCGACCGGTTTTCAGCCGGTGCAATCGTTCCAGCGCGGCAAGACCGATCTGTTTTCCTTCCGCTTCGATGTCCGCCATCTGGCCGGCGGCCATGCCGCGGGTGCCGGATGCATCGGCGAGCAGCGCGATCATTTTCAGCCGCTGCGTGGCCGGCACCTGCAGCGTCGGACACAGCGCGAGCACGCGGAATGCCAGCGTCTGCAACGCGTCGCCGGCGAGGATCGCGGTGGCCTCGTCGAACGCGCGGTGCACGGTCAGCTTGCCGCGACGCAGGTCGTCGTCGTCCATCGCCGGCAGGTCGTCGTGCACCAGCGAGTAGGAATGGATGATCTCGACGGCGCAGGCCGGCGCGTCGGCGCGCGACGGGTCGACGCCCAGCGCGTCGGCGACGGCGTAGACCAGCGCCGGGCGGAACCGCTTGCCGCCGTTGAACAGCGAGTAGCGCATCGCGTCGGTGAGCCGGCAGTCGTCGTGCGGCGGCAGCCAGCGCGCCATCGCGTCCTCGACACGTTGCTGGCTGGCAGCAAGGAATGCGGGCACGTCGCCCGGGTGCGTGGCCACGCGGTTCAGGTCTCGTCCGCGGCTTCGTCGTCGCCGGCATCGGCGAACGGTGCGAGTTTTTCTTCGCCGTCCTGTTTGAGCAGGATCTGCACGCGCTGCTCGGCCTGCTTGAGCGCGGCCTGGCATTCGCGGGCGATGCGCACGCCTTTTTCGAAGGCGGCCAGTGATTCCTCGAGGGTGAGGTCGCCGTCTTCCATCTGCTCGACGAGGTCTTCGAGTTGCTCGAGGGATTCCTCGAAGTCGACGGCTTTCTTGCGCGCCATGGTGACGGTTTCCTGCGGCTGTCGCGTGCGGAGGACGGCCACGTTAACCGGCCGCCCGGGGAGGGTCAACGGCGGCCGGGGCGGGGTTTCCCCCGGGGAATCTCAGCGGAACAGGCGGGCGCCGATCTCGTTCATCCGCTTGCTGGAATCCTCCAGCAGCTTCTTGCCGTTCGGCTCGGTGCAGTCCATGCCGTACAGCTGGTCGATGCTGATTTCGCCCGAGCGGTTCGGGTCCAGGTAGATCAGGCAGGCGGTGGCCTGGTTCTTCTGGCGCAGCGCGGTGTTGTAGGCCTGGTAGTCGTCGATCAGTTTCGCGCGCTGGCGCAGGCAGGCCACCGGCGTGTCACACAGGTGGCGCGTGACCTTGCCCTGCAGGAAGGTCGGGTAGTGCTTCACCTTCACCGTGAGCGGCTTGGCGATCTTGTAGCTCTTGCTGTCGGGGTCGCCCTTGCGGATCTCCTCGATGATGGTCGGTTTCGCTTCTTCCGGGATCTGGCCGATGACGGCGGTGGTGAAGTTGTAGATGTAGTAGGACTGGTCCGGCTCCACCCGCAGCGTCGGGGTGAAGGCGCTCTGGCCGGCGCGGTAGCAGCGGCCGCGCACCATGCGGGCGAAGTAGAGGTGGGTCTGCTCTTCCTCGACCACGTTCAGTTGCGGCAACACCTGCTCGCCCTGGCGCTTGACGATGGCCAGCCCGCTCATCAGGTAGTTCTGGCCGGTGCCCTCGAATGACAGGGCGCAGTTGCGGGTGTCGAACGCCTGCTCGAACAGTTGCGGGTTGTAGTTCATCAACCTGGCGTAGCGACTGCGGAAACGGTCCTCGTTGACGCGCAGCAGGCGCTTCGCTTCCTGCTTGCGGGCGATCATCTGCTGCCAGGGACTCTGCGCCGGGTCGCCCTCGATCAAGGTGGCGCCGATCTGGCGGGCGAGGTCGATGCGTTCCTGCACGCCGCCGATGTCCCGGCACATCTTCATCTGCGCGGCGAGCGCCTGCTCGTCGGGCAGGCACTCGTTCTCGTAGCTCTGGTTGACCAGGCAAACCTGGAGGATCTCGGCCGCCGAGGAGACGTCCGAGTAGCAGTCTTCGGGGGAGGGGGCAGCGGTCGCCGGGGCGGCCAGCAGGGGCCATGCCAGGAGGGCGGTCAGCAGGGCGCGCATCGGGGCTGGGCTCCGCGGGTCTTGTTCTTGTTATTGAGGGCCAAAAAATAAAGCCCTTTAAAATCAATCAATTGCGTTTTGACCCGGCGGGCGGCGGGGTTGTTCCCGCCGCCCGGCCGGCGACCATTGGCAGCCGCCGGGAGTAGACCCGGCTTCGCGGCCACGACTATGATGATCGTCCTCGTCGGCCCGGCCACCAGCCGTTTTCGACTCCTAAGCTACCCGCACATCGAATGCGACCGGTTGGGCTAACGAGGGTCTCTTAAGCTTCCTTCCTATAGTTCCAGCTTCCTGCTGTGACCGCCGCTGCCGGTGTTGGCGCACCTGCAGCGGCGTTTTTCTTTATGGCTACCGAAGCATCCCCGGCCGGGCCGCAGGGCCCAGGCAACCTCTCAGGCAACATCTCAGGCAACCACCCGGTGTTTCTCCAGTTCCGGCCGCAGGGCGTCCGGTATGGGTTGCGCGCGCCGGGACTGCGCGTCGAAATAAACCATCGTCGTCCGTGCCTTGCAGGCCAGGGTCTCGCCCTGGCGGATCTCCTGCAGCACGACCAGCGAGCTGTTACCGATCTTCTCAAGCGCCAGCGTCAGGTCGACGTCGGTGCCGAACTTCAGCTCGGCCAGGAAATCGATCTCGGTGCGTACCACCACCAGGCTGGCCCGGCGGAAGTCGAGATCCGGCACGAACATCCTCAGCAGTGCTTCGCGCCCTTCGAGCAACCAGACCGGTATTACCGTGTTGCCGATGTGGCCCATCGCGTCGGTGTCGCAGAAGCGCGGATGGATGCGCGTATGGAACAAGCCGGTGCAGCTCCCTGCGTGAAGGCGGCCACTGCAACCGGCCGCGCGACGAATGGGCCGAAGCGTACGCCAACTTTTCAACGATGACAAACCACCGCGCCATGAAGCTCGTGCTCGCCCCGATGGAAGGACTTGCCGACGCACCGATGCGTGCGCTGCTCACCTCGATGGGCGGTTACGACTGGTGCGTTTCCGAGTTCATCCGCGTCAACGACACCCTGTTGCCCGCCCGCGTGTTCCGTCGCTACGTGCCGGAGGCCGACAACGGCTTCCGCACGCCCGCCGGCACCCCGGTGCACGTGCAGTTGCTGGGCAGCGATCCGGTCGCCGTCGCCGAGAACGCTGCTGTTGCCGCCTCGCTGGGTGCGCCGGCGATCGACCTCAACTTCGGCTGCCCGGCAAAGACGGTGAACCGGCACCGCGGTGGTGCGGTGCTGCTCGACGAGCCGGAATTGCTGTATCGCATCGTGTCGGCGGTGCGCCGCGCGGTGCCGGCCGGCATCCCGGTGAGCGCCAAGATGCGGCTCGGTTACCGTGACCGTTCGCGGATGCTCGACAACGCACGCGGCATGGTCGAGGCCGGCGCCGGCTGGCTCACCGTGCATGCGCGTACCAAGGAGGACGGTTACCGCCCGCCGGCGTACTGGCACGAGATCGCGCGGCTGCGCGAGGTCACCGGCACGATGCCGGTGATCGCCAACGGCGAGGTGTGGACGGTCGACGACCACGCGCGCTGCCGTGCCGAGAGCGGTTGCGACGACGTGATGCTCGGCCGCGGCGCGGTGGCCAGCCCGGGGCTGGCGCTGGCGATCACCGGTCGTGCGCGCGGCGGCAGCGAGGAACTGCCGCGCTGGAGCGCGCTGGCGGAACTGCAGTGTGAATTCGTGCGGGCGCCGGATGTCGGCGAGGATGCGGCGACCGGCCGCTACAAGGGCTGGCTGGCCTTCCTGGCCCGTACCTATATAGAAGCAGCGGCATTGCTGCCGGTGGTGCGCCGCATGCGCACGCGCGCGGAGGTGATGGACGCCATCCGCGCGTCGTGTGCGGGCGAACGGCGCTCAGCCGTTCGGGGTGACGCTGATCAGGGCGCCGGCGCGGCCGCGGCGTCAGCCGCCGGCGCCGCTGACTGTTCGGCCGGCTGCGCCAACTGATAGCGGTCCCACGCGTACCAGCCGCCGGCCGCCAGCAACACGGCCAGCAGCAGCCACGGCCACACCGGCTTCTTCTCCGCGTACGGGTCGCGCAGCGAGCGCTCGGCGCCCTCCGGCAAGGTCGCCATGCCGGTGAGCGAGGTGCCGAACGGGATGTTGATCCGCGCGCGGGCGTTCACCGCCCAGCCGTTGGCATCGAGGATCGGGCCGATGTTGCGCTTGTGCAGCTTGAGCGCTGCCAGCAGCATCGCCGGCCCGGAGATCAGCAGCATCGCGCCGGCCAGCACCAGCGGCATCTGCCAGGCTTTCAGCGACAGGAAACCGGTGACCAGCATCGCCAGCGCGGTGCCGATGGCGCCGAACGCGAGGCCGATGGCGGCAAAAATACCGGCGAACTTGGCGATGTCGAACGGCGGCGGTGCTGCCGGGGCGGGCGCCGGCGCGGTGACGGCGCCGGCCTTGGCCTCGACCCCGGCCGCCAGCTGCTTGTTCACGTTGTCGCTCTTGCTGGCGGCGAACTTCTGCATCTGCTCGCTCACCAGCCGGCCTACTTTCCGGTACGGCGTCCAGAACGCCTCGCGGATGCTGATCGGGTGCTCGACGATCTTGGTGATGGTGGCGTTCCAGTCCTTGCCGTCACGGTCCCAGAACACGCCGTTGCGCCCGACGCGCAACTGGTCGGAGTCGCCATCGGTGAAGGCGGCGGCGATAGTCATCTTCTCGCCGCCGCGGGTGCAGTCGCAGTAGACGAGGAACACGCCGGCCAGCGTTGCCAGCGACGCGTGCTTGCCGGCGTCCAGCACCTTGATCGTCAGGTCGCAGCTGCGGCCGTCGAGGTACAGCGAACCGGCCTGGAACACCGCTTTCCGCCCGGTGTAGAACTCGCGGAAGGCAACGAAGTTGTTGGCGAAGGTGAGCAGGTCGCGGCAGAGGTGCAGCAGCTTGTCGAGGTCGGTGATGGCGTTGGCCTCGACCGCGGTGGCCGCGTCTTTTGCCACCAGTTCGAGCAGCCGCGCGCGGCAGTCGGCGGTGGCCAGTCTGCGCAGCATGCCGAGGTCGCACGTGCCGGTGGCCACCGCCGGTTTCGACGCCTGCCAGGCCTCGTGCGCATCGAGCGTGGCGCTGATCCTTTTCCAGTCGTCGAGCGTGAGCGCATCGCGCGCACCGACGATGCGCGCGATCACGCGGTCGCGCAGCGCGAACACCGCGGCCTCCCACGCCGGGTTGAGCCCGCCGTTCAGCGGCAGGCTGGCGCCGGCGGCGATGCCGGCCAGCGGCAGTGCGGCAATCTCGTCGCGGTTGGCGGCGAGGGTGGCGGCGGTGATCGCGGCGTAGGCGGTTTCCGGCGGATTCAGCGCGGCACCGGCCTTGGCATCGAACGCGGCGAGCTGCACGCGGGTAAAGAAGTCGTCGACCTTGGCGCGCACCGCGCGGAAGGCATCGGCGGCGGCATCGGTGTCGTCGCCCAGCGCGCGCACGGCGGCGTCGGCGGCACCCTTGTCCTGCCAGGCGAGCAGCGCCGCGGCTTCATCGAAGAACTTGCCGATGCGCGCTGCATCGACGCCCGGCGCGCCGCTGCGATCGGTGTCCGCGCCCTGGGTGTCGATGATCGCCTGCAGCACGGTGGCGTCATCGGCGCTGGTGGCCAGCGCGACCGGCACCAGGCC
>JBKHWA010000046.1:0-47977 GCA_046566765.1 Gammaproteobacteria bacterium
TCCGGGATCTCGTCGTGCCCGGCCACGTCCTTCAGCTTCCGCCGCAGCGCCTCGCCGTCCAGCAGCAGCCAGTCGCCCACCGCCCGCCGGACCTCCGTCATCGCCTGCCGCACCCGGGACAGGTCCCGCTTCGCCGTGTCTCCCAGGTAGGCATTCACCAGCGCCAGCTCGTCCTTCAGCCAGTCCACCAGTTTCTCGTCGTCGCCTGCGTTCGCCATGACTGCCCTCCTCCGGGAACGCCCGATCATAAGCAATGTGCGCTACCGGCCGATACCGGCGCTCGGGTATCCTTGGCGACTTCGTGAACCCCGTCCCAAGTCGCCGTCATGCAAGGGAATTTTCCCGCCGGCGCCCACCGCGCGTGCCTGAGAGAAATGGAAGAGCAATACCGCCCCGAACTGATCGAGCCCGCCGTCCAGCAACGGTGGGAAGCGAACCGCACCTTCGAGGTCCGAGAGGACGACACGAAGGAAAAGTTCTACTGCCTCTCGATGTTCCCGTACCCGTCGGGCCGGCTGCACATGGGGCACGTGCGCAACTACACCATCGGCGACGTGATCGCCCGCTTCCAGCGCATGAACGGCAGGAACGTACTGCAGCCCATGGGCTGGGACGCCTTCGGCCTGCCAGCGGAAAACGCCGCGATCAAGAACCAGGTGCCGCCGGCGAAGTGGACCTACGAAAACATCGCCTACATGCGCGACCAGCTGAAGCGCCTCGGCTTCGGTTACGACTGGTCCCGCGAGATCGCCACCTGCCACCCGGAGTACTACCGCTGGGAGCAGTGGTTCTTCACCCGCCTGCTGCAGAAAGGGATCGTCTACAAGAAAAACTCGGTGGTGAACTGGGACCCGGTCGACCAGACCGTGCTCGCCAACGAGCAGGTGATCGACGGCCGCGGCTGGCGTTCCGGCGCACCGGTGGAGCGTCGCGAAATCCCGCAGTGGTTCCTGAAGATCACCGCCTACGCCGAAGAACTGCTCAACGACCTCGACCAGCTCACCGAGTGGCCCGAGCAGGTGCGCACCATGCAGCGCAACTGGATCGGCCGCAGCGAGGGCCTGGAATTCGCGTTCGCGCTGAAAGGTTCGGACGAGAAGCTCACCGTTTACACCACCCGCCCGGACACGCTGATGGGCGTGACCTACGTCGCCGTCGCCGCCCAGCATCCGCTGGCAAAGCGCGCCGCCGCGCGTGATGCGAAGGTCGCCGCCTTCGTCGCCGAGTGCGGCATGGGCAAGGTCGCCGAGGCCGACATGGCGACCATGGAGAAAAAAGGCGTGTTCTCCGGCGAGTACGCCGTGCACCCGGTCACCGGTGCCGAGGTGCCGGTGTGGATCGCCAACTTCGTGCTGATGGAATACGGCTCCGGCGCGGTGATGAGCGTGCCGGCGCACGACGAGCGCGACCACGAGTTCGCGAAGAAATACGATTTGCCGATCAGGGTGGTGATTGCGCCGGCGGCGCTCGCCGCGCAACTGAAGGACGCCGGCGTGTCGCTGGCCTCCGACCCCTGTGGCGCCAACGCCGCCGCGGCCGAGGACTGGGCTCGCTATGCCAACGGCGTCATGGAAAAGGCCGCGTACACCGAGAAAGGCGTACTGGTCGATTCCGGCACCTTCAGCGGCCTCTCGTCCGAAGACGCCTTCCGGAAAATCGCGGACGACTTCCGCGCGAAAGGCATTGGCGAAGTACGGGTGAACTACCGCCTGCGCGACTGGGGCGTGTCGCGCCAGCGCTACTGGGGCTGCCCGATCCCGGTGATCAACTGCGGCAAGTGCGGCGCCGTGCCGGTGCCGGAGCAAGACCTGCCGGTGGTGCTGCCGGAAAACGTCACCGTCACCGGTGACGGTTCGCCGCTGAAGAAAATGCCGGAGTGGTACCGCTGCAAGTGCCCGTCCTGCGGCGGCGACGCCGAGCGCGAGACCGACACCTTCGACACCTTCATGGAATCGAGCTGGTACTACGCGCGCTACTCCTCGCGCGATCTCAGGACCGGCATGCTCGACGCCCGCGCCGACTACTGGACGCCGGTCGACCAGTACATCGGCGGCATCGAGCACGCGATCCTGCACCTGCTGTACTCGCGCTTCTTCCACAAGCTGATGCGCGACGAAGGCCTGGTGCATTCCGACGAGCCCTTCAAGCGCCTGCTGACGCAGGGCATGGTGGTCGCCGGCACCTGGTACCGCGAGGACGAGAAAGGCGGCAAGCACTGGTTCAGCCCGGTCGACGTCGATGCCGAGCGCGACGCCCACGGCAAGGTGACGAAGGCCTGGCTGGTCGCCGACGGCAAGCCGGTGCAGTACGGCGGCATCGAGAAGATGTCCAAGTCGAAGAACAACGGCGTCGACCCGCAGGGCATGATCGAGAAATACGGCGCCGACACCGTGCGCCTGTTCATGATGTTCGCCGCGCCGCCGGACGCCTCGCTGGAGTGGTCGGACGCCGGCGTCGAGGGCGCGCAGCGCTTCCTCAAGCGGCTGTGGAAGATGGTCGGCGACCACGTGGCACAGGGCGCCACGCCGGCGCTGGACATCGCCGCACTGGATGACGCCGCCCGCGACCTCCGCCGCAAGACCCACGAGACCATCGCCAAGGTCAGCGACGATATCGCCCGCCGCTACACCTTCAACACCGCCATCGCCGCGGTGATGGAACTGGCCAACGCCGTGCAGAAATTCCAGCCGCAGTCGCCGGCCGGGCGCGCGGTGGTGCAGGAGGCCCTGGAGGCCATGGTGCTGTCGCTGGCGCCGATCGTGCCGCACATCACCGAGGCGCTGTGGCGCGAACTCGGCCACGACGGCGCGCTGGTCGACACCGCGTGGCCGCGTGCGGACGAGTCGGCGCTGGTGCGCTCGATGCTGGAAATCGTCGTGCAGGTGAACGGCAAGCTGCGCGGCAAGCTGAACGTCGCCGCCGACATCGCGAAGGACGCGCTGGAAAAACTGGCGCTGGCCGACGACAACGTGCAGAAGTTCATGGAAGGCAAGCCGGCGAAGAAAGTGATCGTCGTGCCCGGCAAGCTGGTCAACATCGTCGTCTGAGGGACTGGCCCATGCGCATCGCCGCCGGCTCGCTGATCGTCCTGTCGCTGCTGCTCGCCGGTTGCGGGTTCCACCTGCGCGGCCACGGCGACCTGCCCGCCGCCTGGCAGGCGATCGCCGTACGCGACATCGTCGGTACCAGCCCGCTGGGTCGCGGTGGCGATACCTGGTACGACGCCGGCCACGAGGGCATGCGCCGCGAACTGGTACGCGCACTGAAGGAAGCCGGCTTTGCGGTGGACGCGGACGCGCCGCTGGTGATCGAGTTGCTGCAGGCCTCGGTGAGCCGCCGCGCCGCCAGCATCGACGCCAGCGCCAGCGCCGCCGAGTACCAGGTCGACTATGCCGTGCGCTACCGCGTGATCGGCGGCGACGGCGTGCAGGTGGTGCCGGAATCCACCATCAGCACCGACAGCAGCTACCGTTTCAACGAGACCGCCGTGCTCGGCTCCGCCGAGCAGGAAGTCGTCGTCTACGAGGACCTGCGCGCCGAGCTGGCCCGCCGCATCGTCGACCAGCTGCGCCGCAAGGCCGCGGCCTCCGCCCGTGCAACTGCGCCCTGAACGGCTCGCCGCCGAGCTGTCGGCGCGGCTGCTGCCGGCCTGGCTGGTATTCGGCGACGAACCGCTGATCGTGCTGGAGTGCGCCGACGCGATCCGCGCCGCGGCGCGCGCCGCCGGCTGCACCGAGCGCGACGTGCTCAACGTCGAAGGCAGTTTCGACTGGAACCGGCTGCGCGAGGCGGCCGGCAACCTGTCGCTGTTCGGCGACAAACGCCTGATCGAGTTGCGGCTGGACCGGGTGCCGTCGCCGGACGGCCAGAAGGCGATCGTCGAATGGTGCGCGCGCGCCGGCGACGACACCGTGCTGCTGGTCACCGCCGGCGCGCTGGAAAAGAAACAACAGAACGCGGAGTGGGTGCAGGCAATCGGCCAGGCCGGCGCCACCGTGCAGGCCTGGCCGGTGCCGCGCGCGGAGTTGCCGGCATGGATCCGTCGCCGGCTCGCCGCGCGCGGCGTCAGCGCCGATGACGCCGCGCTCGAATTCCTCGCCGATCGCGTCGAGGGCAACCTGCTGGCGGCGCAGCAGGAGATCGACCGTATCGTTT
The DNA here is from genome assembly GCA_046566765.1 of Gammaproteobacteria bacterium. Taxonomy (GTDB): domain Bacteria; phylum Pseudomonadota; class Gammaproteobacteria; order Pseudomonadales; family JADFDG01; genus JADFDG01. The sequence goes on from JBKHWA010000046.1 coordinate 4,156, forward strand.
TGCTGTTCGGCCAGGGCGCAGTCGGCGTCGAGCAACTGTCGACGATGATCGCCGACAACGCGCGCTACGACCTCGAGGGAACGCTCGATGCCGCGCTCGCCGGCGACGCCGCGCGCGCGCTGCGGATGCTGGAGGGATTGCGCGAGGAAGGCGAGTCCACGGTGCCGCTGCTGTGGCTGGTGCAGCGCGACGTGCGCGGCCTGTTGCTGGCGGCGGAACTCGTTGCCCAGGGCCGCGGCGAACAGGCGGCGCTGCAGGCCGCCGGCGTCTGGGCCAGCCGGCAGAACGCGCTGCTGCCGGCGTTGAAGCGGTTGCGGGTGCCGGCGCTGCGCGCGCTGCTCGCCGATTGCGCCAAGACCGAGAAAACCAACAAGGGCCAGGCGCCCGGCTCGGCCTGGGATGCGATGGCGACGCTGTTGCTGCGCATTGCCGGGCGGAAGGCTCCGCCCGGCACCGGCCGCGAAATCGTCTAGCGGGCCGGCCGCGACGCCGTCACTTGTGCGTCGCCACCCACCACTTGAGTTGCTCGATGCGGTCGTGGCCGAAGAACAGCTCGTCGCCGACGAAGAAGGTCGGCGCACCGAAAGCGCCGCGCCGCACCGCTTCCTCGCTGCTCTCCTTCAGCTTCTGCTTGACCGCGTCGTCGTTGGCGCGCGCCGCCGCCTCGCTGCCGATCACCGAGGCAACGATATCCGGCGAGGACACGTCGGCGCCGTCGTACCAGTAGGCGCGGAACAGTTTCAGCGACGCCGCCGGCAACTCCGCCGCCTGCATGCCGGCGAGCGCCCGCATCGCCACCAGCGAATTGGTGGGGAAATGCGCCGGCATGCGGAACGGCACGCCCAGCTGCGCGCTGCAGCGCTTCACGTCCTTCACCAGGTAGGGCGCGCGCGCCGCCACTGCCACCGGCGGCTGGTTGCCGGATGCCTTGAACACGCCGCCGAGCAGGAACGGCCGCCATACCACCGGCAAACCGGTGTCCCGCGCCACTTCCTCCATGCGGGTCGCCGCGAAGTAGCTGTACGGGCTGCCGATGTCGTAGAAAAACTCGATCTGCCTGCTCATGGATCACCTGCCGGGTTGGTTGTGGGCGTCAGCGTTGCATCGGCGACCACATTGCCAGCGCGCTGCCCCGGCCGCAATATCGCCGGGTCCGCCACCCGGGAGACCCACGCATGGGACTGTTCAGCCGTACGCCGAGCAAGGATGCCACCGACACCTCGAGCATCAGCTTCACTGCCCTGTACACCGGCTACGTCTGGTATCGCAACGGGCTGTCGGCCGAGGCGTTCCGCACCGACAAGGGCGCGCTCTACTACGCACTGATGTGGCCGTTCGAGGCCATCGGCTGGCAGTTGCTGAATGCCAGCGTGAAGCACTTCCTGTTGCACCGCCATTACCTGATGGACAGCATCATCTCACGGGCGATCGAGCAGGAAGGCGTGACGCAGGTGCTGGAGATTGCCTGCGGCCTGTCGCCGCGCGGCTGGCGCTACACGCAGAAATACCCGCAACTGAAATACGTCGAGGCCGACCTGCCGGGCATGGCAACGCGCAAGCAGCGCCTGCTGCAGCAGCTCGACAACCATCCCGCGCTGGGCAAGACCCACTTCGTCACTACCTGCAACATCCTCGCCGATGGCGACGACAGCCTCGCCAACGTAATCGCCCGCGAGTTCGACACGTCGAAGCCATTGCTGGTGATCACCGAGGGACTGGTCAACTACTTCGACCTGGAAACGGTGACCGGATTCTGGAAGCGGCTGGACACCGAGCTGAAGAAATTCCCGAAGGGAATCTACCTCACCGACAACTATCCGCTGCTGGACAGCAACCCGATCCGCAAGCTGATGAAGTTTTCCGGCGACACGCTGGGCGTGGTGTCGCGCAGCAGCTTCACCTTCCACTTCAACAGCGACGAGGCGATGGCGGAGCACTTCCGGGGCATCGGCTATCGCCAGGCCATCGTGCACAATCCCGGCGACCACTACGACACGCTGCCGATCCCGCGCACCCGCGGCGATTCGCTGGTGCGGGTACTGGAGGCGAGGGCGTAGACGCGCCGGTTACTGCGCCGCGCGTACCATCTTCGCCACGAACATCGCGTCGGCATCGATCTGCGGACATCCGTGCATGGCCTGCGACTCCAGGCTGAATGACGGGTTGGCGGCGAGGAATGCCGCCACCACCTGCTCGTTTTCCTCGACGCGGAAACTGCAGGTGCTGTAGACCAGCCGGCCGCCGGGACGCACCGCCGGCGACGCGGCACCGAGCAACTTCAGTTGCAGCGCCGGCAATTCGCCGACCGTGGCGTAGCGGTAACGCGCGTCGGGATTGCGCCGCCAGGTCCCGCTGGCGGTGCAGGGCGCATCGACCAGCACCGCGTCGTAACCCTTGCGTTTTTCCACCTCGCGCGACAACACCGGCGGCGCCTCGCCGTCCCAGCCGAAGGTGCGCACGTTGTGCAGGTCGGCGCGTTTCGCCCGGCGCGCGACCTCGTCGAGCATCTTCACCCGCACGTCCGACGCGTGCACCGCGCCGCGGCCATGCATCATCGCCGCCAGCTGCAGCGTCTTGCCGCCGCCACCGGCGCAGGCATCCCACACCGTCTCGCCGGGCTTCGGTGCCAGCACGCGGCCGACTTCCTGGCTGGCGCGATCCTGGATCTCGATGTCGCCGGCCTTCCAGCACTCGAGGTCGTAGATACCGCGCGGGCCGATCACCGCCAGCGCGTCGCCGTCGAGGTCGACGTCGTAATCGGCTTCCAGCTCGGCCAGCACCGCATCGCGTTTTTCCGGGCGGTTCAGCCGCAGCCACATCGGCGGCCGCGTCACCTGCAGGGCGACGAATTCGCGCAGGTCTTCCTCGCTCCAGTCGCTGGCGTTGGCGCGCGCGCGCAGCTCCGGCTCCCATGCCGGGTCGATGCCGTGCCAGGCCAACCAGTACGGGAAGTGCTCGTCGGCGTGCGCCTCGATCTCGGTATAGGCGCGCCCCAGCTTGTCGCCGAGCGAGTATTTCTCGATGCCGCGCAGCGGCCACTCCTCGCGCACGTAACGGGCCATCACGATCGACAGCGTGCGGTCGACCGGCAGCAACTTGAGCGCGGCGAGATCGGTGAAATCGGCATGCAGTTCGCCGCGGGCGGCCAGGTTGAGCGCGGCACGCGCCAGGCTGGCGTAACGGGCGACGGCAAACACCGCCTCGGACAGCGCCTGGCGGTCGCGGCGACCGAGCCGACGGTCTTCCTTCACCGCCTGCGCGAGGAAGCGGTCCAGTTGCCAGGGGCGGTCGGCCGCCAGCCAGCGGCCGAGGATCTCGGCCGCCTGGTCGGTATGGGCGAAGGATTTTTTCACGGGGCGCGGTCCGGTATGCGGGCCGCGCATTCTACCCCGGGGGCCGGGCGCCCGCCGGGGCAATCGTCAGTAGATGCGGCGCACCGCGCTCTTCTCGCGCTCGGATACCGGCTTGCGGATGAAGTAGGCCGGGTCCTTCAGCAACTCCGCCCACTCCTCGGCACGCTGGATGTTGCCGTGCTTGAAGATGCAGCGCATCAGGCCCTGCTCGTTGTACTCGAACACCAGCAGGTCACGCGAGAACTCCGGCGACTGCAGGTGCAGCGTGAGGTCGCGGGTGTGCTCTGCCAGCGAGTGCGGCGACTGCACCTGCAGGCAGCAACCGAAGAAACTGATGTCGACGATCTTCACCGGCTGGTCGAAGCGGAAGGCGTCGCCGATCATCGACTCGGAGGTGATGCGGCCGACGGTGTTGCAGGGAACCACCCTCTCGTGGCCGCGGCGCTCCAGCGCACCGATCTGCGACTTGGGCACCACGCGTACGCCCTGCACGTCCTCCAGCGGCGCACCGCGCAGGAACGCGGAGAACAGCTCCAGCGATTCGTCGCGCTTTTCCAGCTGCGGCAGGTGGTCGGCACCCTCGATCAGCACGAAGGTCGAGTTCGGGCACTTCGCCGCGAACGCGCCGTTCTCGTGCGGCAGGGTGAAGCTGTCGAATTCGCCGGTGGTCACCAGCGTCTCGCACTTCGGGTAGCCGAGGATGCCCTCGACCTCCAGCAGCCGCGCCGCGTTGATCCGGTAGCGGGCCTGCTCGTTCTCGGTGAAATGCGCCATCTGCCGCTGGAACAGCCGGCGGGCAGTCGGCGTGATGCCGGTTTCCTCGAGCTTCCCGTAGTTGACCAGGTACAGCACCACCGCCTGGCCGAACTCCTGCATGCGCTGCTCGTCGAGCACGCGCACCGATTCCTCCAGCAGCATCCGCCACGCCTTTCGCGGCTTGGGGATGATGCCGGCGACGATGAGTTTCTCCGCGAGTTGCGGGTGCTTGTAGGCGAAGGTGCTGGCGACTACCGAACCCAGCGACAGGCCCATCAGCGACACCTTCGGGATCTGCAATTGCACGACGAACTCGTGCAGCAGGTCGGCGAGGTCTTCCATGCCCAGTTCCGGCGCCAGCTGGTCGTTGTTGCCCAGCGAGGGCAGGTCGACCAGGATCACCGGGAAATCCACCTGGATGCGCTCGACGCAGAACTTGTAGGAATTGAAGTTCTGGAAGGCGCCGCCGAGCACGATCAGCGGCACCTTGTGCTCGTTCTCGGGCAGCGAGAACGCCACGTAATCGACGCGCCACTTGCCGACGAAATGTTGCAGCGGCTCGCCCTTGAGGGCGGCGCGGTCGTAACGCTGGTAGGTCAGCAGCATGGTTCTTTTTCTTCTTTTCGGCAGTCAGCCTGGGCTGGCCGGGAGACGTATCGTAGCCGATTGTTTAGGGAGCCCAATTGCCCGGCAGCGCGAACGGGCGCCACGGAAGGACAACAAGTGACCGCGGCGCTCGCCCGGCATCGCCGGCCACCCCTTCGGGCCGCCCATATTTCCACGCCTTTTCAAGGTGTTGCGAGCAAAATCGACAGCACGCCGGTGCCAACGCGCGGCGGATACGGCGGATCGTCATCGCCCGTTGCAGATTTGTCGCTTCGCTGTAACCGCCCGGCAGGCCGGATGCGCCTGCGCACGCGGGCTATAATCCCGGGCCTCGCAAATTCCCGGTTTCCCCGCCCATGACTGTCCAGCCCACGGCCGTCGACGACGTCCGGTCGTACATGAATGCCCTCGGCGTCGCCGCCCGCGCCGCTGCCCGCGAAACCGCCCGCGCCCCGACCGCCCGCAAGAATGCCGCCCTCGCTGCCACCGCCGCGGCCATCCGTGCCGCCCGCGCCGACATCCTCGCCGCCAATGCGAAGGACGTGGCAGCCGCGCGTGCCGCCGGCCTCGACGACGCCATGGTCGATCGCCTCACCCTCACCGATGCCCGCATCGACGGCATGCTCGAGGGCCTCGCCCAGGTAGCCGCCCTGCCCGACCCGATCGGCGAGATCACCGACCTGCGCTACCGCCCGACCGGCATCCAGGTCGGCCGCATGCGCGTGCCGCTGGGCGTGGTCGGCATGATCTACGAGTCGCGCCCGAACGTGACGATCGAGGCCGCCAGCCTGTGCCTGAAGTCCGGCAACGCGACGATCCTGCGCGGCGGCTCGGAGTCCATCCATTCCAACCGCGCGCTCGCCGCCTGCATCCGCGCCGGCCTGAAGGAAGCCGGGTTGCCGGAGCAATCGGTGCAGGTGATCGACACCACCGACCGCGCCGCGGTCGGCATGCTGGTGGCGATGCCGGAGTACGTCGACGTGATCATCCCGCGCGGCGGCAAGGGCCTGATCGAGCGCGTCAGCGCCGAGGCTAAAGTGCCGGTGATCAAGCACCTCGACGGCAACTGCCACGTCTACATCGACGCGAAGGCGGACCTCGACAAGGCCGATCGCATCGCCTTCAACGCGAAAACCCACCGCTACGGCGTGTGCAACGCGATGGAGACGCTGCTGGTGCATGCCGCCGTTGCCGGCGAATCGCTGCCGCGCCTGAAGAAGCTGTACGACACGAAGCAGGTCGAACTGCGCGGCTGCGAGCGTACCCGCGCCATCCTCGGCAGCACGGTGAAAGCCGCGACCGAGCAGGACTGGCACGAGGAATACCTCGCCGCCATCCTGGCGGTGAAGGTGGTGGCATCCGCCGACGAGGCGATCGCGCACATCAACCGCTACGGCTCGCACCACACCGACGCGATCGTCACCGAGGACTACACGCTGGCCCGCCGCTTCCTCACCGAGGTGGATTCGAGCAGCGTGATGGTGAACGCATCGACCCGCTTCGCCGACGGCTTCGAGTACGGCCTCGGCGCCGAGATCGGCATTTCCACCGACAAGTTCCACGCGCGCGGCCCGGTCGGCCTCGAGGGGCTCACCAGCCAGAAGTGGGTGGTGCTCGGCGACGGCCACGTGCGTGGCTGAAGCGGCGACGGGGACGCCGGTGCCGCACATCGTGTTCGGCGGCACCTTCGATCCCGTCCACGACGGCCACCTCGCGGTGGCGCGCGCGGTACGCGATCTTTTCCACGCGCCCGTCCACTTCATGCCCGCCGGCGAACCGGCACACCGCGGCGACACCGTGGCATCGGCCGCCGACCGCCTCGCCATGCTGCGGCTCGCGCTGGGCGACGAGCCCGGCTTCGCGATCGACACCCGCGAGATCAGGCGCACGATCCCCACCCGCACCATCGACACCGTCGAGGAACTGCGCCGGGAACTGCCGGCAGGGACGCCCATCCTGCTCGTCATCGGCATGGACTCGCTGCGGCAGTTCACCACCTGGAAGCGCTGGCAGGACATCCTCGCGCAGGCCCACCTCGTGGCCTGCACCCGCCCCGGCCAGGGCATACCCGGCGTGCGGGAACTCGGCGAACTGGCGACGCACCTGGCGCGGGAGCCACGTGAGCTGCTCGGCCCGCTCCCGTCGCCGGGCACCGGGCCGGGCGGACGCGTACTGATCGAGACCGCCACCGCTGTTAACATGGCGGCCACCGAAATCCGCGCCGCGCTGGCGGCCGGGCGCACCCCGGCGGGCCTCGCCCCCGCGGTGTACGACTACATCCAGCGCCACCACCTCTACTCCCCCGGAGCGACGCCCCGCGAATGAATGCCGAGCAACTGTCCACGCTGGTGAACGAAGCACTCGCCGACATGAAGGCGCAGAACGTGGTCACGCTCGATGTCGCCGGGATGACCAGCATCGCCGACCGCATCATCATTGCCAGCGGCACCTCGTCCCGCCACGTGAAGTCGCTGGCCGACACCGTGCTCGAGCGGGTGAAGCAGCAGGGCGTGATGCCGCTGGGCGTCGAGGGCGATGCCACCGCCGAGTGGGTGCTGGTCGACATCGGCGACGTGATCGTGCACGTGATGACGCCGGCCGCCCGCCAGTACTACGACCTCGAGCGGCTGTGGGCGATCGGGCCACGCAAGGCCGACGCCGGCGCCGCGGCGCCGAAACAAGACGGGGCATGAAGGTCAGGCTGGTCGCCGTCGGGGAACGCATGCCCGCCTGGGTGGAAAGCGCCGTCGGCGAATACGCGAAGCGGCTGAACGGCGAGATCCGGCTGGAAGTCGTCGAGATCGCTGCCGGCAAACGCACCAAAGCGAGCGACCTCGACCGCATCCGCGAGCAGGAAGGCGAGCGCATGCTCGCCGCGCTGGCGCCGGACGATCGCGTGATCGCGCTCGACGTCGGCGGCAAGGCGCTGTCGACGGAAGCAATGGCCGCGGAACTCAACCGCTCGCTGCCGGAAGGACGCAACGTCGCGCTGCTGGTCGGTGGACCGGAAGGCCTGGCGCAGTGCGCGCTGGCCCGCGCCCGCGAGCGCTGGTCGCTTTCCGCACTGACGCTGCCACACCCGCTGGTGCGGGTACTGGTGGCCGAGCAGGTCTACCGCTGCTGGTCGCTGCTGCGCGGCCATCCCTACCACCGCTGACCGGGGCACGCATCGATGGCACGCCGCCGCAGCATCGGCAAGGACAACCAGCGCGAAGCGCGCATGCACGATTCGCGCGTGCAGGTCATGGCCATGGTCATGGCCGGCCTGTTCCTGCTGCTGTTCGTACGCGCGCTGTACCTGCAGGTATGGCGCTACGAGCACTACACCACGATTTCCAACGAGAACCGGATCCAGACCTCGCCGATCGCGCCCAACCGCGGCCTGATCCTCGATCGCAACGGCGTGGTGCTGGCGGAAAACCGCCCGAGCTTCTCGCTCAACATCATCAAGGAACAGGCCGGCAACCTCGACTCGCTGCTCGCCGAACTGCAGCGCCTGCTGGCGCTGTCCGACGACGAGGTGAAGCGGTTCCGCGAGCGTGCGCGCCGCTCGCGGCCGCTGGAGAGCCTGCCGCTGCGCGGTCGCCTCAGCGACGAGGACGTGGCGACCATCGCCGTCAACCGCCACCGCCTGCCGGGCGTGCGCATCGAGACCGAACTGGTGCGCTGGTATCCGCACGCGGAAATGCTGTCGCACGCGCTCGGCTACGTGAACCGCATCAACGAGAAGGACCTCGAGATCCTCGACCCGGTGAACTACAGCGGCACCCACTACATGGGCCGCACCGGCGTCGAGCGGCAATACGAGTCGGTGCTGCACGGCCGCGTCGGCTACCAGCAGGCGGAAACCAACGCCTACGGACGGGTGATGCGCGTACTCGACCGCATCGACCCGGTGCCCGGCAGCAACGTCGGCCTTTACCTCGACTTCGACGCGCAGAAGGCGGCGTTCGAGGCACTGGCCGGCCGCCGCGGCGCGGTGGTGGCGCTGGACCCGCTCACCGGCGGCGTGCTCGCCTTCGCCTCGACGCCGGGCTTCGATCCCAACCTGTTCGTCACCGGCATCTCCGGCCCGGATTACCGCTACTACGCCGACCACCCCGACCGGCCGCTGTACAACCGCGCGATCCAGGGCCAGTACCCGCCGGGCTCGACGGTGAAACCGATGGTCGCGCTCGCCGCGCTGCATTACGGCACGGTGACGCCGTCCTTCGCGATTTCCGATCCCGGCTTCTTCCGCCTGCCCGGCGATTCGCACCAGTACCGCGACTGGAAAAAAGGCGGCCACGGCATGGTCAACGCCTACAAGGCGGTGGTGGTGTCCTGCGACACGTTCTTCTACACCGTCGGCCACCGCATGGGCATCGACAAGCTGGCCGGTTTCCTCGACGGCTTCGGCCTCGGCCGCCAGACCGGCATCGACATTCCCAACGAGTTGCCGGGCGTGCTGCCATCGCCGGAATGGAAACGCCGGGTGCTCAAGCAACCCTGGTACGGCGGCGAAACGATCAGCGTGGTGATCGGCCAGGGCTACATGCTGATGACGCCGCTGCAGCTGGCGGTAGCCACCGCCACCGTTGCCAACCGCGGGTTCATGGTGACGCCGACCTTCGTGCGCAAGATCGATGACTCCACGCTGCCGCCGCCGCCGCGCCGCCGCACCGTCGCCGTCAACGACCCGCAACACTGGGACAGCGTGATCGCGTCGATGGTCGACGTACTCGCGCCCGGCGGCACCGCCTCCGGCGTCGGCCGCACGCTGACCTACCGGATGGCCGGCAAGACCGGTACCGCGCAGGTGCGCGGCATCGCCCAGGGCGCCACCTACCGCGAGTCGGAAGTCGCCGAGCGCCACCGCGACCACGCATTGTTCGTTGCGTTCGCGCCGGCGGAAGCCCCGCGCATTGCCATCGCCGTGATCGTCGAGAACGGCGCGCACGGCTCCACCACCGCGGCACCGGTCGCCAAGCTGGTCGCCGACGCCTACCTGCTCAAGCAGCCGGACTTCGTGCCGCTGGAACCCGGCACCGGCAAGGCGGTCGAACCCGGTGGCAACGATGAGTGATTTCCTGATGCCCGCGGCGCGAGGATTGCCCTGCCATGAGTGACTTCCTGCGCCAGATTCCCGGCGGCGGGCTGTCCGCCACCCGCTGGGCGCGCATCCTGCACATCGACCGCCCGCTGATGACCATGCTCGGGGTTTTCTGCCTGTTCAGCCTGCTGCTGCTGTACAGCGCCAGCGGCCAGAACCTCGACACCGTGCTGCGCCAGGCGCTGCGCATGCTGCTCGGCTTCGGCGTGCTGCTGGTGCTGGCCAACGTGCCGCCGCGGTTGATGCGGTTCTGGGCGCCGTGGATCTATGGAGCCGGCATGTTGCTGCTGTTCGCGGTGATGTTCTTCGGCGAGATTTCCAAGGGCGCGCAGCGCTGGCTGCACGTCCCCGGCTTTGGCCGCTTCCAGCCCTCGGAGATCATGAAACTGGCGCTGCCGCTGGTGCTGGCCTGGTACTTCCACGAGCGTCCGCTGCCGCCGCGCTGGTCGCATCTCGGCGTCGCGCTGGCGCTGGTGCTGGTGCCGGCCGTGGTGATCGCCGAGCAACCCGATCTCGGCACCGCGTTGCTGGTGGCCGCGGCCGGTTTGCTGGTGGTGTTCTTTGCCGGCCTCAGCTGGCGGCTCATCGGCGGCGCCGTCATCGTGCTGATCCCGGTGGCCTGGGCGATGTTCGAGTACGTGCTGCACGACTACCAGCGCCAGCGCGTGCTTACCTTCCTCGACCCGGAAGCCGACAAGCTCGGCGCCGGCTGGAACGTGATCCAGGCAACCGCCGCCATCGGCTCCGGCGGCATCACCGGCAAGGGCTGGCTCAACGGCACCCAGTCGCACCTCGAATTCCTGCCGGAAAGTTCCACCGACTTCATCGTCGCCGTGCTCGGCGAGGAGTTCGGCACCCTCGGCATCCTGCTGCTGCTCGCGTTCTACACCGCGATCATCGGCCGCTGCCCGTGGATCAGCCTGCAGGCGCAGGACACGTTCAGCCGGCTGCTCAGCGCGTCGCTGTCGGTGATCCTGGTGATCTACGTCTTCGTGAACATCGGCATGGTGGCCGGCCTGCTGCCGGTGGTGGGCGTACCGCTGCCGCTGGTGAGCTACGGCGGCACATCGATCGTGACCTTGATGGCGGCTTTCGGCATCATCATGTCGCTGCACACCCATCGCAAACTGGCCGGCTTCGGTCGCTGAACCCGAGCGCGTTGCCGGCCGCTGAAATCGTCCCGGAGAAAGGATGTCCCTCCCGCACCTGCGTCACGCCCTGACCTCGATCCTGCTGCTGCCGCTGCTGGCGTTGCCGGCCATGCCGGCCGCGGCCGGCGACTACGAGTCGCACCCCGACATGCAGGCGCTGGTCGACGAACTGGCGAAGGAAGACGGCATCGACCGCAAGGCGACGCTGGCACTGCTGGGCGGCGCCGAGCGCAAGCAGGCGATCCTCGAGGCAATCGCGCGGCCGGCGGAGAAGGCGCTGAGCTGGGCCGAATATCGCCCGCGCTTCATCGAGGACAGGCGGATCCTGCAGGGCCTGGAGTTCTGGGCCACCCACGCCGACGTCCTGGCGCGCGCCGAAAAAACGTACGGCGTGGCGCCGGAATTCATCGTCGCCATCATCGGCGTGGAGACGCGCTTCGGCCGCAACAAGGGCAGCTGGAAAGTGGTGGACGCGCTGGCCACGCTGGCATTCGATTACCCGCCGCGCTCCGCGTTTTTCCGCAAGGAGTTGAAGGAGTTCGTGCGGCTGGAAAAGAGCGCCCACATCAAGCTGGCGGACGCCACCGGTTCCTACGCCGGCGCCATGGGCTTCCCGCAATTCATGCCGTCCAGTTACCGCGCCTACGCGGTCGACTTCGACAACGACGACGTGATCGACCTGATCAACAACCCGGTCGACGCCATCGGCTCGGTCGCCAACTATTTCCGCAAGCACGGCTGGCAACCCGGCCAGCCGGTGGCCGTGCGCGCCGCGGTGACCGGCACCGACTACGACCGCGTCGCCAACCAGGGCCTGGAGCCGAAGTTCACGGTGCGCGAGATCGAGCAGGCCGGGCTGGCGCCGCTTTCCTGCAAGGACGAGGGCGGGTTGCCGGTCGAATACTGCGCCGACCCGTCGCCGGACGAGAAAGCCACCGCCTGGAAACTCGACGGCGAACTCGGCGCCGAGTTCTGGATCGGCCTGAGGAATTTCTACGTGATCACCCGCTACAACCGCAGCGAGAAATATTCGCTGGTTGTCACCCAGCTGGCGCGCGAACTGGCCAAGGCCCGCGCGACGGCAGCCGCCACGCCGGCACCGGCTGCCGCGCCGGCCCCCGCTGCTGCACCGGCGGCGGCCGCCACCGGGAACTGACGCCATGCCGCTGCGCATGCTGCCCCTCGTCCTGGCCGCCGGCCTGCTCGCCGGTTGCATCTCGGCGCCGGTCACGGCACCGAAGCCGTCGCCAACGGCGAGCACGCCACCGGCTCCCGTCGGCCACCGCAACGTGTACACGCAGGACAAGGACAGCGCGCCGGCGGTTGCCCGCAACATCGACTACCACGCCATCCCCGACGCGGTGCCGCGACGCGAGCCGCGCGGCAAGTACGGCAACAAATCGCCGTACACCGTGCTCGGCAAGACCTATGAAGTGATGGCCGACGCCCGCGGCTACCGCGAGACCGGCGGCGCTTCCTGGTACGGCGAAAAGTTCCAGGGCTTCCGCACCTCGAGCATGGAACCGTACGACATGTACGCGATGACCGCGGCGCACAAGACGCTGCCGATTCCCAGCTACGTGCGCGTCACCAACCACGCCAACAACCGCAGCGTGGTGGTGCGGGTGAACGACCGCGGCCCGTTCCACGAGGGACGGATCATCGACCTGTCGTGGGCCGCGGCACAGAAACTCGGCTACGCCAACGTCGGTACCGCCCGCGTCACCGTCGAGGCGATCGACCCCGACAGCACCGTCGTTGTCGCCGCCAGCGGTGACAACAGCCGCAGCGACTGGCGCGGCTTCTGCGTGCAGGTCGGCGCCTGGTCGCAGGAGTCATCGGCACAGCGCCAAGCCAGTGATACCCGCGGCCTGCTGGCCGGCGACGGTGAAGTGGCCATCGACCGCGGCGGCGATGGCCTGCTGCGGGTGCGCGCCGGCCCCTATGCCGACCGCCCGGCGGCCGAGCGCGTCCGCGACCGGCTGCGCGAAGCCGGCATCGACGACGCGGTCGTCCTCGCGCTGCCATAAACCGCTTGCGCGCTCGCCGGCCGGGGTAGAATCCGCCCGCGCCGCACGCCGTGCCGCGCGCCCCGCCCACACCCCCTATCCACCATGCCCTGCCGGATGCCCCGCGCCATGCTGCGACCCGTTGCCCGTCTCGCCGCCCTCGTTTCCGTCGCCCTCGCCGCCTGCGCCATCGCCGCGCCGGCCGCCGCCACCATGCCCGTACCGCAACCGCCGCTGGTCAACGCGAAAGCGTGGATCGTGGTCGACGCCCGCACCGGCGTCGTGCTTGCCGGCCAGAACACCGAGGAGCGACTGCCGCCGGCCAGCCTGACCAAGATGATGACGACCTACGTCGCCGACGTGGCGATGCACGAGGGCCGCATCGCGATGGGCGACATGGTGCGCGTCAGCGAGAAAGCCTGGCGCACCGGCATGAAGGAAGGCTCGCGCATGTTCCTCGACGTCGGCTCGCTGGTGTCGGTGGAAGACCTGTTCCGCGGCATCATCATCCAGTCCGGCAACGACGCGTCGGTGGCGCTCGCCGAGCACGTCGCCGGCAGCGAGGAGCAGTTCGTGCAGCTGATGAACGCGCAGGCGAAACGGCTGGGCATGACCAACACGCTGTATGCCGACGCCTCCGGCCTGATCGACGAGCAATACAGTTCCGCGCACGACCTCGCCACGCTCGCGCGCGCGATCATCTACGACTACCCGGAAAACTACGGCATCTACGCCGAGAAGGAATTCAAGTACAACATCGGTCGCGCCCAGCAGAACCGCAACGAGTTGCTGGGCCGCGACCCTTCCGTCGACGGCCTGAAAACCGGGCACACCAGCGCCGCCGGCTACTGCCTGGTGGCCTCGGCAAAGCGCGGCGACACCCGCCTGATCTCGGTCGTGCTCAACACCGAGAGCATGAAGGCGCGCGCCGACGAGTCGGCGAAGATCCTCGACTGGGGCTTCCGCAATTTCGAGACCTACGCGCCATACCCGGCCGGCACCGTGCTCGGCGAGGGCCTGGTGTGGATGGGCGCAGCCGACATGGTCCCGCTGGGCCTGGCCGCCGACGTGGTCGCCACCATCCCGCGCGGCGCCCACGCCGAGCTCGCCGCCTCGATCAGCGTGGCGCCGGAAATCCGCGCCCCGCTGAAGAAGGGCGACCGCCTCGGCACCTTCGTCATCCGCCACGGCGACCGCGTGATCGTCGAGCAACCGCTGGTGGCGATGAACGATGTCGAGCCCGGCAGCATCTTCAAGCGCGCCTGGCACTGGCTGAAGCTGTTCTTCTCCGGCCTGTTCAGCTGAGCACACGATGAGCGACAACCGCGACGGCGGTGGCAACCAGTGCGGCTTCAACGACGCACTGTGGCAGTTCCCGCACACGATGACACTGAAGGTGTTCGGCGAGGCGTACACCCCGCCGGGCGAGCCGCCGCTGGCCGACGTGGTGTGCGCGATCATCGCCCGCCGCATCGGCGATTTCTCGCCGCGCGAACTCGGCAGCCGCGCTTCCGCCGGCGGCAAGTACATCGCGATCTCGGTGGAAGTCTGCGTGCAGGACCGCGAGCAACTCGACGGGCTCTACCGCGACCTGCGCGCCGAGCCGCGCGTGCGCACGGCGATCTGATGGCGGAACGCGCCCCGCTGCCGCCGCTGGTGGTGCGCCATCCCGGCCGCGTCGACTACACCGCCGCCTGGCGCAACATGCAGGCGTTCACCGCCCGCCGCGGCGAATCCACGCCGGACGAGTTCTGGCTGCTGGAACACCACTCCGTCTACACACTCGGCCAGGCCGGCGATCCGCAGCACCTGCTCAATCCCGGCGGCATCCCGGTGGTGCAGAGCGACCGAGGCGGCCAGGTCACCTGGCACGGCCCCGGGCAGATCGTCGGCTACCTGCTGTTCGACCTGCGGCGGCTGGGCATCGGCCCGCGTGAGCTGGTAGACCGCGTCGAGCAGGCGATCGTCGCCACGCTGGCACAGTTCGGCATCCGCGCCTTTGCCCGCAGCGACGCCCACGGCGTCTACGTGGCCGGTGTCGACGGCCGCCCGCGCAAGATCGCCTCGCTGGGCCTGCGCATCCGTCGCGGCTGCAGCTACCACGGGCTGGCGCTCAACTACGACCCGGACCTGGAACCGTTCGGCCGCATCAACCCCTGCGGCCATGCCGGCCTGCAGATGACCCGGGTGGTGGACGAGGCCGGCGAACCACCCTCCCGCGCCGCGGTCGAAGCCGCATTGCTGGACCAGGTCCGGCGAATCTTCGGCTTTCCCGCCGCCCCGGCGGGCTAGAATCCCGGCCCATGACCGACGACACCCAGACCAGTTCCCCCTCCGCCCTGCCCGCCCGCTCCGGCTACCGCGCCGAGCCCGGGGTGAAAATGCGCGGCGCCGAGAAGATGGCGCGCATCCCGGTGAAGATCGAGCCGACGGAAGAATTCCCGCGCAAGCCGGACTGGATCCGCGTGCGGCTGCCGGCCGGCGGCGAGATCGAGCGCATCAAGGCGCTGCTGCGCAAGCAGAAGCTGCACACCGTCTGCGAGGAAGCGGCCTGCCCCAACCTGCCGGAGTGCTTCGGCGGCGGCACCGCGACGTTCATGATCATGGGCGACATCTGCACCCGCCGCTGCCCGTTCTGCGATGTCGCCCACGGCCGGCCGAAGCCGCTGGACCCCGACGAACCGAAGAACCTGGCGGAGGCGGTCGCCGGCCTGAACCTGAAGTACGTGGTGATCACCAGCGTCGACCGCGACGACCTGAAGGACGGCGGCGCGCAGCACTTCGTCGACTGCATCACCGCCGTGCGTGCGGCCAGCCCGAACACGAAGATCGAGGTGCTGGTGCCGGACTTCCGCGGCCGCATGGATGTCGCGCTGGCAATCATGAAGTCGGCGCCGCCGGACGTGTTCAACCACAACCTGGAAAACGTGCCGCGGCTGTACCGCGAGATCCGCCCGGGCTCGGATTACCAGTACTCGCTGACGCTGCTCAAACGCTTCAGGCAGGAATGCCCGCAGGTGCCGACCAAGTCCGGCCTGATGGTCGGCCTGGGCGAGACCGACGACGAGATCATGGAAGTGATGCGCGACCTGCGCGCACACGATGTCGACGGCATCACCATCGGCCAGTACCTGCAACCGTCGAAACACCACGCGCCGGTGAAACGCTTCGTCGAGCCGGCGCAGTTCGAGGCCTACGCGCAGTACGCCCGGGAGCTCGGCTTCACCGCCATCGCGTCCGGGCCGCTGGTCCGCTCCTCCTACCACGCGGAACAGCAACACAAGGGCATTGATGTCGGGCTGTTGAACCCCGGCATGACCCAGGGATGAACCGAGTAACGCAACCGATATGCACCGGGAGAAAACAACAATGAGAAATCCCGCTCCAACCCTCTTGCTGTTGCTGGCCGGCCTGCTGGCCGGCCTGTTCAGCGCCCAGCTCCACGCCGCCGAGGAATGGCGGCTGGTTTCCGAGAAAAACGGCATCAAGGTCTACATGCGGCACGCCGACGATGCGCGCATCAAGACCTTCCGCGGCGTCACCCGCTTCAACGTCAAGAGTCTTCACCGGCTCTCCGGCGTGCTGAAGGACACGCCGAACATGCCTCGCTGGATGCATTTCATCTCGCAGGCGAAGGAAATCCGCCGCGCCGACTACCTCAACCGCGAATACCAGTTCCTGACCTCGCTGCCCTGGCCGCTGGCAGATCGCGAAGCCACGGTGCAGTTGCTGGTGCGGCAGGATCCGGCCAGCAAGGCGGTCACCGTGCACGTGATCAACAAGGCCGACCTGCTGCCGGTGAACCCCGATTACGTGCGCATCCCGCAGATGCAGGGCCGGTTCGCCTTCTCGCCCACCGGCCACGGCGAGGAAGTGGAAGTCACCTACGAACTGATCATGGATCCGGGTGGCTACATCCCGGCCTGGATCGCCAACATCGTGCTCAAGGACATCCCGTACTTCACGCTGGAGAAACTGCGGCGCGTGGTCGACCGGCCGGAGTACGACAGCTGGCAGGAAAAGTCGCTCGACCTGCCCTGGTGACGCCCCGGGGCGTCATGCCTCGAGAGTGAACTCCATCCCGCGCAGCATCGTTTCGATCTCCGCCAGCCGGCGCAGCGGATCGTCGATTTCCAGCAACTGCTGTTGTTGCTGCACCGGCACCGGCAACAACTCGGCGAGGCGATAGCCGAGTTCGCGCGGACTGCCGTAGTCGATGTCCGGCGGCGCGATCCGCCGGGAGATCCCCGGCTGGTTCACCACCGCGCGCAGGAAACCCGCCAGCGGCAGGTATTCCGGCGGCAGCACGGTGTCCTCGCCGGCTGCCAGCACCTCGATGCGGGCGCGCTGCAGGCGGTTGGGCTCCAGTTGCCGGTCGAGGATGCGGAACCGGTCGCCACCGATGCAGGAGATCATCAGCAAGCCATCCCTGCCCTTGTCGAAATCGACGATCGCCGCCAGCGTGCCCACCTCGAACGTTTCCGCCGGCGCACCCGTTTCGCCGCCCTGGCGGATCAGCACCACGCCGAACGGCGATTGCTGCTGCATGCAGGACGCCACCATCTCCAGGTACCGCGGCTCGAAGATCCGCAACGGCAGGAAACCGCCGGGAAACAGCACGGTATTCAGCGGGAACAGCGGGATATCGGTGAGCCGGGTGCCGCTCACGCGTTTTCGCCCCAGCGCGGCTGCAGCGATTGCTCGACGCCGAGCTGGTCGAGCAGCCGGGCGACGATGAAATCGACCATGTCCTGTACCGTCTGCGGCCTGTTGTAGAAGCCGGGGCTGGCCGGGACGATGGTCGCGCCCATGCGCGTCAGCAGCAGCATGTTGGCCAGGTGCACCTCGTGGTACGGCGCTTCGCGCGGCACGATCAGCAACTGCCGGCGCTCCTTCAGCGCGACATCGGCGGCGCGCTCGATGAGGTTGTTGCAGGCGCCGGTGGCCAGCGCCGACAGCGTGCCGGTGCTGCACGGGCAGATCACCATGCGGGTCGGCGCGCCGGAACCGGAGGCGACCGGCGCCGTCCACTGTTCGTCGCCGAACACCGTTACCTGGCCCGGCTTCGCGCCGTAAAGCTGTGCAAAAAAATCGGCAGTGGCGTTGGTTTGCGGCGGCAGTTTGAGCTCGGTCTCGGTGCCGATCACCACCCGCGCCGCCTTCGACACCAGCAGGTAGACGCGGCGGTCGGCACGCAGCAGGCACTCGAGCAAACGCAGCCCGTACTGCACGCCGGAGGCACCGGTAATGGCGAGCGTGACGGTATCCGCGGGCGCGGCCACGAGCAGTCAGTCCGTTCCGTTACGGCTGGCCGTAACCGCGCGCCATGAACACGGCGAGCAACGGCATGACGAACACGATGTGCATCTCCAGCAGCACCAGCAGCCGCACCGGCTTGTGGGCGCCAGGTTCCAGCTGCAGCGTGCCGGCCGCCTGCGCCCGCCGCCAGCGGCTGATCCGCACCGTCGGCACGATCGATACCAGCACCGCGAGCACGAACAGCGACAGCTTGGCGTGGAACAGCCAGGTGGCGAGATAGAAATCGGTACCCTTGCCGAACCAGAACAGGCGCGCCAGGCCGGTCGCCAGCACCGCCAGCGCGCAGATGCCGTAGATCAGGTCGGTGCGGGCGAGCATGGTGATGAACGGCCGCAGGTCCGGCTGCCGCAGCAGCGCGTACTCGGCGAGCAGTGCGCCGGACAGCGCGAAGATCGACGCGTAATGCAGGTAGGCGACGGTGGCTTCCCAGTTCATGTGCTGATTCCCCGTTTCGTTATTGTTGTTTCGCCTTCAGCGCCGCCAGCACCTTCTGGTGGATGCCGCCGAAGCCGCCGTTGCTCATGATCAGGATGGTGTCGCCGGGCCGCGCCGCGGCCACCAGCGTGGCCACCAGCGCGTCGATATCGTTGACCACCTGCGCCGG
The DNA here is from genome assembly GCA_046566765.1 of Gammaproteobacteria bacterium. GTDB lineage: Bacteria > Pseudomonadota > Gammaproteobacteria > Pseudomonadales > JADFDG01 > JADFDG01. Next base: position 23,046 of record JBKHWA010000046.1, read on the forward strand.
CACCTTGCTGGCGGCGACCACGTCGTCGAGCGCCCAGTTCAGTCCGGCCGGCTGGTACCAGTACACCGCGTCGGCCTGCTGCGTCGATGGCGCGAGGTGCTCGCGATGCAGGCCCATGCGCATGGTGTTCGAGCGCGGCTCGATCGCCAGCAGGATGCGCCCGCCCTTGCCGGACTCGTCGACGCGCTTGCGCATGCCGGCCAGCGTCACCGCGATTGCCGTCGGGTGATGCGCGAAGTCGTCGTACACGCTGACGCCGTCGACCTCGCCGATCAGGTCGAGACGACGCTTCACGCCCTCGAACCGGCACAACGCCTCGACCGCGGTGGTCGCTGCCACGCCGGCATGCACTGCCGCCGCGATCGCCGCCAGCGCGTTGCGCACGTTGTGTTCGCCGGCGCTGTCCCACTTCACCTCGCCCACCGGCTTGCCGTCGTGCAGCACGCGGAACGCGCTGCCGTCGGCGCTCAGCAACTGCGCGGTCCAGGCACCACCCTCGTCCCGTTTTTCACCGGCGCCGCCGGCGACTGCGATGCCGGTAGTCTCCACCGGCGTCCAGCAACCCTTCTTCAGGGTGTCGACGATGTTGGTCTCGATCGCCGGGTGGATGATGCAGCCGTTGCCGGGAATGGTGCGCACCAGGTGATGGAACTGTTTCTTGATCGCGTCGAGGTCCTCGAAGATGTCGCCGTGGTCGAACTCGAGGTTGTTGAGGATCGCGGTCTTCGGCCGGTAGTGGACGAACTTCGAGCGCTTGTCGAAAAACGCGCTGTCGTACTCGTCGGCTTCGACCACGAAATACTTGCCGTCACCAAGGCGCGCCGAGATGCCGAAATTCTTTGGCACGCCGCCGACCAGGAAACCCGGATTGAGGCCGGCGTGCTCGAGGATCCACGCCACCATGCTGGTGGTGGTCGTCTTGCCGTGCGTGCCGGCGACGCCGATCACCCACTTGCCCTGCAGCACGTGCCGCGCCAGCCACTCCGGGCCGGACACGTACGGCAATTGCTGGTTGAGCACGTGTTCCACCGCCGGGTTGCCACGCGAGAGCGCATTGCCGATCACCACCAGGTCCGGCTGCCGGCCGGTTTTCCGGTCGGTGAACTGCGCGGCGTCGTAGCCCTCGGTCAGCGCGATGCCCGCCTGCTGCAGTTGCGTGCTCATCGGCGGGTAGACGTTCTGGTCGCTGCCGGTGACGGTGTCGCCGCGCTCGCGGGCAAGGATCGCCAGCCCGCCCATGAACGTGCCGCAGATGCCGAGGATGTGTGTGTGCATGCCGGGTTCCAGGAAATGAATCAGTTGCCGCCTGCGGCGGCGAGGTCGGGAAACAGGGTGCCGACCAGCGCCATGGTCAACAACGCCAGCGTCACCGCCAGCAGGTAGGCCGTGAAGCGCGGCAACTCGAGCGCCGAACGCAGGATATGGCCCTTCACCGCGATGCTCCAGCCGAACAGCAGCAACTGCGCGAAGGCGGCGAACACCGCCTCCGGCGTGCGCTCGCCGGCAAAAGGCAGCACCAGCGGCCAGGACAGCAGGTTCAGCAGCAGGTCGGCGCCGAGCAGCGCGGTCATCGTCTGCAGCAGGCGGGAACCGAGATTGCGCCAGCCCAGCAGCAGGGCGATGGCGATGAACTCGGTGCCGACGGTTGCCGCCATGAACAGCGGCGCCCGCGCGCCGGTCAGCCCCGGCACGCTCAGCACCAGCGGCAGCGCCACCATCGCCCACAGTGCCAGCACCCAGCCGGCAAGCCGCGGCGAATAAGGCACCTGCTCGGGCCCGGTGCGGAACAGGCACAGGTTCCAGAACAGGGATATTTCGCGGGGCATGGGATGGCTCGCCGGGCCGGAAAACCGGGAGTTTACACGCGCCCGCCGGGCGGCCGGCGGCAAATTCCCCACGCCGACGGCGCTCCGGTATCATCCCGCCGTCCCGCTCCACCCCGTCCCGTTTGGCCCAGACAATTGCGCGGCGCCGGCCTGCCGGTCGCGCCGCCCCAGGCAGCCCATGACCTCCAGCAACGCCCGCAAGACCACCGCCCGCAAGGCCACCACGAAGCCCGCCACGAAGAAAGCCGCCGTGAAAAAGACGCGCGTGAAAGCGAGCGCCGGGAAGGCCGCCGTGAAGAAGCCGGCGCCGAAGAAAGCCCCGGCGAAGACCGGTGCCCTGAAGAAGGCCGCCGCGAAGAAGCCTGCCACGCGCAGGGCCGCCGGCGGGAAGGCCGCAACCCGGCCGGCGCCACGCAACGCTTTCTACGCACAGTCGGGCGGCGTGACCGCGGTGATCAATGCCACCGCCTGCGGCGTGATCGAGACCGCGCGCAAGCACGGCGACCGGATCGGCAAGGTCTACGCCGGCCGCAACGGCATCATCGGCGCGCTGCTGGAAGACCTGATCGACACCTCGAAGGAATCCGCCGCCGCCATCGCCGCGCTCAAGCACACGCCCGCCGGCGCGTTCGGCTCCTGCCGCTACAAGCTGAAGTCGCTGGAACAGAACCGCGCCGAGTATGAGCGGCTGATCGAGGTCTTCAAGGCGCACGACATCGGCTACTTCTTCTACAACGGCGGCGGCGATTCCGCCGACACCTGCCTGAAGATCTCGCAGCTCAGCGAAACCATGGGCTACCCGATCCAGGCCATCCACGTGCCGAAGACGGTCGACAACGACCTGCCGCTGACCGACAACTGCCCGGGCTTCGGCTCGGTGGCCAAGTACAGCGCGATCTCGGTGAAGGAAGCCGCGCTCGACGTCGCCTCGATGGCAAAGACGTCGACCAAGGTCTTCATCATGGAGGCGATGGGCCGCCACGCCGGCTGGATCGCTGCTGCCGCCGGCCTCGCCGGCAACGGCGGTGACGAGCCGCCGCACATCATCCTGTTCCCGGAAATCGCCTTCGAGCCGGAAGCATTCCTGGCGAAGGTGAAGGCAACCGTCGAGCGCGTCGGCTACTGCGTGATCGTGGTGTCGGAAGGCGCGAAGTACGCCGATGGCCGCTTCCTCGCCGACGCCGGCACCGTCGACGCTTTCGGCCACACCCAGCTGGGCGGCGTCGCGCCGGCGCTGGCATCGCTGGTCAAGAGCAACCTCGGCTACAAGTACCACTGGGCGGTGCCGGACTACCTGCAGCGCGCAGCGCGGCACATCGCCTCGAAGACCGATGTCGAGCAGGCCTACGCGGTCGGCAAGGCAGCAGTCGAGCTGGCACTGAAGGGCCACAACGCGATCATGCCGACCATCGTCCGCAAGTCCGACGCGCCGTACAAGTGGACCATCGGCGAGGCGCCGCTGGCGCAGGTCGCCAACGTCGAGAAGAAGATGCCGCGCGATTTCATCACCGCTGACGGGTTCGGCATCACCGGCAAGGCGCGCACCTACCTCGCGCCGCTGATCCGCGGCGAGGACTACCCGCCGTACAAGGACGGCCTGCCGCAGTACGTGCAACTGAAGAACGTCGCCGTTCCGAAAAAACTCACGACCCGCTTCGAACTCAAAAAATAGGCCGCCGATGAAAGCCATGCCGCTGTCCGCCTACCCGGTGGACTCGCTCGACACCCTGCTCTCGGGCATCCCGTTCTTCAAGGACCTGATGCTGGAAAGCCGCGAGCAGACCGATACCCTGCTGCGCTACTCGCGGATCTTCGAGCCGGCGGCCGGCGAGGTGGTGGTGCGCAAGGGCGACCGCGCCGACACGTTCTACTTCCTGCTCAAGGGCCAGCTGGTGGTTTACCCGGATGGCGACCTCGCGCGCCCTGCGGTCAACTACCTCTCGGCCGGCCAGGTGTTCGGCGCGCTGTCGCTGCTGTGCAAGACGCCGCGTACCGCCACCATCGTCGCCGACCCGAAGGTGTCGAGGGTGATGCTGTTCGGCACCGACTTCGCGCCGTTCGGCGACCTCACCAACTTCACCCGCATCAAGTTGCCGACCAAGCTGGCGTTCTGGCGGATGGTCGCGCACAACACGCGGTGGAAGCTCGAGGTCTACCGCATGGAATATCCCGACCACCCGCTGTCGAAGGAACTGCGGCAGATCGAGATCTTTCGCGGCGAGAAGAACACCGTCGACGAACTGCAGAGCCTCGATCGCCAGATCTGGCAGCTCACCGACCTGATGCTGCAGTGGAATGAAACGCTGTCGGTCGGCCGCGACGACGCCTGACCTGAAACACGCCGCGAACGCGCCCCGTTCAACCGCCAGCGGACGCGCCGCGTCCGGGAGAAGACGATGAAAAAACCTGCAAGGCTGATGCCCGCGCTTTTCCTGCTGCTGTCGACCATCGCCTGGTCCGCGACCGACATCGGCGTGACCGAGTTGCAGCAACGCCAGGCGAAGGGCGACGTCGTCGTCATCGACGTGCGCTCGCCGGCCGAGTACGCACAGGGCCACGTGCCGGGCGCCATCAACATCCCGCACGACCAGGCCGGCGAGCGCGCAATGGAAATCCGGGCGCTGCAGAAGAAGGGCGAAGTGGTCCTGTATTGCCGCTCCGGCCGCCGCGTGGCAGCCGCCGCGGAAGCGCTGGAAGCCCGGGGCGTGACCGGCCTGCGCCACCTCAAGGGCGATATCCAGGGCTGGCAGGCCGCCGGAGCGCCGATGAGCCCCTGCACCACCTACTGAGGGCGCCGTCCCGCGGGGCTGCGGCTATACTGCGCGCCGTTTTCGCCCCCCCTTTTCCACCCCGTCACCGCCACGAGAGCCACCCATGGATTCCACCAAGATCCCCACCGGCAAGAACCCGCCGGACGACGTCTACGTGATCATCGAGATCCCGGCCAACTCCAGCCCGATCAAGTACGAGATCGACAAGGACAGCCACGCGCTGTTCGTCGACCGCTTCATGGCCACCCCGATGTTCTACCCGGCCAACTACGGCTACATCCCGGGCACCCTCAGCGACGACGGCGACGCGCTGGACGTGCTGGTAGTGACGCCGTACCCGGTCGCCCCGGGCTCGGTGGTGCGTTGCCGTCCGATCGGCGTGCTGCACATGAGCGACGAGGCCGGCATCGACACCAAGCTGGTGGCGGTACCGCACGAGAAACTGTCGGCACTGTACGCGGACGTGCGTGAAGTCGCCGACCTGCCGAAGTTGCTGCCGCAGCAGATCCAGCACTTCTTCGAGAACTACAAGGACCTCGAACCCGGCAAGTGGGTGAAGGTCGACCGCTGGGGCGACGCCGCCGAGGCGCGCGCCGAGATCGTCAACGCGATGAAGGCCGCGCAGAAGAAATAAGCGCGCTGCCCGACACAAAAAGGCCGGCGACATGCCGGCCTTTTTGTTTGTGCGCATTTTGCCCGCGCGCCCCTGTAGCCGGTGCATGGCACCGCGCACGCCCGGCGCGGGCCGCCGCTCAGTCTTCCGCCTGCTTCTCCCGCCGCGGCGGCACCACGAACGCCAGCGGCGCCAGACGGAAGCGTCGCCACAGCGCGGCGACCAGCGCCGGCAGGTTGCCGAAGCCCCGGCCGCGCGCGCGCAGCGCCAGCCACAGCGCCAGCGCGAAACTCACGGCCACGTTCACCGCCGCGATCAACACCACCCCGAGCAGCGACACCGCGATCACGCCGGCCGGCAGCGCCATCCCGGAACCGACCCAGCCGATGGCGAGGTTGGCGGCAGCGAACGTCACGTGGCGGATATCCAGCGGCAAGCCGAGGATCAGGCCCACGAAACCGGTCAACCCGAGCGCAAAGCCGAAGAACAGGTTGCCGGCGATGCCGCCGACGTTGTCCTCCAGCCAGTGCGCCAGCCGCCGGTGCCGGTCCTCGCCGAGCGCGCGCAGCGAGCGCATCGCCCGCACCCGCTCCGCCAGCCGTTCGTAGGCGGCGAGGTTGTCGACGTAGCCGGACAGCAACCCGGAGCAGAACAGCCAGAAGCCGGCGATCGCCGCGTGGAACAGCGCCGGGCTGGCCAGCACGTGCAGATCCCCGATCAACACCGGTGCCTTGGCCGCCGGCGACACCGCGCCCAGCCACACCGCCAGCAACGTCACCAGCAACGCCACCGGCATCGCCAGCAAGACGTTGCCGAGCACGGCGACGAACTGGGTGCGCGCCACCCGCGACACCAGCAGGGCGACCGCATCGACATCGGAACGGCGGCCCGAGGCCAGCTGCGCGGCGATGGTCTGCGCCGTCATCGCCGGTTGCTTGGTGGCGATGGTGAAGTGCAGCAGGTAGATGATCACGAAGCCGAGCGCGTAGTTGAGGCCGAACGCCAGGCCCTCGACCAGCGGCGGCAGGTGCAACCCGGCCAGCAGCGTCTTCACCAGCGCCATCACACCGATGATGCCGCCGGCGCCCAGCGCCGCGCGGAACATCGCCACGTAATCGCGGCGATCGACCGTGACGTAATGCTCGCCGGTGCGGCTGGCATGCTCGGTGACTTGCAGCGCGACCAGCTCGCTGCCGTCGCGCAGGTGATCGCGCACGCCGTGGTCGTCGATCTCGGCGAGCACCAGCTCGAGCGCGAACGCCACCCGCGCCTGCACCGCCGCCGGCGCGTCGTCGTCGCGCGCCGCGAGCAGGCCGATGATGGTCCGCATGCGCGCCAGCAACTGCGCCAGCCGGCGCAACACGAAGGTGAGCCGGAAGCTGGCGCCATCGCGGTGCGCGGCACGGCGCACCTGGTCGGCCACGCCCGCGCACTGTGCCAGCAGCACTTCCAGTTGCCGCGCGTCGGCCGTCTCGCCGCCACGGGTGGCCTCCAGCCAGCGCTGCACCTCGGCGTTCTGCGCCAGGAACGGATTGTTGTGCGCGCGCGGCACGTGGTAGTGCCGCAGCAACTCCGGCTCGACACCGACCGCGGCAACGCGCACCGAGAGGATGTCCAGGGCCTCCACCAGCGCCTCGCGCAGCGGCGCACGCCCGTCGCCGCCACCGGGGCAGGCGTCGTCGCCGGCGAAGCGCAACGCGCCGACCAGCGCCAGCCAGTTGTCCATCGGCACTGCCGCCAGCCACGCGCGATCCTCGTCGTCGACGAACAGCGCCTGGAACTGCCCGCGCAGGCTGGCGTCGCGCGGCGGCGGCAGGATCTTGCCGATCACCCGGCGGGCGAGCTCGGTGCCAAAACCGGTGTTGGCGAGAATGCCGGTCCCGGCGTAGACGTGCGGCGCCGTCGCATCGCCCAGCAGCCGGCACAGCAACCGCCGCAACGCCTGGCGGAACGCCGGGTAGTGGTCGAGGAAATGGCAGAGTGCAGCGACGCCGCTGCCGGCCTGCCGCTGCTCGGCCTCGCGCAGCGACGCCAGCAGCGCCGCCAGCGCATCGCGCGGATCGTCGTCGGCCGGCAGCCCGGCAATCGCCGCCAGCGCCTCGTGCATGCCTGCCTGCATGGCCATCCGCCGGCGCCTCAGCGGGCAACCAGGCCGGCGCGCAGGTCGCGCAGCGCGACGGCGACACGACCGACGTGGCCCGCCAGCACCAGCGAATGGTTGGCCAGCACGCCGTACTCGCCGCCGTTGAGCACCAGCGGGCTGGTGACCGGCCGCAGTGCGCCGTCGAGCGCCGCCAGCGCCGCGACGAAGCCGGCATCGACCGGCGGCGAAGCCACCACGGAAAAATCGCGCTGCAGTGCCGCCAGTTGCGCACGCAGCGCCCAGCAATAACCGCGGGCGGCGAAGAAATGGTTGTCGACTTCCAGCCACGGCGTGGCCGGCGCCGCGGCCAGCAACCGCGTGTGCTCGTCGAGTTGCGCGCCGACTTCGTCGAGCCAGCGCGCGAGGCTGTCGACGCGCGGATGGAACTGCGCCGACGGCGGGTCGGCCTGCAACCGCGCGAGGTAACTGTCGATGGCGGCGACCGCGTCGGCATATTCATCCTCGGCGGACGGCACCTGCCAGTTGCTGCTGCCGAACAGCAGCCGCGGCTCGGCGCGCAGCAGGTCCGGGTCTTCCACCGACTGGTTTTCCGGGCGGCTGAAATCGCGGCGCAGCGCCCGCAGGAACGTGCGCGTTTCCTCCAGCGCCCCGTTCTCGAAGGCCGGCATGTCGTCCAGCAGCACGCCAGGCGGCAGCACGTCGTTGGCAACGAGGCCGCCGGGCTTGTCGAGCAGCGTGCGCACCGTCGCCGCCAGCGTCGCCGTGCTGGCGACGCCGGCGATGCCGGTGACGGCCGGCACCGCCGGCGCCCCCGGCTCGCGGCTCCAGTAGCCACCGAGCACCAGCAGCAACAGCAGCAGCACCAGCAACACGCGCGGCAACCAGCGGCGCGTGCGGTGGGGCCGGCCGGCGGTATCGAGCAGCAGGGTTTCGAGCGGGCTCTCGCCCGGTTGTTGGTACGGATCTGTCATTGGCCGTCAATGTCCTTTCCGCGGCTGCCCGCGGCGAGTCACCCGGCGGCAGCGCGATTCAGCGTTGTACCCAGTGCGGCAGGTCCTGCGCGGCGAGGAATTCCTCGGCGGCCAACCCCTGCAGCATGGCCAGGGTCGACAGGGTACCGGCTTCCACGCAACTGCGGGCAACCACCGTCACCGAGCGCGGCGCGCCGGGCACCGGCCAGCCGGTCCGCGGGTCGAGGATATGACCGTAGCGCACGCCGTCCTTCAGCAGGAAACGCCGGGCGTCGCCGCTGGTGGCGATGCCGCCGGCACGCAGCCGTACCGCCGCCAGCTGGCCGCCATCGGCATGCTCGATGCCGATGTTCCACTCGTGGCCCGTGGCACCGCTGCCGGTGCCGGCACTGGCGGCGATGTCGCCGCCGAAATTGACCAGCAGCGGGCCGGCATGTTCCGCCGCCAGCAAGGCCAGCGCGCGATCGACCGCGTACTCCTTGCCGATGCCGCCGAAATCCACCTGCATGCCCGGTTCCAGCCGGATGCCGTCGCGGTTCCACTGCACCCGCGGCCACCCCACCAGCGGCAGCAGCGCCGCCACCTGCGCCGGCGTCGGCACGCGGTCCGAACCATCGAACTTCCAGGCACGGCGCAGCACGCCGGAGGTGATGTCGAACAGGCCGCCGGACAGGCGGTACAACTCGTCCGCGTACTGCAACAGGCGGAACGTTTCCTCGTCGATCGGCACCGGTGCGTCGCCACCGGCATGGATGCGCGCCACGATGTTGTCGTCGCGGTAACGGCTGAATTTCCGTTCGATGCGATGCGCCTCGGCGCAGGCCAGCGCGGTGAGCCGCTCCAGCGTGGCGCGGTCGGCGCCCTGGGCCAGCACCTCGCAGGGGCTGGCCATGGCGGTGAACCGGCCGTGCCATTCACCGTTGACCGGTTCGACCCGCCACTCGCTCATGCCCCGGCCTTGAGCGGCAACAGCACGCGGAAACCGCCGGGCGCGGATTCCCGGCGCGGCACCACCGCCACCGAGCCGCCGTGCAGCTGGACGATCCGGCGGACGATCGCCAGCCCGAGGCCGGCGCCGTCGCCCTCGCCGCTGCGTCCGCGGAAGAACCGCTCGAACACCCGCTCGGCCAGTTCCGGCGACACGCCCGGACCCTCGTCCAGCACCCGCAACTCGACATGACCGTCGTCCAGCCGGCGCAGGATCACCCGCACCAGCGAATCGTCCGGCGAGTAACGCAGCGCGTTGTCGACCAGGTTGCGCACCAGGATGCCGAGCATCGCGGCATCGCCGGCGACCTCGCAGCCGGCGGCCTCGTCGAGGAAATCGAGTTCCTGCCCGCGCACCATCGCCAGCGGCGCCAGCGCGGCAAGTTCCTCGCGCAACAGTGACGACAACCGCACCGGCACGAAGGCGCGGGCGACGTCCTCCGGCTCCAGCCGCGCCAGCGTCAGCAACTGGCTGACCAGGCGGGTCGCGCGGTCGACGCCGTGCAGCAGGTTGGCCAGCGCCTGCCGGCGCGCCGGCTCGTCGGCGGCGGCGATCGCGTTCTCGGCCTGGATCCGCAAAGCGGCCAGCGGCGTGCGCAGCTCGTGGGCAGCGTCGGCGGTGAACCGGCGCTCGCGGGCGAACGAATCCTGCAGGCGTGCCAGCAGGCGATTGAGCTCGTCGATCATCGGCTGCAGTTCGACCGTGCTGCGCTCGATGCGCACCGCGCCGAGGTTGTCGGCGCCGCGGCCGGCAATGGCGCTGCGCAGGCGCTCCAGCGGCGACAACCCGCGACCGACCAGCCAGAACGCCAGCAGGCCGATCAGCGGGAAGCCCAGCAGCAGCGGCAGGAACGTCGCCAGCGCGACCTCGCCCGCCAGTTCGTCGCGCATGTAGTCGTCCTGCGCCACCTGCAGCCAGGTGCCCTCGTGCTCGATCACGAACACGTGGGCGCGACGGCCATCGACCTGCGCGTGGGCGATGCCCGGGGCGAATGCCGCCAGCGGTTGCGGCGCGGCGTTGTCGGAACGCATCAGCAGCCGGTCGCCGCGGCCCTCCCACAACTGGAACACCAGCCGCGTCTCGTACTCGTGGCCCTCGTTCCCGGGCTCCTGGTCAACGGCACCGGCCTCGCCCGCCGGGCGCCACGCCGGGAACACCACGGTATCGCCCTCGGCCTGGATCAACAGCGGCTCGGTCGACAGCGTCGCCATCAGCACCTGAGCCGACTGCGCGAGCTGCGCATCGAACAACTCCGTCATCTCGTACAGCGCGCTGCGGTAACTCAGCCAGCCGGTCACCGTCATGCCGAGCGCGACCACGCCCATGAACGCGGCCAGCAGGTAACGACGGATGGAAAACCGCGGCCCGGGCGTCATGGCGTCAGCTCACCGAGTAGCCGACACCGCGCACGGTGCGGATGAATTCCGGCGCCAGTTTCTTGCGCAGGTGATGGATGTGCACCTCCAGCGCATTGCTGTCGACGTCCTCGCCCCAGCCGTACAGCGCCTGCTCCAGCCGGTCGCGGGTGAGCACCCGGCCGGCGTTGTCGACCAGCGTCGACAACAGCATGAATTCGCGACGGGTCAGTTCCACCCGTTCGCCGCGCCAGGTCGCTTCCTGCGACGACGGCAGCAGCACCAGGTCGCCGTGGCGGACCTCGTCGACGGCACGCCCGGCATGGCGCCGGCTGACGGCGCGCAGGCGCGCCTTGAGCTCGGCGATATCGAACGGCTTGACGAGGTAGTCGTCGGCACCGGCGTCGAGGCCCTCGATGCGGTCGCCGACCTGGTCGCGCGCGGTGAGCACGATCACCGGCACCGCCGACTTGCGGCGCACCGCGCGCAACACGTCCATGCCATCGCGCCGCGGCAGGCCGAGGTCGAGGAGGACGACGTCCCAGGTTTCCCCGGTGTCGCCCTCCGCCGCCTGGCGCGCGTGTTCGCCGTCCTTCAGCCAGTCGACCGCGTGCCCGTCGCGCAGCAGTGCCGTGCGCAGGCCGTCGCCGAGCAGCTCGTCGTCCTCCACCAGCAATACACGCATCGCCGCTCCCGGGCCCGCTCCGCAGGCCATGTCACCAGCGGAAACTGTAGCCGAACTCCATGATCAGCGCCGACAGGTCGGCCGCCTCGGCATCGCCGCTCTGCTGCATGGACTCGACCCGCATGCTGATCTCGCGGTCCTCGCCCAGTTTCTTGCCGACCTTGATGCCGAAGGTGGTATCGGTGAGCGCGCCCAGGCGGTAGTCGCCGGAAGCGTACTGGCCGGAACCGACCACCGGCGCCACCGGCAGCGACTCGACGTAGAAGTCGGCCTCGCCCTGGCTGTACCAGCGCAGGTGCGGCTCGACGAACCACTCGTTCGCCATGAAGTGGCGGTAGTGCAGGTCCACCGTGTGCGAAACGATGCCCCAGTCGTCGGTCATGAAGCGGTAGCTGGCGTCGACGATGTCGGTGTTGCCCAGCGCGTGCTTGATCTCGCCGTACAGCGAGTGCTTGGTCCGGCTGTCCGGGCGCGACTCGAAGTAGAAGTCGCCCGGGTCGGCGGTGCCGGTGAAGCTGTCGTCGGCCACGACCTTGTACGGGTCGTTGTGGTAGCCGGACGACATGCCGAGGTTGTAGTTCAGCTGGGCGATGGTGTTGCGGCCCAGCACCTGGGTAACGCCGATCAGCACGTCGGTGACGGTCCGGGTCTCGTCGCCGTCGGTCTTGTCACCGCTGTCCATCGCCGACAGCGGCGTCGGCACGCCGCCCACCGGGCTGATGGTGTCGTTCTCGAACGACAGGCCGCCGGTCAGCGTCGTGTTCCGCTTGTTGAAATCGCGCGACAGCGTGCCGTTGACGCCCAGCGAGAAGAAGTCGAACTCGCTGGACACGTTGGCACCGATGGTCGAGCGGTAAAGCGGATTCGACAGCGGACGATCCCAACTCACCGCGACATTGCCGCGGGTGTCGTGGAAGGCGTCGTCCAGCGGGACGTCGCCGGCGGCGATGTCGTAATTGGCGGCGCCGCTCGGGCTGGTGAAGGTCTGGGTATAGGGGCGCACCGGCGCACCGTTGTGCGAGGCGCCGGTCAGCGAGTCGACCACCAGCTTCAGGTTGAGGAACTCGTCCTCGCCGATCTCGCGCTGCGCGCTGAGTACCGGTTCGAACGCGCTCACGCGGTCCGTCTCGCTGTAGACCATCAGCGAGGAATCGACTTTCCAGTCACCATCGGCTGCCGTGGCATTGCCGCCCAGCAGGGAACCGGCCGCCATCGCGACCGCGCCGGAGATCCGGCCGTGTTTCTTCAGTTGCATCCGCAACCTCCACCGCCGAAGCCGCGGCCGCCGCTCGAAGCTTCCTTCGAGAAGTAGATGTGGTCATCCAGCCCGCGCGACACCGCGTCGTGGCCGAACGTCATTTCCGGGCGCGCGAGCACGTCGCGTTCCCAGGGCTCGACGCCCATGTTGCTGCACCCGGCCAGCAGCGCCAGCGCTGCCGCCACCCATATCCTGGTCATGCCCGTCACCTCTTGTCGTTTTCTGCGGACGAATGTCTGTTGGCGCTCAGCGGACGCTTCACTTGCCCATCAACTTGCGGAGTTTCGTTTCGTAGCTGGCCTTGCTTTCCTCGCGGAAACCGATGTGGCGCTCGGCGACGTTGCCTTCGCGGTCGAGCCACACGCTGGAGGGCATGCCCTGCAGCTGGTATTTCTTCGCCAGTACGCCTTCCGGGTCGAACACCAGCGGGAAGTGCGCCGGGTACTTCTCGAGGAAACGGTTGGCGGCGCTGCGTTCGTGGTCGACGTTGATGCCGACCACTACCAGGTCGTCCGGATATTTCTTCGCCAGCTCGTTCAGCCAGGGAAAGGACTTGCGGCAGGGCACGCACCAGGACGCCCAGAAATCGAGGTACACCACCTTGCCGCGGTACTGCGCGGCATCGAGCCCGCCGGCGCTGGCGTTCGACGGCAGCACGGCGGCCAGCGCCATCGCCAGGGCGAAGAAGGTGACCAGCACCTTGCGGGCGTAGCCGGTGCGGGCAGTGGCCGAACGGATTGCTGCGAACATGGAGTACCTCCGGGTTGTCATGGCATGCACTCTGGACCCTGGAGCCTTAAGCGACCCTTAACCGGCCCGGTGGAAAACCGCTGGCGGCTGCCGGGTGCGGCTAGAATCCTTTCCTGCGCTTAAGACCCCCTTAACGGAACGCCCCGACACTGCCAGGCGTCCAATCCCGGACTCATTCAGCGGATACCTGACGATGCAGTCCCTTTTCCCGCTTCCACGCATGCTGTTTTCGCGCCTGCTGGCGCTCGCGCTGGCGCTGCTGGCCGCCACGCACGCGTTCGCCGCGCTGCCGGGCTACTCGTCCGACGACGAGGACTTCCTGCCGGTACGCGAGGCGTTCCGGCTGACCGTCGAGCGCGACGACCACGCCTTCATCGCCCGCTGGCAGATCGCCGACGGCTATTACCTTTACCGCGACAAGCTGCAGTTCCGGCTGATCGACGGCAACGGCAACGCCATCGACGCGCTGGCGGCACCGCAGGCGCCCAAGGGCGAGATGAAGGACGACGAGATCTTCGGCATGGTCGAGGTCTATCACCACGAAGCGACCGTTCGTCTGCCGCTGAACGTGATGCCGACCGCGGCAACCGCGACCTTCCGCGTCACCTACCAGGGCTGTGCCGAGGCCGGCCTGTGCTATGCGCCGGAAACGGAAGACTGGCCGGTGGATTTCACCGGCATGTCGGTGGCCGCGGCAGGTTCTGCCGCGCCGGGCGCCACGCAATCCGCATCCACGACCGCCGCCACCGCGCAGAAGCCCGCCGGCAACGACGCCGGCGCACTGGCCGGCTTCCTCGCCGATGCCTCGTTCCTCGCCATCGTCGGCACCTTCCTGCTGCTGGGCATCGGCCTCGCGTTCACGCCCTGCGTGCTGCCGATGGTGCCGATCCTGTCGTCGATCATCGTCGGCGAAGGTGCCGCGATCTCCACCCGCCGCGCCTTCCTGCTGTCGCTGGCCTACGTGCTCGGCATGGCGCTCACCTACACGCTGGCCGGCGTCGTCATCGGCCTGGTCGGCGCCGCGTTCAACCTGCAACTGTGGCTGCAATCGCCGCCGGTATTGATCGTGTTCGCCGCGCTGTTCGTGCTGCTGTCGCTGTCGATGTTCGGCTTCTACGAACTGCAGATGCCGGCGTTCATCCGCGATCGCCTGGCCTCGCGCCAGCACGCCGGCGGCCGCTTCCTGTCGGTGGCGGTGATGGGCGCGATCTCGGCACTGGTGGTTTCGCCCTGCGTGTCGGCGCCGCTGGCCGGCGCGCTGATGTTCATCGGCACCACCGGCGACGCGCTGCTCGGCGGCGCCGCGTTGTTCGCGCTGGCGTTCGGCATGGGCATCCCGCTGCTGCTGATCGGCACCTCCGGCGGCAAGTTGCTGCCGCGCGCCGGCGCCTGGATGAACGGGGTCAAGGCCGCCTTCGGCATCCTGCTGCTGGGCATCGCCGTGATCCTGCTCGGCCGCATCCTGCCGGGGCCGGTGACGCTGGCGCTGTGGGCGCTGCTGGCGATCGCCGCCGGCGTCTACCTCGGTGCGCTGGAAGCCATCCCGGCCAACGCCACCGGCTGGCGCTGGTTTCGCAAGTCGATCGGCATCGCCCTGCTCGGCTGGGGCATTGCCATGGGCGCCGGCGCCGCCGCCGGCGGTGACGATCCGCTGGCCCCGCTGGTGCCGTTCGCCGGCAAGGCGGCTGCCGCCGCCGGCGCCCCGGCGACCGGGCACGCCCTGTTCACCCGGGTGCCGGACGCCGCCGCACTCAAGCAGGCGCTGGCCCAGGCCCGGGCCGACGGGAAGCCGGTGATGCTGGATTTCTACGCCGACTGGTGCGTGGCCTGCCGGATCATGGCCCGCGACCTGTTCCCGCTGGCATCGGTGCGGGCAGCGCTGTCCGGCTACGTGCTGCTGCAGGTCGATGCCAGCGACAACACTCCGGCCACCGCCGCCCTGCTGCGCGAGTACAACGTGCCGGGACTGCCGGCGATCCTGTTCTACCGGCCGGACGGCTCGGAGATCGAGGGCCAGCGCATCCTCGGCGAACAGGACGAGGCCGCCTTCCTGGACTGGCTGAAAACCCGAATTGAACCGAACCTGCGTCGATCCGGCTAACACCCTGCTACTAACGTCCCGGGGTCCCCGCAGTTTGTAAGGAAGTGTTGGGGTCGGTTCCCAACCCCCGGGGGTCGCCCCTAGACTGCCCGCCTGTTTTTCCAGGCCGCCCGCATGACCGGGCGGTCGGGCGGCCGGGCCTCACCATCGTCCCGCCGCCCTGACGACCTTCAATCCAGGGAGTACAAGGGATGTCCACCATCCTGGTGCTGCACGGGCCGAACCTGAACCTGCTCGGCAGCCGCGAACCGGACAAGTACGGCACCGAGACGCTGGCCGACATCAACGCCCGGCTTTCTGCCTCCGCAAAGGGCGCCGGCCACCACCTGCTGACCCTCCAGAGCAACGCCGAGTACGAACTCGTCGAGCGCATCCACGAGGCGAAGAAGGAAGGCGTCGAGTTCATCCTGATCAACCCGGCCGCGTTCACCCACACCTCGGTAGCGCTGCGCGACGCGTTGCTCGCGGTGCAGATCCCGTTCATCGAGGTGCACCTGTCGAACGTGCACGCGCGCGAGCCGTTCCGCCAGCACTCCTATTTTTCCGACATCGCTGCCGGGGTCATCTCCGGCCTCGGCGCGCAGGGCTACGACCTGGCGCTGGCCGCGGCGATGAAGAAACTGTCGCAGCCCGGCTGACGCCGGGCCGCCCCCGATCGTTCAATTTCCGTCAAACAGGGCAATCCCACGCATGGACATTCGCAAGATCAAGAAACTGATCGAACTCCTCGAGGAATCCGGCATCGACGAGCTGGAGATCAAGGAAGGCGAGGAAACCGTACGCATTGCACGCAACCGCCCGCACAGCGGCCCGGTCACCTACGCCATGGCCGCTCCTGCTCCCGCCGCCGCCCCGGCTGCTGCCGCCCCGGCACCGGTTGCCGCCGCCGACAACGGCAAGAAGGAAGACGCCAAGCGCAGCGGCCACGTGATGCGCTCGCCGATGGTCGGCACCTTCTACCGCTCGCCGTCGCCGGGTTCGCCGATGTTCGTCGAGGTCGGCTCGTCGGTAAAAGTCGGCGATGTCGTCTGCATCGTCGAGGCCATGAAAATGATGAACCAGATCACCGCCGACAAGAGCGGCGTGATCGAGGCCATCCTCGTCGAGAACGGCCAGCCGGTCGAGTTCGACCAGCCGCTGTTCACCATCGTCTGACGACACGGAAAAATCATGCTCGACAAGATCGTGATCGCCAACCGTGGCGAAATCGCGCTGCGCATCCTGCGCGCGTGCAAGGAAATGGGCATCCGCACCGTCGCCGTCTACTCGAAGGCCGACCGTGACCTGATGCACGTGCGGCTCGCCGACGAGGCGATCTGCATCGGCCCGGCGGCGTCCAAGGACAGTTACCTGAACATCCCGGCCCTGATCAGCGCCGCGGAAGTGACCGACGCCCAGGCCATCCACCCGGGCTACGGCTTCCTCGCCGAGAACGCCGATTTCGCCGAGGCGGTCGAGCGCTCGGGCTTCACCTTCATCGGTCCGCGCGCGGAAACCATCCGCCTGATGGGCAACAAGGTGTCGGCCATCGAGGCAATGAAAAAGGCCGGCGTACCGACGGTGCCCGGTTCCGGCGGCCCGGTGACGGAAGAGAACGCGGTCGAGGTCGCCAAGAAGATCGGCTACCCGATCATCATCAAGGCCGCCGCCGGCGGCGGTGGCCGCGGCATGCGCGTGGTGCACTCGGAAGCCGCGCTGCTGAACTCGCTGTTCGTCACCCGCTCGGAAGCGAAGGCCGCGTTCGGCGACGACACCGTGTACATGGAGAAATTCCTCGAGCATCCGCGCCACGTCGAGATCCAGGTGCTCGCCGACGGCGAAGGCCATGCCGTGCACCTCGGCGACCGCGACTGCTCGCTGCAGCGCCGCCACCAGAAGGTGGTCGAGGAGGCGCCGGCCCCGCACATCCCGCAGAAACTGCGCGACGAGGTGTACGCTGCCTGCGTCAAGGCCTGCCAGGACATCGGTTACCGCGGCGCCGGCACCTTCGAGTTCCTGTACGAGAAGGAACGCTTCTACTTCATCGAGATGAACACCCGCGTGCAGGTCGAGCACCCGGTCACGGAAATGGTCACCGGCATCGACATCGTCAAGGAACAGATCCGTGTCGCCTCCGGCCAGGGCCTGTCGTTCAGCCAGAAGGATGTGAAGATCAAGGGCCACGCCTTCGAGGCGCGGATCAACGCCGAGGACCCGGTCACCTTCATGCCCTGCCCCGGCAAGATCACCTACTTCCACGCGCCCGGCGGCAACGGCATCCGTGTCGATTCGCACGTGTACAGCGGCTACTCCGTGCCGCCGAACTACGATTCGCTGATCGGCAAGGTCATCGCCTACGGCGACGATCGCGCCACCGCGTTCCGCCGCATGAAGAACGCGCTGGACGAGATCGTGGTCGACGGCATCCGCACCAACGTGCCGCTGCACAAGGAACAGATCTTCCGCGACACCCACTTCGAGACCGGCGGCGTGGACATCCACTACCTCGAGAAGAAACTCGGGATCGCCAAGAAGTAATGTCGCCGCAACCGCTGCAGGGCTCGCGCCCGTGAACCTCTGGCTCGAGTTGAAAATCGAGTTGCCGCGCGAGCAGGTCGACGCCGCCGAGGAGCTGTTGCTCGGCCTCGGCGCGCTGTCGATCACCAACCTCGACGCACAGGACCAGCCCATCCTCGAGCCCGGCCCCGGCGAAACGCCGCTGTGGGACGCGGTGGTGGTGGTCGGGCTGTTCGCCGGCGAGGAAATCGATGCCGACGAATTGCGCGCCGCGTTCGCCAACGCCTGGGCGGCCGGCTACGAGGCCAGCCCGCCCGGGTTCCGCGTCGAGCACCTCGCCGACCAGGAATGGGAGCGGGTCTGGCTGGAACACTTCAAGCCGATGCGCTTCGGCGAGCGGCTGTGGGTGGTGCCGAGCTGGACCGCGCCGCCGGTCGCCGACGCGGTGAACCTGCGGCTCGATCCCGGCCTCGCGTTCGGCACCGGCACCCACCAGACCACCGCGCTGTGCCTGCGCTGGCTGGACTCGCTGCAACTGCGTGACCGCACCGTGCTCGACTTCGGTTGCGGCAGCGGCATCCTCGGCATCGCCGCCGCGCTGCTCGGCGCACGCGCGGTGACCGGCGTGGACAACGACCCGCAGGCGATCATCGCCACCCGCGAGAACGCGCAGCGCAACGGCGTGGCCGTCGAAGCGCTGCTGCCAAGGGAATTCGCCGCCCGCGCCGGCACCTTCGACGTCGTCGTCGCCAACATCCTCGCCGGCCCGCTGGTGCAACTGGCGCCGCAGATCGCCGCCCGCCTCGCACCGGGCGGCGCCATCGCGCTGTCCGGCATCCTGCGCGAACAGGCCGACGAGGTCGCGGCGGCCTACCGCGACTGGATCGACTGGGCGCCGGTCACCATCGACGGCGACTGGGTACGCCTCGCCGGCACGCGCCGCAACGCGTAACGTTCCCCGCCGGATTCACCGGATGCGACGCCGTCCTCGTGACGGCGCCCCGGCGGCGTGCGCATAATCGCCCGTCCTCCCGCAGGGAACGTCCATGGCCGATCGCTACCAGACGCAGTGCCCGCACTGCGGCGTGAAGTTCCAGATCACAGCGCAGCAGTTGCAGGCGGCCAACGGCACCGTCCGTTGCGGCTCGTGCCTGCAGGTCTTCCAGGCCACCAGCCACATGGTGCCGCTGCCGGATGGCGCGCCCGCTGCGGCGCCGGCTGCACCTCGCCCCTCGGCACGTCCGTCGGCGCGACCCTCGGCCATGCAGCCCCCTGCCGATGCGCAGGCCACCGTACAGCGCCCGGCAATCGCCGTCCCGCCACCGCCACCGAAGCCGGCCACTCCGCCCCGGCCGGCGGCCCCGCCGCCGCCCAAGGCTCCGGCGCCAGCGGACGACGACGACCTGGTCGACCAGATCCTGCGCGAACTGGACAGTGCACCGGCGACGAAGCCGGGCGCAGCCAAGGCTGCACCCGGCACGCCGGCCCCGGCGGCCAGACCCGGCACGCCCACCCCCGACTGGACCCCGCCCAGCCAACCGGCCACCACGCCAACCGCCAGGCCGGCCGGCTGGGGCGCGCCGCCACCGGCCAAGGCGCCACCGAAGCCGCAACCGGCAGCACCCTCCGGCGCTGCCCGCCACGGCATGGAGGAGAACCGGACCAACCTCAAGATCACCGTCGGCGAGCAACTGGACGGCAAACTGAACACCGACGATCCGTTCGGCGTGCAGGCAACCTCGCTCGACGACAAGGACTTCCAGCCCGAGGCCGACGAGTCCTGGGCGAAGGACCTGATCGGCGAGCGGCCGCTCGACGAGCGTGAAGAGCGCGTGCGCAAGTTCCAGATCTCCGCCAACGACCTGAAGATGGCGGACACCGGCGTGCAGCACACGTCGGGCCTGGCCGCACGGATCCAGCAACTGGCCGGCGATGCGCCGGCGGCCGAGATGCCGTCGCCGATCCGCCGCACCGCGCCGGCCGGCGGCTCGCAGGTCGATGACGAGTTCGATTTCCTGGTCGACCCCGGCCTCACGATGCAGGACGTCGAGTTGCCCGGTATCGACGAGGAAGACAGCGGCGATCACCTCGTTGCGGCAGCGCAGGCTCACCAGGTCCGGTGGCACAACGACGTGTTCTGGGGAACGCTCAGCGTGGTGATGCTGCTGGTGCTGCTGGGCCAGTACATGGTAGCCAACCGCGACACCCTCGCGCGCGACCCGGCATGGCGCGGCTTCTACGAGGTGGCCTGCGGCGCCGTCGGTTGCGTACTGCCGGGCGACAGCGACCTGCGAAGGATCCAGGGCGCGAATCTCGTCGTGCGCAGTCATCCGGCCGCCGGCAATGCACTGGTCGTCGATGCCGTCATCTACAACCGCGCCCCGTTCGCCCAGCCGTTCCCGCGGCTGGAACTGGGTTTCAGCGACACCCAGGGCAATCCCGTCGCCGGCCGCGTATTCGCCCCGGCGGAATACCTGAAAGGCGAGCTGGCCGAGAGCAAGGTCATGCCGCCCGACACGCCAATCCACCTGTCGCTCGAAATCGTCGACCCGGGTCCGGGCGCAGTGAACTACGAACTGCGATTCCTGGCACCGGAGGCGGCAACGCCCGGCCCGTCCTGAAGCGCGGCCGGCAAGCGGCCCCCGCACCACCTTTTCCACTGCGGCCGCCATCGGCAGTCAAGTATTTTTTCTGCGGTTTTTGCCCGCCCGGACGCTTCAACGGGCGTTACCCCGTCGCTATGATTGCTCACCTTTTGAGCAGCCCCGGGTGACCGTCCGGGCGCTCGGGTATCGAGCAGTCCACAAACCATTCCTCCTGTCCGGCGCCTGCGGAAACGCACGCCGTCGGGATGCTTTTCGCCGCGCGTCGGCCGCACCGGAATACGCATGCAGATTGGCCCGTATCGCATCGAACAGCCCGTCGTCCTCGCGCCCATGGCGGGCGTGACCGACCTGCCGTTCCGCGCGCTGTGCCGCCGGCTGGGCGCCGGGCTGGTGGTCGCCGAGATGCTCACCGCCAACCACGCGCTGTGGCACACGCCGAAGTCCCGGCTGCGCCGGGTGCACGAGGACGAGCCGGCTCCGCGCAGCGTGCAGATCGCCGGGGCCGAGCCGGCCATGCTGGCCGACGCCGCCCGCCTGTGCGTCGAGGGCGGCGCCCAGATCGTCGATATCAACATGGGCTGCCCGGCCAAGAAGGTCTGCAGCCGCGCCGCCGGCTCGGCGCTGCTGCGCGACGAGTCGCTGGTGCGCGAAATCCTCGCCGCCGTGGTGTGCTCGGTGGACGTGCCGGTCACCCTGAAAATCCGCACCGGCTGGGCGCCGGACGAACGCAACGGCGTGCGCATCGCCCGCCTCGCCGAGGACAGCGGCATCGCCGCGCTGGCAGTGCACGGCCGCACCCGCGCCGACCGCTTCAACGGCCATGCCGAGTACGACACCATCGCCGCCATCAAGCAGGCGGTGCGCATCCCGGTGATCGCCAACGGCGACATCAGCACGCCGCAACAGGCGCGCGCGGTGCTGGCCCACACCGGCGCCGACGCGGTGATGATCGGCCGGGCCGCGCAAGGCAACCCGTGGATCTTCCGCGAGATCAGCCACTTCCTGGCCACCGGCCACGAGCTGCCGCCGCCGGATGCCGCCGAGCTGCGCACCACCGTGCACGGGCACCTCGACGCGCTGCACGCGCACTACGGCGAGCACATGGGCGTGCGCATCGCCCGCAAGCACGTCGGCTGGTACCTCGACGCCCGCGCCGGCTGGGACCGCAACGCCTTCAACAACGCCGCCTGCGCGGCGCAGCAACACGACCTCGTCGACGATTTCTTTTTGCGTGCAGCCGGCAGTCATGTCGCCGGCGCGCGCCTTTCACCGGAGAACCTTGCCGCATGAGCACTGCCCCCAAGCCCCTGCACACCACCGCGCCGGCCGCCCAGCTTGCCGTCACCGCCGGCACCCAGACGCTGCGCGACGCCGTCGACCAGGCAGTGGCCAACTACTTCCGCCAACTGGGCGATGAAGAAGTCACCGGCGTCTACGACCTGGTACTGGCTGAGCTGGAAGCGCCGCTGCTGGCGCGCGTCCTGGAATACACCCGCGGCAACCAGACCCAGGCCGCCATCGTGCTCGGCCTCAACCGCGGCACGCTGCGCAAGAAACTCAAGCAATACAAGCTGATCTGAGCGAGTCGCCATCACCATGTCTGCAGAACACGCTTCCGCCGTACACCACGCCCGCCCTGTCAAAACCGCGCTGCTCTCCGTTTCCGACAAGAACGGCATCGTCGACTTCGCCCGCGAGCTGGTGAAGCGCGGCGTCACCCTGCTGTCCACCGGCGGCACCTACAAGCTGGTGAAGGACAACGGCATCGCCGTCACCGAGGTCAGCGAGTACACCGGCTTCCCGGAGATGATGGACGGCCGCGTGAAAACGCTGCACCCGAAGGTGCACGGCGGCATCCTCGGCCGTCGCGGCCAGGACGACGCGGTGATGCAGCAACACGGCATCCGCGGCATCGATCTCGTGGTGGTGAACCTGTATCCGTTCGCGGCCACCGTGGCGAAGCCGGGCTGCACGCTGGAGGACGCGATCGAGAACATCGACATCGGCGGCCCGACCATGGTGCGCTCCGCCGCCAAGAACCACGCGCACGTCGGCATCGTGGTGAGCAATGGCGACTACCACCGCGTGCTGACCGACATGGACATGTACGACGGCGCGCTGTCGACGGCGCTGCGCTTCGACCTGGCAGTGAAAGCCTTCGAGCACACCGCCGCCTACGACGGCATGATCGCCAACTGGCTGGGCACCATCGACCCGCACAAGGCCTACCACGGCGAGCTGCAGCGCGAAGTATTCCCGCGCACGTTCAACCTGCAATACCAGAAGGCGCAGGACATGCGCTACGGCGAGAACCCGCACCAGCGCAGCGCGTTCTACACCGAGGCCGCACCGAAGGAAGCCTGCGTGTCGACCGCCCGCCAGCTGCAGGGCAAGGAGCTCAGCTACAACAACATCGCCGACACCGATGCCGCGCTGGAATGCGTGAAATCGTTCGTCAAGCCGGCCTGCGTGATCGTCAAGCATGCCAACCCCTGCGGCGTTTCCGTGGTACCGGAGAACGAAGGCGGCATCGGCAAGGCCTATGACCTCGCCTACGCGACGGACTCCGAGTCCGCGTTCGGCGGCATCATCGCCTTCAACCGCGAACTCGACGCCGCCACCGCGAAGGCCATCATCGACCGCCAGTTCGTCGAAGTGATCATCGCGCCGAAAGTCTCGAAGGAAGCGCTCGAGATCACCAAGGCCAAGCAGAACATCCGCGTGCTGGAATGCGGCGAGTGGTCGGCAGACCGGCTGCCGCAGTTCGATTTCAAGCGGGTCAACGGTGGCCTGCTGGTGCAGGACCTGGACATCGGCATGATCCGCGAGGCCGACCTCAAGGTCGTCACGAAGCGGGCGCCGACCGAGGCCGAGATGCACGACCTCATCTTCGCCTGGAAAGTCGCCAAGTTCGTGAAGTCCAACGCCATCGTCTATGCGAAGAACCGCCAGACCATCGGCGTTGGCGCCGGCCAGATGAGCCGCGTCAACAGCGCGCGCATCGCCGCGATCAAGGCCGAGCACGCCGGGCTCGAGGTGAAGGGCGCGGTCATGGCATCGGACGCGTTCTTCCCGTTCCGTGACGGCATCGACAACGCGGCGAAGGTCGGCATCTCCTGCGTGATCCAGCCGGGCGGTTCGATGCGCGACGCCGAGGTGATCGCCGCCGCCGACGAGGCCGGCATGGCGATGGTGTTCACCGGCATGCGGCATTTCCGTCACTGACAACAGCCCCCTTTCCCGGCGCTGCGCGCCACCCTCTCCCCGCGCGCGGGGAGAGGGTCGGGGTGAGGGGTAATCTGCAGGGCGTCAAGGATTCCGACGTACCCCCTGAGGGCAGCCAAAGGAGACAACAAGAAGATGACTGCCGAAGCCTTCAAGCATTACCTGCATGCCATCGAACAGGAACTCAAGGCGGGCAAGGCCACCGAGCACACCCATCGGCCGGCACTGAAGACCTTGCTTGAGGCCATTGGCGGCAATGGCATTCTTGCGACCAACGAGCCCAAACAGATTGACTGCGGCGCCCCCGATTACATCCTGACGCGAGGCCTGATTCCCCTCGGCCATGTCGAAGCGAAGGACATTGGCGTTGATCTGGACAAGATCGAGCGCAGCGAGCAGCTCGGCCGCTACCGCGAATCGCTGCCCAACCTCGTACTGACCGACTATCTCGAATTCCGCTGGTATATCAGCGGCGAGCTGCGCCTGAAAGCAAGCCTGCCCCGCCCTGGCAAGGACGGCCGCATCCGCTGGAATGCCGACGCGGCATCGGAAGTCAGCCAACTGCTTGGCCAGTTCATCCAGTCCGACATTCCGCTCAAGTCCACGCCGCAGGACCTTGCCACCCGCATGGCAGGCCTTGCCCGCCTGATCCGCGGCCTGATCGAGCAGACGTTCAAGGCCGAGGGCGAGCACGGCGAACTCCATGGACAACTCGACGCCTTCCGCAGGGTACTGATCGACTCGCTGACCACCGACCAGTTCGCGGACATGTACGCGCAGACGCTCTGCTACGGCCTGTTTGCCGCACGCTGCAACTCGCCGACCGGGAAGCATTTCACACGCCAGCAGGCTGCCAGTCTGCTGCCCAAAACCAATCCCTTCCTGCGCAAGTTGTTCAACACCATCGGCGGTGCCGACCTCGACGAGCGCATCGCCTGGGCGGTGGACCAGTTGGCCGAACTGCTGGCGCGCTCCGACATGTCGGCCATCCTGGCCGACTTCGGCAAACGCACCCGTCAGGAAGACCCGGTGGTGCACTTCTACGAAACGTTCCTCGCTGCGTATGACGCCCGCATGCGCGAGGCGCGCGGCGTGTACTACACGCCGGAGCCGGTGGTGGGCTACATCGTGCGCAGCGTCGATGCCCTGCTCAAACGCGACTTCGGCATGAAGGATGGCCTGG
>JBKHWA010000047.1:0-6658 GCA_046566765.1 Gammaproteobacteria bacterium
GCGCCCATCGCGAATGCCAGCAGCTTGATGTTGCGGGTGTTGATGCCGGTGGCGCGGGCAGCGGTCTCGTCCTCGCGCACCGCCATCCAGGCGCGGCCGATGCGCGAGTTTTCCAGCCGCAGGCAGACCAGCATCACCAGCGCGGCGAGCGCGAGGAACAGGTAGTAGTGCAGGTGGGCGGAACTGAGGGTGAACTGGCCGAGCGCGCCGAGCGAAAGCTGCAGCGGCTGGTCGAGCGATAACAGGCCGACCGATACCGGGTCGATGCGGTCGAGCCCCTGCGGGCCGTTGGTGATGTTCACCGGCCGGTCGAGGTTGTTGAGGAACAGTCGCACGATCTCGCCGAAGCCGAGCGTGACGATGGCGAGGTAATCGCCGCGCAGCCGCAGCGTCGGTGCGCCGAGCAACACGCCGAACAGGCAGGCGAGCCCGGCGCCGATCGGCAGGATCGCCCAGAACGGCAGGTGCAGGCCGAATTGCGGCGAGGCCAGCAGCGCCCAGGTGTAGGCGCCGACGGCGTAGAACGCGATGTAGCCGAGGTCCAGCAGGCCGGCGTAACCGACGACGATGTTCAGGCCGAGCGCCAGCATGATGTACAGCAGCGCGAAATCGAGCGTGCGTACCCAGGCGTTGCCGAGCGCGAGGCCGGTGACGACCGGCAACAGCAGCAGCGCGAGGACCACCAGCGCGTAGCCGGCCTTCGCCTTCGCGGGAATCGGCGTGCTGCTCATGCGCGCTCCGCTCCTTTATGCGCGCACGGCGCTGCGTCGCGGGATTTCATGCCCGCTCCGCTCTTTTCATGCGCGCACAGCGCTGCGTCGCGGGCTTTCATGCCCGCTCCGCGACGCGTTCGCCGAGCAGGCCGGACGGCCGGAACACCAGCACGCCGATCAGCACCAGGAAGGCGAAGATGTCCTGGTAGTTGCTGCCGAGCACGCCGCCGGTGAGGTCGCCGATGTAGCCGGCGCCGAGGCTCTCGATCACGCCCAGCAGCAGGCCGCCGACCACGGCGCCGGCGAGGTTGCCGATGCCGCCGAGCACGGCCGCGGTGAACGCCTTGAGCCCGAGCATGAAACCCATGTACGGGTCGGCCTGGCCGTAATTCGCGCTGACCATCACGCCGGCAACCGCGCCCAGCACCGAGCCGATCACGAAGGTGGAAGAAATGATGCGGTCGGTATCGACGCCCATCAGCCGCGCCGCCTGCGGGTTCTGCGCGGTGGCGCGCATCGCCCGGCCGAGCCGGGTGCGCTCGACCAGCAGCCACAGGCCGATCATCAGCAGCACCGACACCACCACCACCGCGACTTTCGCCGCCGTGAGATGGGCGCCGAGCACGACGAAACTTTCCTGCGGCAACACCGCCGGGAACGGCTGGTAGCCGCGGCCCCAGACGATCATCGCCACGTTCTGCAACACGATCGAGACGCCGATGGCGGTGATCAGCGGCGCCAGCCGCGGTGCGTTGCGCAGCCGGCGATAGGCGACGCGCTCGATGCTCCAGCCGAGCGCGGCGCACACCGGCACCGCCACCAGCATGCCGCCGAGCACCAGCACCGCGCCCGGCAGGTCGACACCGGCGCCGGCCAGCATGCCGATCACGGTGATGGCGACCATGGCGCCGACCATCACCACTTCACCGTGCGCGAAATTGATCAGCCCGAGGATGCCGTACACCATCGTGTAGCCGAGGGCGATCAGCGCGTAGATGCTGCCGAGCACCAGGCCGTTGGCGAGCTGCTGGGCAAGGATGTCCATGATGGGGCGGGGACGCGGTGGAGCTTATTGCGCGGCGGGTGCTGCTGCCTGGCTCGCGGCGGCTTCGCCGCCGATGGTTTTCAGCGTGACCCACTGCCCGTTTTCAACGCGGTACAGCGTGACCGCGCCGCTGACGATGTCGCCCTTGTCGTCGAAGCGGATGGTGCCGGTGACGCCCGGGTACTCGATGCCGGCGAGCGCCGGCAGGTACTTCGCCGGGTCGGTGGAGCCGGCTTTCTGCATCGCCATCGCCACCACGTTCATCGCGTCGTAGGCGTAGGGCGCGTACATCTGCACCTGGCCGTACAGCGCGTTGAATTTCTGCATGAACGCCGGGCCGCCCGGCATCTGCTCGAACGGTACGCCCGGCAGCGAGGCGATGGTGCCCTCGGCGTCGGCGCCGGCCAGTGCGCGGAACTCGTCGGCACGGGTGCCGTCGCCGCCGAGGAATTGCACCTTCAGGCCCAGCGCGCGCATCTGCTTGACCATCGGGCCGGCCTGCGGCGCCATGCCGCCGAAGAACACCAGTTCCGGCTGCTTGCCCTTGATGCGGGTGAGGATGGCGGAGAACTCGGTTGCCTTGTCGGTGGTGTATTCGCGGGCGACGATCGTGGCGCCGTTGGCGGTCACGTATTTCTCGAACTCGTCGGCAAGGCCCTGGCCGTAGGCGGTGCGGTCGTCGACGATCGCGATTTTTTTCGCGCCGAGGTCATGCACGGCGTAGTCGCCGAGCGCCTTGCCCTGCTGCGCGTCGTTGGCCATCACCCGGAACGCGGTCCTGTAGCCCTGCGCGGTGTACTTGATGGCGGTGGCCGACGGCGATACCTGGGCGATGCCGGCATCGGCGTAGATCTTGGCGGCGGGAATCGAGGCGCCGGAGTTCAGGTGGCCGATCACCGCGTTCACCTTGCCGTCGACGAAGCGCTGGGCGACGGTGGTGGCCATGCGCGGGTCGGCCTGGTCGTCCTGCGAATCGAGTTCGAATTTCACCACCTGGCCGCCGACGGTGAAGTTGGCGGCGTTGAGCTCGTCGATCGCCATCCGCACGCCGTTCTCGTTGTCCTTGCCGATCAGTGCCTGCTGGCCGGTGAGCGGCGAGGCCTGGCCGATCTTCACGACGTTGCCGGCCGCGGCCGGTTGTTCGGGCGCCTTGCCGCAGGCGGCGAGGGCGAGGACGGCGGCAAGCGTGAGGACGGCGGCGTGCTTCATGGAATCGATCCCTGAGGGAAGTGCGGAGGCCGGACGGCGCGCCGATTATGCCGCGGGGTCAGGCCGGTGGCGACAGCCAATGCAGGCCGTGCCGGCCGCCGCCTTCGGCGCTCAGCCGGCGCCACAACCACGGCAGTTCCGCCGCCAGTTTTTCATCCAGTTGCCAGGGCGGGTTGACGATCACCATGCCCGAGCCATTGAGGTGCAGGCGGGCATCGTCCGGCCACACGCACAGTTCGGCGACCAGCACCCGCGGCACGCCCGCGGCATGTAGCCGGCGATGGAAACGCTCGATGGTGGTGCGCTCCTTGATCGGGTACCACAACGCCAGCACGCCGGTGGGGAAGCGGCGGTGGGCGGCCACCAGCGCGTCGGCGGCCTGCTGCAACTCGGCTTCCTGTTGTTCGTACGGCGGGTCGATCAGCACCAGCCCGCGCTTTTCCTTCGGCGGCAGCAGTGCGCCCAGCGCTTCCCAGCCGTCGCGCTCGTGCACCTGCACCTGGCCGTCGCCGCGGAACTCGGCGCGCAGCAGCGCGTTTTCCTCCGGGTGCAGTTCGCAGGCCACCAGCCGGTCCTGCGACCGCAACTGCATGCGCGCCAGCCGCGGCGAGCCGGGATAGGCGGCGAGTGCATCGCTGCCAGTGCGCTCGCGGTTGAAGGTGCGCACCAGTTCGAGATAGCGCGCGGTGAGCGGCGGCACGGTTGCCGGCGCTGCCAGCGCGTCCTGCCACAGCCGGCCGACGCCGCCCTCGTATTCGCGGGTGCGATCGGCCTGGCCGGCGACCAGGTCGTAACTGCCGCGCGCCGCGTGCGTGTCCAGCACGCAGAACGGTGCCTCTTTCTTCGCGAGGTAATCGACGATGGCGGTGCTGACGACGTGCTTGAGCACGTCGGCGAAGTTGCCCGCGTGGAAGCCGTGCCGGTAGTTCATCAGAAGTAGTGCGCTTCCGATTCCTTGGTGTAGACCTGCACCTCGTTGCCGCGGCCCTCGCGGATCTTGCGCGCCCAGGCCGGGTCGGCCAGCAGCGCGCGGCCGACGGCCACCAGGTCGAACTCGCCGGCGTTGAAGCGCTCCAGCAACGGGTCGATGCCGGACGCGTGCGGCGCCGCCGAGCCGGGCATCACTGTCAGCAGGTAATCGGTGTCGAGGCCGACCGAGCCGACGGCGATCGTCGGCTTGCCGGTGATCTGCTTTGTCCAGCCGGCCAGGTTGAGTGAAGAGTTGAGCGAGGAGCCGTCGAATTCCGGCTTGTAATAGCGACGCATGCTGCAGTGGAAGATGTCGACGCCGGCGTCGTTCAGCGGCTTCAGGAATTGCGCGAGTTCTTCCGGCGTCGCCGCCAGCTTCGCGGTGTAATCCTGTTGCTTCCACTGCGACCAGCGCAGCACCAGCGGGAAATCGTCGCCCACCGCCTTGCGCACCGCCTCGATCACTTCCACCGCGAAGCGCGTACGGTTTACCAGCGAACCGCCGTACTCGTCGCTGCGCTGGTTGGTGGCCTCCCAGAAGAACTGGTCGATCAGGTAGCCGTGCGCACCGTGCAGCTCGATGCCGTCCATGCCGATGTCCTTCGCCGCGCGCGCGGCGTCGGCGAAAGCCTGCACCGTCGCGCGGATGTCGTCCTTCGTCATTTCATGGCAGACCACCTTGCCGCCGGGCTTGGCCAGGCCGCTCGGCGAGTAACCCGGCACCGACGGGTCCGGCGGGATGCCGGGCCGGCGCACCGAACCCACGTGCCACAGCTGCGGCATGATCTTGCCGCCGGCCCCGTGCACCGCCTTCACCACGTTCTGCCAGCCGGCCAGCGATTTCTCGCCGTGGAAATACGGCACGCCCGGGTAACCGTTGGCGGCCGGGTGGTTCACCACCGTGCCCTCGGTGATGACCAGCCCCACGTCGTTTTCCGAGCGCCGGCGGTAGTAATCGGCCACGTCCTGCCCCGGCACGCCATCCGGCGACCGCAGCCGCGTCATCGGCGCCATCACGATGCGGTTTTTCAGTTGCAGCTTCGGCGAAACGAACGGGGTGAACAGCGGTTCAGGCGAGAGAGGCATGGGAATTCCGTACTCAGGGAAGTGAAAAAAGTGTGTGCTTTCAGGGAGCGAACTCTACGACCTCTCACCGGCGCGGCCGGGAGGGGGTGTTATCCGGGCGCAGCGAAAGCGGAGCCCGGAAACACCCCTCCCGAGCCAGCCGGCAGTAGCAGTGCGGGGTTGGCGAAAGCGTCCCGCTGGAATGCTCGCGCATCACGAACACCCACCCGCCACCTTCGGCAATTCACGCGCCGCAACCTCGCGCATCACCAGCCCCATCGTGTAATCGGCTTTCGGGTCCGGCATCGGGATGCGCACGATCCAGCCGTCGCCGGGCGCCACCTCGACGCGCGCGCCGTCCTTCGCGTTTTCCAGTGCATCGAGCGTCACCCGGTGGTTGCCGCCCGGCGTCATGATTTCCACCACGTCGCCGCGGGCGAAACGGTTCTTCACCTGGATCGTCAGCATCCCGCGCCGGGTGTCGGCATCGACGATGTCGCCGACGAACTGCTGGGTGCCGGACGAAGAAGTGCCGCCCTCGTAGTGCTGCATGTCCTGCGGCAGGTGGCGGCGATAGAAACCCTCGGTGAAGCCGCGGCTGGCCATCTTCTCGAGGTCTTCCATCAGGTTCAGGTCGAAGGCGCGGCCGGCGACCGCGTCGTCGATCGCGCGGCGGTACACCTGCGCGGTGCGCGCCACGTAGTAGTGCGACTTGGTGCGGCCCTCGATCTTCAGCGAGTGCACGCCCATCCGCGTCAATTCATTCACGTGCTGCACGGCGCGCAGGTCGCGCGAGTTCATGATGTAGGTGCCGTGCTCGTCCTCGTACGCCGGCATGTACTCGCCGGGGCGCTCGTCCTGCTGCAGCAGGAATACCTGTTGCGCGCGCTGCTGCACGTCCCACGGCGTTTCGCCGACTTCCGCCGGCGTGGCGTCGGCCGGCGTCCAGCGGCCGAGGCCGGTGCCGTTGGCGGCCATCGCCGCCTGCTGCACCTGCGGGCGCACGGCGACGATGTCGCCGGTTTCCGTTTCCGCGGCGTCGTGCACCTGGTACGGCCAGCGGCAGGAATTGGTGCAGGCGCCCTGGTTGGAATCGCGGTGGTTCATGTAGCCCGACAGCAGGCAGCGGCCGGAGTAGGCGATGCACAGCGCGCCGTGGACGAAGGTCTCCAGTTCCATCTCCGGGACCTTCTCGCGGATGTCGGCGATCTCCTCGAGGCCGAGTTCGCGCGACAGGATCACCCGGGTCAGGCCCATGCGGTGCCAGAACTTCACCGTCGCCCAGTTCACCGCGTTGGCCTGCACCGAGAGGTGGACCGGCAGGTCCGGCCAGCGGTCGCGGACCATCATGATCAGCCCGGGGTCGGCCATGATCAGCGCGTCCGGCTTCATCTCCACCACCGGCGCCATGTCGCGCTCGAACGAGCGCAGCTTGTCGTTGTGCGGCGACAGGTTCACCGCCAGGTAGAACTGCTTGCCCAGCCGGTGCGCCTCGCTGATCGCCTCGGCGAGGTGCTCCTCGCGGTTGAACTCGTTGTTGCGCACCCGCAGCGAGTAGCGGGGCTGGCCGGCATAGACCGCGTCCGCCCCGTAGGCGAAGGCGTAGCGCATGTGCTTGCGGCTGCCGGCAGGCGACAGCAACTCGGGGGCTTGCATA
>JBKHWA010000048.1:0-6014 GCA_046566765.1 Gammaproteobacteria bacterium
GATCGGCAAGATCGCCGAGCATGCGCGCTTCGACGGCTACCTCGAGAGCAAACGCAACGACGACAAGATCCTGCGCGACGCCTTCGGCGACGGCAGCGACTGGTTCAACACCGGCGACCTGGTGCAGGTGCATCCGCGCCGCTGGGTGTCGTTCGCCGATCGCCTCGGCGACACCTACCGCTGGAAGGGCGAGAACATTTCCACCAACGAGGTTGCCGACCTGCTCAGCCGCTTTCCGGGCGTGAGCGAGGCAAACGTCTACGGCGTCGAGGTACCGAATGCAGAGGGCCGTGCCGGCATGGTCGCGCTGGTGCCCGACAGCGGCTTCCGCATCGAGGATTTTTCCGCCGAGATGAAATCGCGGGTGCCGACGCCGCTGCGGCCGGCATTCGTGCGCCTGCAGCCGGTGATGAAAACCACCGCCAGTTTCAAGCACGTGAAGACGCACCTGCAGAAGGAAGGTTTCGACCCGGCGCAGGTGAGTGACCCGTTGTTTTACCTCGACCTGGCCAGCGGCAACTACCTGCCGCTGGACGAGGAAGGCTATCGGCGCATAGCCGCCGGGGAGATCAGGCTGTGACCGCACTGCAACCGCAACAGATCCTCGTCACCGGCGGCGCCGGATTCATCGGCGCCAGCGTCGTACGCAAGCTGCGCGAACGCTACCCGCAGGCACGCATCCGGGTGATGCACCTGCCGCAGGAAAACCTGCAGAACCTCGCCGGCATGACCGGCATCGAGCTGGTGAGCGGCGACGTCACCGAGCCGGCGCAGGTCGATGCCGCGGTGGTCGGCTGCGACGTGGTGTTCCACCTGGCGGCGATCTACGCGGTGTGGCTGCCGGACATGTCGCTGATGCGGCGCGTCAACGTCGATGGCACCCGCAACGTGCTCAGCGCCTGCGAGCGGCACGGCGTGCGACGCGTGGTCTACACCAGTTCGGCGGTCTGCTTCTGCGGCCAGGGGCTGGACGTGGTGAGCACCGAGGAATCGCCGTTCTCGATGCGCGGCCAGGCCTATGCCGAGAGCAAGCACGCCTCGCACCGCGTTGCGGAGACGTTTGCGAAGCGCGGGCTGGACGTGGTGATCGTCTGCCCGGTCGGCCCGTTCGGTCCCGGTGACGTCGCGCCGACGCCCACCGGCCGCATCATCCTCGAGATCTTCGGCATGCCGTGGCCGGTGGCGCTGCGCTCGCGGATGAACCTGATCGACGTGCGCGACTGCGCGATGGGCCACGTGCTCGCGCTGGAGCGTGGCCGCAGCGGCGAGAGTTACCTGCTCGGCGGCGAGAACTACACGCATGCCGAGGTGGTATCGCGCGTGCTGGCGCTGTGCGGCGATCATCGCCGCGTGCTGGAAGTGCCGCCGGCAGCGTTCATGCCGGTGGCGGCGGCGCTGACCTTTGCCGCCCGTTTCACCCGCAAGCCGCCGTTCGTCACGCCGTCCGACCTACAGCAGGCGCGCAACGGGCTGGTGTGCGACGCCGCCAAGGCTCGGCGCGAACTCGGCCTCACCACCCGCCCGCTGGACGACACGCTGCGCGATGCGCTGGCGTGGTTCGTGCAGCACGGGTACATCACGGATGCGCGGGCGGCCGGCGTGGTGGCGGCAACCGGGCCGACCTGAGGACCGGCAACGGAATCGGCACCACGCCAATGTGGTGCCGCGAACATCCCGCCGCTAGTCGCCGAATTTCCCGCCCCGCCCGGTGCCCTGCGTGAACCGCGTGGCACCGGACACCGTCTCGCCACTCTGCAACGTGCGCAGGCCGTGCGCGAATTCGTTGCCGATCGCCGCGTCTTCCGCCATGCCCCACTGCTGGTACGCGCTGAGGCGATCGCCGCGCATGCAGGCCTGCGGGAACGCGGCGATCTCGCGCGCGAGTTTTTCCGCGGCGGCGAGCGCCTCGCCCTTCTTCACCACCCGGTTGGCGAGCCCGATCGCCAGCGCTTCCTGCGCGTCGACCGGACGGCCGGTGAGGATGAGGTCGAGCGCGCGACTCATGCCGATCGCGCGCGGCAGCCGCACGGTGCCGCCATCGATCAGCGGCACGCCGAAGCGCCGGCAGAACACGCCGAACACCGCGCTGTCATCGGCCACGCGCAGGTCGCACCACAGCGCGAGTTCGAGCCCGCCGGCCACGCAGTAGCCGGACACCGCGGCGATCACCGGCTTCGAGAGCTGCATGCGCGACGGGCCCATCGGGCCGTCGCCGTCGGTGGCGATGCGGTTGGCGCGGGCCGGGTCGCCGGAGGCCACCGCCTTCAGGTCGGCACCGGCACAGAAGTGGTCGCCGGCCCCGGTGAGGATGGCCACCGCCAGCTCGGGGTCGGCATCGAAGCCGCGGAAGGCCTCGGCCAGGGCGGCGGCGGTCCGGCCATCGACCGCGTTGCGGGCCTCCGGGCGGTTGATGGTCACCACCAGCAGCGGCGGCCGGCGGTCGAGGCGGACGAGGTCGGTCATCGGGATTACGCCTTTTGGCTTGATATGTTCTGTGGCGTAACATTACGCTCGACAGCGCATAGATGACAACGCCGGTAACCCCGAGCCCGCCATGACCCCCAACCCGCGCAACCTGGTCCTCAACCTGCTGCTGGCCGCCGATGGCCAGCCGCTGTCCGCCCGCGAGGCGGTGGCGGCCTGCCGCCTGTTCGGCATCCGCGAGAACAGCGCCCGGGTCACGCTGGTCCGGCTGGCGGCCGCCGGGCTGATCGAAGCCGCCGGCCGCGGCGCCTACCGGCTGGGCCCGAACGCGGCGCAACTGGCCGGCGACGTCGCCACCTGGCGCAGCGCCGAGCAACGGGTGCGCGACTGGAACGGCGACTGGATCGCGGTGCACACCGGCGGCCTCGGCCGCAGCGACCGCGTCGCCCTGCGCGCCCGCGACCGTGCGCTGGCGCTGCTCGGCCTGCGCGAACTCGACCGCGGACTGTACGTGCGCCCGGACAACCTGGTGGGCGGTGTCGCGACAGTGCGTGCGCGCCTGCTGAAACTCGGGCTCGATGCCGGTGCCGCGGTGTTCGTCGCCGCCGGCTTCGATGAAGAGCGCGAAGCGCGCGCCCGCGCGCTGTGGGACGGCAAGGCGCTGACCGCGTCCTATCGCACCACGCGCAAGAAACTCGAGTACTGGCTGGCGCGTGCCGACACGCTGCCGCCGGAAACCGCGGCGCGCGAATCGTTCCTGCTCGGCAACGCCGCGATCCGCCAGCTGGTGTTCGACCCGCTGCTGCCGGCGCCGCTGGTGGATGTGGACGAGCGCCGCGCGTTTGTCGACGCAGTGCAGCGCTACGACCGCGCCGGCCACGCGATCTGGCAGAACCTGCACCTCGCGCCGCCCGCCACGCCGCGCATCACGCCCTCGCCCGCGCCCGCCCACTGAGCATCGCCGCCATGACCACCACGACCGTTCCCGATTCCGCCACGCCCACGGAGATGCCGGCGGAAACCCGCCGCAGGATCACCGACCTGTTCAGCCGCGACGAGATCCGCATGCTGACGGAGCGCTCGGACGCGCGCGGCTTCGGGGCAATCGCTTTCACCTGGAGCGTGATCGTCGCCACGCTGGCCATGCTGGCGTGGGCGGCGCAGCAGTCGCTGGCGATCGCGATCCCGGCGTTCATCGCCGGCTTCGTCGTGCTCGGCGGTCGCCACCTCGCGCTGGCGATCCTGATGCACGAGGCGGCGCACGGGACGCTGTTCAGGACCAAATGGCTGAACGACGTTTTCACCGACTGGGTGTGCGCGAAGCCGATCTGGAACGACGTGCAGAAGTACAAGGTGCACCACTTCGCACACCACGCGCACACCGCGCAGGCCGGCGATACCGACCTGTCGCTGGTGGAAGGCCTGCCCTGCTCCCGCGCGTCGCTGTGGCGCAAGTTCGCGCGCGACCTGTTCGGCCTCACCGGCCTGAAATTCCTGCTCGGCCGCGTGCTGATGGATGCCGGCGTGCTGAAATGGACGGTGGCCAGCGCGCAAACGAAGCTGCCGCAGCACGGCCGCCGCTGGCACGACTACCTGCGCGATTTCCTGCGCAACAGTTACGGCATGTTCATCACCAACGGCATGCTGTTCGCGCTCGCCTGGGCCAGCGGCCATGCCTGGCTTTACGGCATGTTCGTGCTGAGCTACATCACGCCGTTCCCGCTGATCCTCCGCATCCGCTCGATGGCCGAGCACGCCTGCACCGAGAGCTCGGCCGACATGTTCCGCAACACGCGCACCACCCGCGCCGGCCTGCTGGCGCGGATGACGATGGCGCCACACCGGGTGAACTTCCACATCGAGCACCACGTGATGGCCTCGGTGCCGTACTGGAAGCTGCCGCTGATGCACCGGATGCTGCGCGAGCGCGGCGCGGTGGCGGCGCCGCCGGGCTACCTCGACGTGCTGCGCATGGTGTCCGCCGGCGACGCGGATCGCGACAACCGGGACGCCGCGTGAACAAGCCGCGACAACTTCGCGTCGGCATCGCCCAGCTGGCGGCGCGATCCGGCGATCCGCGCGGCCAGCTGGCGCGGCTGGAATCGATGCTGTGGGCACATCGTGTCGACCTCGTGCTGCTGCCGGAACTGGCGCTCACCGGCTATGTCTCGGAGACGATGGATTTCGACCGCACCGCGCACGGCGAAACGCTGTCCGGGCCGACGGCCACCGCCTGCGCCGGGCTCGCCCGCCGGCACCGCGTCGCGCTGGCGGCGCCGCTGGTGGAACGCGACGGGCAGCAGCACTACAACAGCCTGCTGCTGTTCAACGCCGCCGGTGAACGCATCGGCCACTGGCGCAAGCGGCATCCCTGGTATCCGGAACGCTGGGCCAGCGCCGGCAATCTGGACAACACCGTGGTCACCCTCCACGGCGTGCGGCTGTGCGCCGCGATCTGTTTCGACATCCACTTCCTCGCCAGCGACGCGGCCGCCGCGCTGGCCGACACCGACCTGCTGCTGTTCCCTTCGGCCTGGGTCGAGCATCCCGATTCGCGGCCGCAGATGCTCGCCGCGCTGGCGCGCGAACACCGCACGGCGATCGCCAACGCCAACTGGGGGCTCGGCACGCCGGCGATCTACGGCCAGGGCCGGTCGCTGTTGATCGATGCCGGCGGCCACCCGCTGGCAGCCACGCCCGCGCAAAGCGCCGATGCCTGGTGCGACGGCCTCATCACCACGAACTGAACAGGAACCCGCCATGATCCCGCACGGAAATCCCGGCCGCGCCTTCCTCGCCAGCACGCACGAGGTGGTCAACGTCTCGCGCGAACTGGTCGACTACAACATGTACCGCCAGGACGCCGCGCTGCAGGAAGCGGTGAAGCGCGAGGGCGGCGGCCACGCCGACGCGGCGCTGGAGAAGTTCGGCGCGCTCACCGGCTCGGCCGATTACCTCGAACTGGGCGCGCTCGCCAACCGCAACCCGCCGGAGCTCGATACCCACGACCGCTTCGGCAACCGCGTCGACCTGGTGAAATTCCACCCCGCGTACCACGCGCTGATGCGCACGGCGATCGAGCACGGCATCCATTCCTCGCACTGGAGCAACCCCGGCCCCGGCGCCCACGTCGCGCGCGCCGCGCATTCCTATTTGCAGTCGCAGGTCGAGGCCGGCCACGGTTGCCCGATCACCATGACTTCGGCGGCGATCCCGTCGCTGCGCACCACGCCGACACTCGCCGCGCAGTGGGAACCGAAGATCACCGCCCGCATCTACGATCCGCGCAACGTGCCCGACGCGCAGAAGCAGGGCCTGACCATCGGCATGGCGATGACCGAGAAGCAGGGCGGCTCCGACGTGCGCGCCAACAGCACGCGCGCCTACCCGGTCGGCAGCGGCGGGCCGGGCGAGGCCTATGAACTGGTCGGCCACAAGTTCTTCGTGTCGGCACCGATGTGCGACGCGTTCCTGGTGCTGGCGCAGGCGCCGGGCGGGCTGTCGTGCTTCCTGTTGCCGCGCTGGCGCCCCGACGGCAGCAAGAACCCGCTGCAGGTGCTGCGGCTGAAACGCAAGATGGGCAACGTGTC
>JBKHWA010000049.1:0-6179 GCA_046566765.1 Gammaproteobacteria bacterium
CACCGACGCCGCTCACCTGCGCCAGTTCGCCGAGCGTGGTTGGCGCGATCTGCGCCATCTCCGCCAGCGTCGCGTTCTGGAACACCACGTAGGCCGGAACGTTGTGCTCGCGGGCGATCTCCGCGCGCCAGGCCTTGAGCGCAGCGAAGCGTGCCTCGGCGTGGGCGTCGAGCGGGATCGGCGCACCTTTGGCGGCGGCGGACCGCCGTGTTTTTTCCTTGCCCCGGGTTTTCACCGCCGGCTGCCGCAGCAGCACGTGCACCTCGCCGCGCAGTACCGCGCGGGCGGCGTCGGTAAGCTCGAGCGTGCCGTACTCGCCGTCGGCACGCACGCAACCCAGCGCGATCAGCTGCCGCAACACGCCGCGCCACTGCGCCTCGCTGATGTCGGCGCCGATGTTGAAGGTGGTGAGCCGGTCGTGGCCGTATTGCTTCACCTTGTCGGTGAGCTTGCCGCGCAGCACATCGATCAGCTGGCCGGCGCCGAAGCGCGGGCCGCCGTGCTGGTAGAAGCGGTAGATGCCGCTGAGCGCCTTGCGCGCGGCATCGGTGGCGTCCCAGGTGATCGGCGGATTGATGCAGTTGTCGCAGTTGCCGCAGGGCGTACTTTCCTCGCCGAAATAGCGCAGCAACCGCACGCGACGGCAATCGTGCGCTTCCGCCAGCGCCAGCAGCGCATCGAGCTTGCCGCGCTGTGCGCGCTTGAAATCCTCGTGCGCCGGGCTCTCGTCGATCATCCGCCGCTGGTTCACCACGTCGGCGAGGCCGTAGGCCATCCACGCATCGGCCGGCAGGCCATCGCGGCCGGCGCGACCGGTTTCCTGGTAGTAGCCCTCGATGTTCTTCGGCAGGTCCAGGTGAGCAACGAAACGCACGTCGGGCTTGTCGATGCCCATGCCGAAGGCAACCGTCGCCACCATCACCAGCCCGTCCTCGCGCAGGAAACGATCCTGGTTGCGCTGGCGAACACCGCTGTCGAGCCCGGCGTGGTACGGCAGCGCGGCGATGCCGCTGCTTTCCAGCCACTGCGCGGTCTCTTCCACTTTCTTGCGCGACTGGCAGTAGACGATGCCGGCGTCGCCCTCGTGTTCCTCGCGCAAGAACTGCAGCAGTTGCGCGCGGGCGTTGTCTTTCTCGACGACGGTGTAGCGGATGTTCGGCCGGTCAAAACTGCTGATGAACAACTTCGCGTCCTGCAATTGCAGGCGGGCGATGATGTCGGCGCGGGTGAGGTCGTCGGCAGTGGCGGTGAGGGCGATGCGCGGCACGTCGGGGTAGCGCTCGTGCAATACGTTCAGCGCGAGGTAGTCCTCGCGGAAATCGTGGCCCCACTGGCTGACGCAGTGCGCCTCGTCGATGGCAAACAACGACAGCAGGCCGCGCTGGTGCAGCGAGTCGAGCTGGGCGAGGAAACGCGGCGTGGCGATCTTTTCCGGCGCCGCGTACAGCATCACCAGTCGGCCGCTGAGCATTTCCTGCTCGATGCGCTGCACGCCGGCGAGATCCAGCGTGGAATTCAGGAACGCGGCGTGCACGCCCGCCTCTTCCAGCGCGCCGACCTGGTCCTGCATCAGCGCGATCAGCGGGCTGACTACCAGCGTCACGCCCTTGCCGGCGCGGTGGCGGGCAATCGCCGGCACCTGGTAGCACAGGCTCTTGCCGCCACCGGTGGGCATCAGCACCAGCGCGTCGTGGCCGGCAATGAGCTGGTCGACGATCGCCGCCTGGTGGCCGCGGAAGGCGGTGTAGCCGAAGACGTCGCGGAGGATGTCGGCGGGGGCGGCGCTGAGGGCGGTGGCAGGCAGGGACAAGGGCGGGCTCCGGGTACAGGCCGCCGATGGTACGGGACGGCACTCCATGGAGGGGCTTGGCCGGGGTGGTTGACCAAAATGCCCGCCAGCGAGAACTCGCGGGTTCTTGCCGCCCTCCCCGCCCGGCCTTATAAAACCGCCAGCCTTGTGCATGGTCCCCGGCCCGGGGCATCGTCGAGCACTTGTACCTGCCCTCCGGAGGGAACCCCATGTCCGCCCTGACCCCGCAATCGAACGGCATCCACCATCTCGCCTTCGGCACCAAGTGCACCCAGGCTACCTACGAGTTCTATCACCAGCGCCTCGGCATGACGCTGGCGCGCGTGGAGAACCACCGCAAGGGCAAGGGCTGGTTCAAGCACTTCTTCTTCGACATGGGCGGCGACCAGTACATCGCCTTCTTCGAGATGAAGGATGTCGGCGAGAAGCCGGATTTCCGCACCGACATCAACCTCGCGGTCGGCACGCCGATGTGGATCAACCACGTCGCGTTCAAGGTGGACACCGAGCAGCGCTTCGAGGAGATCAAGGCACGCTGCAAGCAGAACGCGGTGGCGCTGCTGGCCGAGGTCGACCACGACTGGTGCAAGAGCGTTTACTTCATCGATCCGAACGGGTTGATGCTGGAATTCACCCACAACTACAACCCGGCCGGCTTCAAGCAGGACCCGGCCGAGGCCTATCGCCTGTTGATGCAGGACCCGTCGGAAATCGGCGAGGACACCCGCAAGACGAAGATCAGCACGCAGGTCTGATCCATGCTGCTGATCTCGAAAACCTACTGGCTGGGCATGCCGTGGACCTACCGCGGCGAACTGCCCGCCGGCGCCAGCGTACGGCCGGTGCAGCTGAAAGCTGCCGATCTGCGCGACTCGAACGGCCTCTATTACACGCCGGCGGCGCACAAGCCCCCCCAGTCAACAGCAAAGATCGGTGTGCTGGTCACGCATCCGCGCGTCGACTTCCAGCGCCACTACTGCGTGCCGCCGTTCCTCGCCGCCGGCTGCGCGGTGCTCGGCCTGAACGGTCGCTGCTTCAACAACGACGCCATCGCGATCCACGAGCAGCTGATCCTCGACGTGAACGCCGGGGTGAAGTTCCTGCGCGACCAGGGCTGCGAGAAGGTCGTGCTGTTCGGCAATTCCGGCGGCGGCTCGCTGTCGGCGCTGTTCCAGGCGCAGGCGCAACTGCCGAAGGGCCAGCGCCTCGCGCAATCGCCCTGCGGCGCGCCAACCAAGCTCAACGACGTCGAGATGTACCCCGCCGACGCCTTCATCGCGGTGAGCGCGCACAAGGGCCAGGGCCTGATCCTCACCGAGTGCATCGATCCGTCGGTGATCGACGAGGCCGATCCGCTGGCGGTCGACGCTTCGCTGGACATGTACGACACCGCCAACGGTTTCCGCGCGCCGCCGCAACCGGCGCAGTACTCGCCGGAATTCGTCGCCCGCTACCGCGCCGCGCAGCTCTCTCGCGTTAAGCGGTTGGATGACATCGCCCGCGGTTACATCGCCGATGCGCGCCAGCACGAGAAGCAATACGAGGCGATGAAGGGCAGCGACGATTTCATGGCGCGTCACCGCGTCGGTCGCCGCGCCGCGCTGCAGCGGGTGATGGTGATCTACCGCACCATGGCCAACCTGAACTACATGGATCCGTCGCTCGACCCGTCCGGCCGCAGCCAGGGCTCGTTGCTGTCGGATCGCCCGGACCTGATGAACATGCAGTTCATGGGTTTTGCGCGCGTGCTGACCCCGGAAGCCTGGCTATCGACCTGGAGCGGGCTGTCGTCCAACGCCAGCATGCTGAAGAACCTGCCGGCGCTGACCGACATCCCGGTACTGATGGTCAACGCCAGCCGCGACCGCGAGATCTATCCCAAGGTCGATGCCGAAGCGATGTGGAACGCCGTCGCCGCGAAGGACAAGACCTTCTGGCAGTTCGACGGCGAGCACTACTTCGAGCCTCCGTTCGGGTCGCCGACCGCGCCGGATGTCGACAGGTTGATGGCGCAGGTCGTGCCTTGGGTGCTGGAGCGCTTCGGTAACTGATTGCGGTTATCACCTACCCGCGTCATCGGCTCTTGAATACCGGTAACCGGGTCGCCACATACGGGATTCATGCGGGCGCATAGAATCCACGCCATGAAGTCGTATTGCCGCCGGTACCGCCAGTTCCCTCGCACCACCGCGCTGGCCGTTGCCGGCGCGGCGGCGTTGCTTGCGGCCTGCAGCGCGCGGGCGCCAGTGACCGATACGCCGGCGACTCTTGCTGCCACCGCGGCGCTCGCGCCGCCAGTCATCACCCGCGACCGCGGCGAACGCGACACGCTCGCCGGCGACCACATCCGCCTGCTGGTGTGGAACGTGCACAAGGGCAGCGACGACGAGTGGATCGGCGATTTCCGCACCATGGCGGCCGACAGCGACCTGGTGTTGCTGCAGGAAGCGCACCTGCACGAGGAATTCACCTCCGGGCTGGTCGGCCTGCCGCGCTGGGACCTGGTGCAGGCCTGGCGCTGGAGGCGCGCACCGACCGGCGTGCTGACTGCCTCCGATGCGGCGCCACTGAGCGTGCGGGCGCTGGAAGCGCGCGAGCCGCTGCTGCGTACCGACAAGAGCGCGCTGGTTACCGAGTACCGGCTGGCTGGCAGCGAACAATCGCTGCTGGTCGCCAACGTGCACGCGATCAACTTCACCGTCGACACCCGCGCGTTCCGCGCGCAACTGGCTGCCGTCGCGGAACTGATCGCCGCGCACAACGGCCCGGCGATCCTTTCCGGCGACCTCAATACCTGGCGCGATGCGCGCCGGCAGATCGTGCAGGAATTCGTCGCGCAACTGCAGTTGCAGGAGGTCGCCTTCGACGGGCCACGCAAGCAGTTCGGCCGGTTCCCGCTCGATCACGTTTATTACCGCGGACTGGAGTTGCTGTCCTCCGAGGTGCCGGCGGTGGGTTCGTCGGACCACAATCCGTTGCTGGTGACGTTCCGCCACCCGGCGGCAACGACGCTGGCGCAACTGTCGGCAGATACCACGGGGATTTCGCCATGAAGCATTCGAACCGATCGCTGGTTGCCGGCATCGCGCTGGCGCTGGCCGCACCGTTTGCCGCCGCCGCGCCGGATGCCCGCGCCGACGCCGAGATCCACCACCTGGTCGATTTCATTGCCGCCAGCGGCTGCCAGTTCATCCGCAACGGCGATGCCCATGATTCGAAGGCGGCGGCCGAACACCTGCTGATGAAATACGGCAAGGCGAAGAGCCGGCTGTCGACGGCCGAGCAATTCATCGACAAGGTGGCGTCGCGCAGTTACCTCTCGGGCAACGAGTACCGGGTGCGCTGCCCGGGCAAGCCGGAAATCGCCAGCGGCGAGTGGCTCGGGGCCGAGCTGCGGGCCTGGCGGCAACCGGCCGCGGCGAAAACCGCTGCGCGGTAGATCGCCGCTCAGGGCGTCGCTGCCGCTTCCTTCGCTGCCTTGCGTGCGCGCTCGAGGTTGACCGCCGCGCGCTCGAACCAGGCCGGCGACTTGTCGATCGCCTTCTGGAAGAAGCTCATCGCGGTTTCGTTGTCACCGCGCAGCATGGCGATGTAGCCGATGTCGTTGTAGGCGACATGCTCTTCCGCCAGGCGCATCGCGATGCGCAGCGCGCGCTCGTAATCGCCGCGCCAGGCGATTGCTACCGACAGGTTGCCGACGATGCGGGCCGAAGTCGGTTTGCGCGCGTAGGCTTCGTCGAGCAGGCGCTCGGCCTCGGCATAATCCTGCGCCATCACCCGCGACCAGCCGTAATTGTTCCACAGCGTGGCTTCGTCCGGGTTGAGGTCGATGGCCTTCTCGTACCATTTCTTCGCCGCTTCGCGGTCGCCGGCGAGATCGGCCAGCAAGCCGAGCCCGTTCAACGAGCGCCAGCGTGCCGGCTCGCGGGTCAGCACGCCGTTGAATCCGGCGGCGGCCTCGGCGTTGCGGCCAAGGCCCAGGCGCGCCAGGGCGCGGCCTTCCTGTGCGTCGATGGATTCCGGCTCACGCCGCAGCACTTCCTCGAACGCCACCAGCGCGCGCGACGCATCGCCCAGGGCCAGCCGGCACTCGCCGACGGCGAGCAACGCCACGGTGTCGCCGGGGACCAGCCGCAGCAGTTTGCGGTAGTCGTCGAGGGCGGCGCTGCACTTGCCTTGTTGTACCGCGAGTTCGGCGCTGGCGCGCAACTCGTCCGGATCGTCCTCGACGATTTCCTTGCGCCCGGCACAGCCGGCGAGCAGGCAGCCGGCAAGTACGGCTGCCACGATGCGGATCTTCACTAGTCGAAGACCCCGAACAGGCCGGTGTAGATGCGGATCATCGCCGGGCCGAGGATGACGAGGAACA
>JBKHWA010000050.1:0-2210 GCA_046566765.1 Gammaproteobacteria bacterium
CCGCATGGGCCACCCCTACTACTCCAGCGCCCGGCTGTGGGACGACGGCGTGATCGACCCGGTCGATACCCGCCGCGTGCTGGCCCTGGCGATTTCCGCGTCGCTCAACGCCCCGATCCCGGAAACGCGCTTCGGCGTGTTCCGCATGTGAGGTCACCATGACCACCAACGGCCTTGTGATCGAAACCACCAACCAGGACGGCGTGCGCTGGCTGTGGCTCAACCGGCCGCAGCTGGGCAACGCGTTCGACGACCACGTCATCCAGGAACTGACCCGGGCGCTGGCCACCGCAGCGGAAGACAGCACCGTGCGCTGCGTCGTGCTGGCCGGCCGTGGCAAGCATTTTTCCGCCGGTGCCGATTTCAACTGGATGCAACGCATGGTCGAACTGCCGCTGGCGGAAAACACCGCCGACGCCATGCAACTGGCCAGCCTGATGCGCGCCATCCACGAGTGCCCCAAGCCGACCATCGCCGCGGTGAACGGCGCGGCGTTCGGCGGCGCGCTGGGCCTGATCTGCGCCTGCGACATTGCCGTTGCCGCCGACAACGCCACGTTTTGTCTTTCGGAAGTGAAGCTCGGGCTGATCCCGGCGGTGATCTCGCCGTACGTGATCGCCGCCATGGGCCGCCGCCAGGCCTCGCGCTGGATGCTGACCGCGGCGCCGTTCAACGCGGTAACTGCCCGCGACATCGACGTCGTGCACGAGGTGGTACCGGCAGACGAGCTGCATGCCCGCGTGCAGGCCATCGCCATCGCGCTGAACCAGAACGGCCCGCAGGCGCTCGGCGAGTGCAAGCGCCTGATCCGTGACGTCAGCGGCCGCGCGATCGACAACGAACTGGTCGCGCTCACCGCCAACCGCATCGCCCATATCCGCGTCGGCGCCGAGGGACAGGAGGGCCTGCGCGCCTTCCTGCAGAAACGCGAACCCGCCTGGCGCCAGAAGGACTGATCCCCATGCTGAAGAAAATCCTGGTCGCCAACCGTGGCGAGATTGCCGTCCGCGTCATGCGCACTGCGCGTCGCCTCGGCATCAAGACCGTCGCCGTGTATTCGGATGCCGACGCCAACGCCCAGCACCGGCTGCAGGCCGACGAAGCCG
This sequence comes from Gammaproteobacteria bacterium, assembly GCA_046566765.1. GTDB lineage: Bacteria > Pseudomonadota > Gammaproteobacteria > Pseudomonadales > JADFDG01 > JADFDG01. The sequence goes on from JBKHWA010000050.1 coordinate 1,107, forward strand.
TGCACCTCCCCGGCAACCTCCCGCGCGAAACCTATCTCGTCGTCGACAGGATCATCGCCGCCGCGAAAGCCACCGGCGCCGACGCCATCCATCCCGGCTACGGCTTCCTGTCGGAGAACGCGGCATTTGCCCAGGCCTGCCGCGATGCCGGGCTGGTGTTCATCGGCCCGCCGCCGTCGGCGATCGCGGCGATGGGCTCCAAGTCCGCAGCCAAGCAATTGATGGAAGCAGCCGGCGTGCCGCTGGTGCCCGGTTACCACGGCGACGCGCAGGACGACGCGCTGCTGCTGAAGGAAGCGCAGCGCATCGGCTTCCCGGTGCTGCTCAAGGCCGCGGCCGGCGGTGGCGGCAAGGGAATGCGCGCGGTAATGCACGAAAGGGAATTCGCCGAGGCGCTGGCCTCCGCCCGCCGCGAGGCGATGCACTCGTTCAGCGACGACCACATGCTGGTCGAGAAATACCTGCTGCAGCCGCGACACGTGGAAATCCAGGTTTTCTGCGACCGCCACGGCAACGGCGTCTACCTGTTCGAGCGCGACTGCTCGATCCAGCGCCGCCACCAGAAGATCGTCGAGGAGGCGCCCGCCCCCGGCATGAGCGCCGACTTGCGTAAGAAGATGGGCGACGCCGCGGTCAAGGCGGCGAAGGCCATCAGCTACGAAGGCGCTGGCACCGTCGAGTTCCTGCTCGATGTCACCGGCGATTTCTACTTCATGGAAATGAACACCCGCCTGCAGGTCGAGCACCCGGTCACCGAGTTCATCACCGGCCAGGACCTGGTCGAGTGGCAACTGCGGGTCGCCGCCGGCGAAAAACTGCCGCTGGCGCAGGACGAACTGAAGATCAACGGCCACGCCATCGAGGTGCGCATCTGCGCCGAGGACACCGATGCCGGTTTCCTGCCGTCGACCGGCGTGCTGTCACTGTTCGTGCCACCGCTCACCGCCACCCATACCCGGCTCGACACCGGCGTGGTACAGGGCGACCGCATCACGCCCTACTACGACCCGATGATCGCCAAGCTGATCTGCCACGGCGCCACCCGCAAGGAAGCGATAAAACACCTGGTCGAGGCGCTGCGCGCGACCTGCATCGCCGGCCCGG
>JBKHWA010000051.1:0-3856 GCA_046566765.1 Gammaproteobacteria bacterium
TCGCGCTGGCCGCCGGGGAGGCGGCGGCGCCGGCATCCGCCGCCCCCGAAGCCGCCACGACCGAGCCAGCGGCGGCCGCCACGCCGGCGCCCGCCCCGGCGTCCACGCCGATCGAGATCACCGAGAAGTCGTTCAAGTGCATTCGCGAGATGACGCCGGTGCGCGGGTTCTTCGTCGACAACATCGCCGGCAACCTGGAAGGCACGCTGAAAGTCGCCAACTCGCCCACCGGCGGCGTCTACCCGCCGGGCTCGGTGGTGCAGTTGTTCCCGAACGAGGTGATGGTGAAACGCGAGACCGGCTTCAACCCGGTGACGAAGGACTGGGAATTCTTCGAGCTCGACGTGAGCAAGAAAGGCACCACGATCCGCAAGCGCGGCTTTGCCGACGTGAAGAACCGCTTCGGCGGCAACTGCTTTGCCTGCCATGTGCAGGCAAAACCGGAGTGGGACATGATCTGCGAGCAGGACCACGGCTGCGAGAAGCTGCCGATCTCGCGCTTCGCGGTGAAATCACTGCAGAACGCCGATGCGCGTTGCGACAACTCGGAGATGCCGCTGCGTCACCGCATGACCGACTGGATGATCCGCGTGCTCACCCCGCTGTGAGCGGGGCAAGCCGGCGCGCTCAGTTGGCGCCCTTGTGCTCGGTGTTGATGAACTTCGCCGGGTCGTAACCGAGCGCGCGCAGGCGGGCGTCGATGTCGGCGCGGGTGGCGGCATCGAGCACCGGCTTGCGCGCGAGGATCCAGCCGAGATCCTTGTCCTCGCCGCCGACGATGGACCAGCGGTATTCCGGGTCAAAATCCAGCACCCAGTAATCGCCGGTGAACGGCATCCAGCCGAAAATTTCGAAGAAGCCGACTTCCAGTTTGCGGTTGGTCGGCGCATCGGTGACGAAGGCCTTGCCTTCCACCTTCATCGCTTCGCCGTCTTCTTTTTCGCAACGGTTGATCACGCGCACGAAGCCTTCTTCCTTTGCGTAGGCGGCGGTGACGTTGCGTGCACAGTTGCGCTGGAAGAAGTGCGGCAGCCGCGCGATCTCGAACCAGCGGCCGGTGTAGCGGGCGATGTCGAGCGGGCGGCTGGCGTCGATCGCCGGCGCGGCGGTTACCGGGGCGGCAGTGGTCGTGGCTGCGACGGTTTCGGCGGCCTGTGCGGCGGCCGGCGGCAGCGCCAGGGCAATAGCGGGAGCCAGGGCGAGCAGGATGCGACGGGTCATGGGCAATCTCCTTGTCGCCGCACACATTAACGCAGAACGACCGTGCCTTAATACCGACCTCGCGGTCATCGGTTGCGCTGGATCAAATGCCCCGCGACCCCGACAATCCGTGCCGCTCCCGCAGCCCCCCGAGGAACCCCGCATGGCCGCCGACAACTACGTGCTTGCCCAATGGAATCGCCTGTCCGGATACCCGGGCGGCAAATGGCTGTTCTCGACCTTCGTCGCCAACAAGGCGCCGTACTTCCGCACCATCTCGCCGAAGATCGAGGAGCTGCGCGAAGGCCACGCGAAAGTGACGATCCGCAAGACGCGCTCGGTGCAGAACCATATCGGCACCGTGCACGCGATCGCGCTGTGCAACCTGCTGGAAATCACCATGGGCGTCTGCGCCGAGGCGTCGATCCCGAAGCACCTGCGCTGGCTGCCCAAGGGCATGACCGTGCGCTACACCGCCAAGGCGAATTCCGATATCACCGGTTACGCCGCGGTGGCACCGGAAGCGTGGAAGCCGGGCGAAGTGATCGTGAAGGTGTGGGCGGTCGACACCGCCGGCGTTACCGTTATCGACGGCACCATCACGCTGCACGTCAGCGAGAAGCCGAAGGCCGCCTGATGCAGACCGTCCTGGTAACCGGCACCTCGTCCGGCATCGGCCGCGCCTGCGTGGCACGTTTCAGCCGTGCCGGCTGGCGCGTTATCGCCACGGTGCGCAAGCCCGATGATGCCGCCTCGTTGCTGGCGGAATTCCCGGACATCACCGTGCTGGAAGTCGAGCTTACCGACGCCGAACAGGTGCAGCGCGTGGTCGGCGGCGAGCTGGCGACGATCGGCGGTGTCGACGTGCTGGTGAACAACGCCGGCGCCTCGATCATCGGCGCCGCCGAGGAAGTGTCGCTGGCGGATTTCCGTGCGCAGCTCGACATCAACCTGTTTGCTGCCATCCAGCTTACGCAACTGGCGCTGCCGGCGATGCGCGAGCGCGGCAAGGGCCGCATCGTGCAGGTGAGTTCCGGTTTCGGGCGCATCGCGCTGCCGATGTTCAGCGCCTACTGCGCATCGAAATACGCGCTGGAGGGTTTCAGCGAGGCGCTGGCCTACGAGGTGGCGCCGTTCGGCATCGAGGTATCGCTGATCGAGCCGGGGGCAGTGGCCACGCAGCTGGACAACAATCGCCGCGAGGGCGCCGGTTACCGCGCACGCGGGCCGTATGCGGGACTGTACAAGGCGATGCGGGCGCGGCTTTCCGATTCGCATGCGCGCGGCGGCTCGCGCGCGGACGAAGTCGCCGATACGATTTTCACCGCCGCCACTGCCCGGCGGCCGGCGCTGCGCTACACCGTCGGCAACATGGGCTTCGCCGCTGCGCTGGCAGCGCGGTTGGTGCCGGACCGGCTCAAGCAGGTAGCGGTCGGCCGCATCACCAGCGACCGCTGATTTTCATCCGCTTTTTGCATCGACATTCCGCAGGGACGTTCGCCATGAGCAACTGGAGCAGCAAGGACATTCCCGACCAGACCGGCCGCGTGGTGCTGGTCACTGGTGCCAACAGCGGCATCGGCCTCGAGGCGGCGCGCGAGCTGGCGCGCAAGGGCGCGCACGTGGTGCTCGCCTGCCGCAACCAGGCCAAGGCGGCGGAGGCGCAGCGGTCGATCGAGGCCGGCGGCCGGGCTTCGCTGGAGATCCTGGCACTGGATTTGTCGTCGCTGGAACAGGTGCGGGCGGCGGCCGATGCGTTCCGCACGAAGCACGACCGGCTGGACCTGCTGCTGAACAACGCCGGCGTGATGTGGCTGCCGCGCACTCTCACGAAGGACGGCCACGAGATGCAGTTCGGCACCAATCACCTCGGGCATTTCGCGCTGACCGGGCACCTGCTCGATCTCGCGCTGGCGACGCCCGGCTCGCGCATCGTCACTGTCTCCAGCCTGGCGCACCAGCACGGTCGCATCCAGTTCGACGATCCGGCGTACGCAAATCGTCGTTATCGCCGGCACGCGGCCTACGCGCAGAGCAAGGTGGCGAACCTGTTGTTCGCGCTGGAACTGTCGCGGCGGCTGGCGGCGCGCGGCGCGAAGACGCTGTCGGTTGGTTGCCACCCGGGCGTGTCGAATACCAACCTGGCGCTGCCGGGCGTGGAGAATTCGAAGGTGTTGTCGTTGCTGAGCCGGATCGGCTCGTCAATCGTCGGCCAGAGCCCGGCGATGGGCGCGCTGCCGACGCTGTACGCCGCCACCGCGGCCGACGTGAACAACGGCGATTACATCGGCCCGTCCGGCTTCCAGCAAATGCGCGGCGCACCGCGCAAGGTCGGCTGCACCCGCTACGCGCGCGATGCCGACGTCGCCCGCCGGCTGTGGGAGCTCAGCGAAACGCTGAGCGGCGTGAAGTACCTGTCGTAACTCGTCGCAACCCGTCGCTCAGAGTTTCATCGGCGTGCGGATGTGCTCGCGCGGCACGTCGATGAGCATCGAGTCGAAGTAGTCGACGCCCTTGATCAGCTGTTCCTCGCTGAGCTTGGGGAACAGGCCGTCGATGGTCGAGTAGGCGCCCTTGCGCACGCCGCTGATCGCCACCTCGCTCACCTTGCGCAGGATCATGCCGAAGTTCAGCAGCGCCAGCGGGCGCTCGTAGT
>JBKHWA010000052.1:0-3323 GCA_046566765.1 Gammaproteobacteria bacterium
GCCTCGAGTGGAACGACGCCTGCCTCACGCCGGACAAGACCGAGCGCAACGTGAAGACCGCCAGCGTCACCCAGGTGCGCCAGCCGGTCTACACCTCGTCGGTCGAGCGCTGGCGCGTGTACGAGAAATTCCTCGGCCCGCTGCTGGAAGAACTCGGCGACGCCGCCCGCGGTTGATTCAGCGAAGCTTCCCCGGCAGCGCGTGGCGTTGCCGGGGAGCATCGAGGCCACCTCCTTGGCACTCAAGGCGACCGTCTACAAGGCACACCTCAACGTCGCCGACACCGATCGCGGTTACTACGCCGATCATTCGCTGACGCTGGCACTGCATCCCTCGGAAACCGAGGAGCGGTTGATGGTGCGCATGCTCGCGTTCGCGCTGTACGCGAGTGAACGCCTCGAGTTCTGCCGCGGCATCAGCAACGACGACGAACCCGATCTCTGGGAAAAGGATCTCACCGGCGACATCCTGCGCTGGATCGAGCTCGGCCAGCCGGACGAGACCCGCATCCGCAAGGCCTGCAACCGTTCGCGCGACGTCGTGGTGATCACCTTCGGCGCCCGCGCCTCCGAGCCCTGGTGGGACAAGATCGCACCTGCCCTCGCCCGCCACGACAACCTCACCGTGCTGCGCATCCCGGCGGAAGCTTCCGCCGCGCTGGCGGAACTCGCCGAGCGCGGCATGGACTGGCAGGTGACGATCCAGGACGGCGTCGCCTACGTCAGCACCGCCGCCGGCAATGTCGAGGTGGCGCCGGTTACCTGGATGGCGCCGCCGGCGTCGAGGTAAGCCGCCAGTTCCGGGATGCAGGTGCCGCAGCGGGTACCGGCACGGGTGGCATCGCCCAGCGCGGCGACGCTGCAGCAGGTTTTCCCCGCCGCGCGCAGCGTGTCCTCGCTCACCTCGAAGCAGGCACACACCACTTTCGGCGGTGACGGCAGCGACACATCGCCCGGCAACGCGGCGCGGCCGAACAGTACCGCGCGAGCGGCATCGAAATCCTCACCAGCCGACTGCCACAGTTGCTGCGCCGCCGACTCGTCCGGCGCACCGGCGACGCTGGCGATCGCCACCGCCTGCACCTGGCCGTCGCGTACGTTCACCAGCACCGCGCGCTGCGCGCCGTCGAGTTGCTGCCATTCGCCGTGCGGCAACGCCGGCAGCAGCGCGCGCAACCAGGTCAGCAGCGACGCTGGCCGTTCGCCGGCCGCGACCCGCAGCCGCCAGCCGTCGCGCGTGCGCTGGCGCACCGCGTAAAGCGCGCCGGCCGGCACCGGCAGCGCGCTGCGCGCCAACAGCACCGCCTGCGCGGCCACCGCCACCGGTTCGATCATCGCCGGCGTGTGCTTGAGCTCCGGCTGGCCTGAATGTGGATCGACCGCAGGATTCGGCAACGCGGTGGCGATGCCGCCGGCGGTGAGCGCCCGCGTCCAGTGCATCGGCACGAACAGCGCACCGGGTTGCTGGTCGCCACTCAGTTGCACGCGCAGCACCGCCGCGGACTGTGCCGTACTCACTTTCGCCAGCCCGCCGTCGCCGATACCCAGCCGCGCCGCGTCCACCGGGTGGATTTCCACGAACGGCTCGTCGCGGTGACGGTTCAGCCGCGGCACGACGCCGGTGCGGGTCATGGTGTGCCACTGGTCACGCACGCGGCCGGTGTTGAGCACGAACGGGAACGCGGTGCCGACCGCATTGCGTGGCGCGTGCCGCTCGATGGCGATGAACCGCGCGCGGCCATCGCGGTGCGCAAAGCGGCCATCGCCGAACAATCGCGTTGCCGGCTGGCCGCCGGCGCGCCAGGGCCACTGGAACGGCGACAGGTTCTCGTAGCCGTCGGCATCCAGCGCGGAGAGCGCGCCGATATCGAACTGGCGGCGGCTGTGCGGCGGATTGGCCAGCGCCGACAGCGCCGCGTGCTCGCGGAATATCGCCGCCGGGCCGTCGTAATCGAACGCCTTCAGGTAACCGAGCCGGCGCGCGACCTGCGCGATAGCCCACCAGTCCGGCCTCGCCTCGCCGGCCGGCGCCAACAGCGCGCGCTGACGCGAGATGCGTCGCTCGGAATTGGTGACGGTGCCGTCCTTCTCGCCCCAGGCCAGCGCCGGCAACGCGACGTGCGCATGACGCAGGGTGTCGGTGTCGTCGACGCAGTCGGACACCACCACGAATTCGCAAGCAGCGATCGCCGCCCGCACCTTTTCGGCATCCGGCATGCTCGCCGCCGGGTTGGTGCCGATGACCCACAGGAATTTCACCCGGCCCGCTGCCACCGCATCGAACAGTTCCACCGCCTTCAGGCCGCGCGCTGTCGCCAGCGCCGGTGCCTGCCAGTAACGCGCGAGCTGCGCCCGCGATGCGGCATCGTCGAACGACAGGTGCGCCGCGAGTTGCGTCGCCAGCCCGCCGACCTCACGACCACCCATCGCGTTTGGCTGCCCGGTGAGCGACAGCGGCGTCGCGCCCGGCTTGCCGACGCGGCCGGTGGCGAGGTGGCAGTTGATGATCGCGTTGACCTTGTCGGTGCCGCCGCTGGACTGGTTCACGCCCTGCGACCAGCTCGTCACCGTGCGCGGCGTTTCGGCAAACCAGCGGAAGAACGTCAGCAGGTCCGCTTCCGGCACGCCGCAGCGCGCGGCGAGTTCGGCGGTGGTGCCGGCATCGGCGCGCGCCCAGGCCAGTGCCGCGTCGAAGCCGGCGGTGTGCAGCGCGATGTAACCGGCATCGAGCGCGCCGCGATCGGCAAGGAATGCCAGCAGCCCGTTGAAGATCGCGGCATCGGTGCCGGCACGCAGCGGCAGGTGCAGGTCGGCGATTTCGCAGGTGGCGGTGCGACGCGGATCAATCACCACCACTTTCGTGCCGCGCGCGGCCTTCGCCGCCTTGATCCGCTGGTACAGCACCGGGTGGCACCAGGCGGTGTTGGATCCGGTGAGCACGACGAGATCGGCCTGCTCGAGGTCCTCGTAGCAACCGGGAACGGCGTCCTCGCCGAATGCGCGCTGCTGCGCCACCACCGTCGATGCCATGCACAGCCGCGAGTTGGTATCGATGTTGCCGGTGCCGACGAACCCCTTCACGAACTTGTTGGCGACGTAATAGTCCTCGGTAAGCAACTGGCCGGAGACGTAAAAACCGATCGCGTCCGGTCCGTGCTCGGCGCGGATGCGCGCCAGCGTCGACGCCACGCGATCGAGCGCCTCGCCCCAGAACGCGTCCTGCAGCACGCCGTTGCCGTCGCGCAGTTTCGGCCGCAGCAAGCGACCCTCGGTCACCAGCGTTTCGCCCAGCGCCGTGCCCTTGGCGCACAGCCGGCCGCCGTT
>JBKHWA010000053.1:0-4326 GCA_046566765.1 Gammaproteobacteria bacterium
TGGACGACATGCTGGCCGGCGCACGGGTCGAGGTGGCGCCGTACAAGCAGTACGCCGGCGATTTCGTGCTGTGGAAGCCGTCGAAGGCGGGCGAGCCGGCCTGGGACAGCCCCTGGGGCGCCGGCCGTCCGGGCTGGCACCTGGAGTGCTCGGCGATGATCGCGCACCACCTGGGCGAGACCATCGACATCCACGGCGGCGGCTCGGACCTGGTGTTCCCGCACCACGAGAACGAAATCGCGCAGGGAAGTTGCGCGCACGGCAAGCAGTACGTGCGCTACTGGATGCACAACGGCTTCATCAACATGGACGGCGAGAAGATGTCGAAGTCGCTGGGCAACGTGCGCACCGTGCGCGACCTGCTCGGCCACTTCAACAGCGAGATCCTGCGCTTCGCGCTGTTGTCCGCACACTATCGCTCGCAACTGAACTGGAGCGAGGACCTGCTCAACCAGGCCAAGGCCGCGCTCGACACGCTCTATGGTGCACTGCGCAACACGCAGGCGCTCGGCGGCGAACCCGCCTCGATGCGCCACACCGCATTCCTGGACGCGCTGCTCGACGACCTGAACACGCCGCAGGCGATCAGCGAGCTGCACCGCATCGCCTCGCGCGCCAACGACCGCGCGGCGAGCGACGACGAAAAACGCGAGGCCCGCGCACAACTGCTGGGCGGCGCGCAACTGCTCGGCCTGCTCTGGCAGGATCCGGAAGCCTGGTTCCAGCAGGGCGCGGCCGACGGGCTGTCGGCAGAAGCGATCGAGGCGCTGATCGCCGAACGCAAAGCGGCCAAAAAGGCACGCGATTTCGCGCGCTCTGATGCGATCCGTGCGGAACTGCTGGCACAGGGCGTGGTGCTGGAAGACTCGCGCGACGGCACCCGCTGGTCGCGCGCCTGAACGGCGCGCCACGGACGATCACGGGATGAATGCCCCTGCACTGCGCCGGCTTGCCCGTCGCCTCGGCCGACTGCTGGCGCTGCCGCTGATCTGGCTGGTGCAGTTGTACCGGCTGACGCTGAGCCCCTTCGTCGGCCAGCACTGCCGCTTCACGCCAACCTGCTCGCAATACGCCATCGAGGCACTGGAAAAGCACGGTGCGCTCAAGGGCTCGGCGCTGGCCGCCCACCGCCTCGGCCGCTGCCATCCCTGGTGCGAAGGCGGCTACGACCCGGTGCCGCCGGCGGACGACGAGCCACCGGCCGGCCACTGAAGCAGTTCCCGTTCCCGCCGGCCGCGTCGACCAACCCGGGCTCCGGATACCCACCGCTCCCGGCCGCCCCCGGTGACGACGACGATCGCGGTTGCACCTCCAATCGTTACTTTATAACATCGCGCCCCGTCAAAACCGACCGGAGCCTTTCCCGATGCGCATGCACGCCCCGCTGATCCTCGCCGCCGGTACCCTCGCCGGCACCCTGGCGGCCACCGGTGCCCTTGCCCAGGCGCCGGCCGGCCCCGTCCTGAGCAACCCGCAGATCTCCGTGATCCTCGACGGCGTTGCCTATGCCGACGATGTGCAGGGAACCGGCAACGAATGGCTGGATGAGGCGGCCGGCATCCTGCACGGCCACGGCGGCCACGCGGACGGGCATGCCGGCATCGAGGAAGGCTTCAACCTGCGCGGTGCCGAGGTGGTGATGTCGGCCACTGTCGATTCACTGTTCGACGCGAGGGCAAACCTTGCCTTCAGCGACGACGGCGTTGAGATCGAGGAAGCCTTTTTCACCACGCGCGCCCTGCCCGCCGGCTGGCAGGTCAAGGGCGGCCGATTCTTCTCCGGCTTCGGCTATGCCAACAGCCGGCACCCGCACAGCTGGGATTTCGTCGACCAGAACCTCGCCTACCGTTCGCTGGTCGGCGGGCACGGACTGAAGGACACCGGCCTGCAACTCACGTTCTCGCCGGCCACCGACACCTGGATGCAGTTCGGCATTGAAGTGCTGCAGGGGCACGAGCAGGAAAAACTCGGCGCCGCCGTCGACGAACACGATGTCGAGGACATGCTGGCCGATGCCGGCCTCGTGCTGGCCGCGCCTTCGACGCCGTTGCTCGATCGCCGCGGCCCGCAGCTGTACACCGGTTTCCTGCGCGTCGGCCCGGATCTCGGCACCGACCATGCGCTGCAGCTCGGCCTCTCCTGTGCGCTGCACAAATCGCAACAGGAAGCACACGCCGAAGGCGAGCCGGTGACCGACATCTTCGTGGCTGAGGGCGAAGCCTCGCTGCTGGGACTGGAAGCGGTGTACAAGCGCGCGGCGACCGGCCGGCAGGGACAGGGTGGCTGGCGGATCAATGCCGAATACCTGCTGCTCGACAAGGATCTGGTGATCGCCGACCACACCGATGCCGCCGAAATCGGCGAGCCGCTGACCGGCACGCAGGATGCGTTCTACGTGCAGTGCGTCTACGGTTTCGCGCCGCGCTGGGAAGCCGGATTGCGTTACGACGCCGCCGGCACCGGCAGCAACGAGATTGCGGAGGGCGGCAGCACGACGGCGCTGGGCGATTCCTCGCGGGTATCCGCCGCACTGACCTTTCGCCCGAGCGAATACGCGTACTGGCGCCTGCAACTTGCCGACGCCGACATCACCGATGAATCCGGTGCCCGCGAAAACTTCACCCAGGTGATGCTGCAGTTCAACCTGTCGCTGGGCGCGCACGGCGCGCATGTGTTTTGAGGATTGCACTCGTCCGGCGGCGGCCCCTCATCCGGCGCTGCGCGCCACCTTCTCCCCGGAGGGGAGAAGGGAAGCACCCCCCTCTCCCCGGGAGCGCCTCCTCATCTCCACTCCTCTCATCTCCCCTCCCCTCCACTCCACTCCTCTCATCTCCCCTCTCCCCCCCCCGGGGAGAGGGGCCGGGGGAGAGGGGCACCCCGGCACCCCGGCACCCCGGCACCCCGGCACCCCGCAACCCCACAACACCACCAGAGCCCACCCCATGAAATTCCTCCTGTCGCTCTTCCTGCTCGCACTGCTCGCCACGCCGGCACACGCGCAGTTGCGCGTCTTCGCCTGCGAACCGGAATGGGCGGCACTGGCTGCGGAAATCGGCGGCGACCGCCTCACTGTCTACACCGCGACCGGGCCGCACCAGGACCCGCACCGTGTTGACGCGCGACCGAGCCTGATCGCGCAGGTGCGCAAGGCCGACCTCATTGTCTGTACCGGTGCCGACCTGGAAATCGGCTGGCTGCCGGTACTGATCGCGCGTGCGGCGAATCCGGCACTGAAGGGCGATCGCGTGTTCTACGCCGCCGATCATGTAGCGCTGCTCGACGTGCCCGCCGGGCCGGTCGACCGCAGCAAGGGCGATGTCCACGCGCAGGGCAATCCGCACGTGCATCTGGATCCGCGCCGCATGCTGGATATCGGCGATGCACTGGCGCGTACCCTCGGCCACATCGATAGCGCCAACGCGGGAGCCTACACAGAGCGCGCACAGGCATTCCGCACACGACTGACGGCGGCACTGGCGGCGGCACAGGTCGAAGCCCTGCGCGGACGACGCTGGTTCGTCTCACACGACGCCTGGCCCTACCTGTTCGACTGGCTGGGTGCAGAGCAGGCCGGCGCACTGGAACCGGTCCCCGGCGTGCCGCCGTCCAGCCGGCATCTGGCGAAGCTCGGCGAACTGGCACGGCAGCAGCCGGTACACGGGATCATCCACACCAGCCATGACGATGCCCGTCCCGTGCAGTGGCTGGCGCGCAACGGCAACACCTGCGCGATAGAACTGCCCTACACGGTCGGGGCGACTCCCGAGGCCCGTGATCTCGCCAGCTGGTACGGCGAGATACTGGCGCGACTCACAGGCGGCTGCACGCCGGCAAAACCCTGATCCGCCCGACGAACGCGCAACAGGACACGCCGAACCCGTCGGCGCCAGACGACCACTCGCGGTAATAATGGCGCCGTGAACAACCCTGCCGCCGTTTTCCCCGCCATTGAACCGCCCTTCGCGTCGCTGCACGGCAACGTGCGGGCGAGCCGCGCGCTACTGCTGTCGCTGGTCGCTCATGTGCTGGCCCTGGGCGTGATCGCGGCGCTGGAAGTCCGCATGCCGTCGTTCTCGACACCGGTGCAGACGCTGCAGATCTCGTTGAGCCACAGCGTGGCCGGCGCGCCTGCCGCCGGCGAGACGCCGTCCGCGCCGGCCAGCGCCGCGGAGCCGGAGCCTTCGGACCGGGAAGATGCGCGCGAACAGGCCACGGTGAACCAGCCGGCCGTTGTTGCCGAGCAGCCGGCACCGGCAGCCGCGACCGTGCAGGACACCACCGGCACGCAACAGGGCATCGCGCCGGCCATCGACGGCATGGACGTGA
>JBKHWA010000054.1:0-17567 GCA_046566765.1 Gammaproteobacteria bacterium
TCGGCGGTGGTGCACCCGACCATGAACTACGTCGATTACATCGCGGCGCTGTCGCGTTGCGACGTGCACGCCGCCACTTTCCCGTTCGGCGGCACCAACAGCGTGTTCGATTCGCTGTCCTGCGGCCCGCCGGTACTCTGCCTCGCCGCGCAGGAAATCCACGGCGCGCAGGAAGAGGACTTCATCCGCCGCGTCGGCCTGCCGGAGTGGCTGGTGGCGAAGAGCGAGGACGAGTACGTCGACAACCTGGTGCGGCTGGTCGAGCAGCCGGGGCTGCTGGCGGAACTGCAGGTGCTGATCGCCGACCGCGACCGTATTGCCGGCATCTTCGCCGGCGGCGGCCAGCCGGAGGCATTTGCCGCCGCGCTGTGCGAACTTGCCGCTGGCGGCAACGTGGAAAAAGCTTAGCCAAACAACTTGGTTCGCCGGCAGCGAAGCCGTCGCTATGGTCGCAGCATCCCGTTCCCCCGATGCTCGCCGACGGTAATGCCGATGTCCGCCGCCCCCCGACTCTCTGTCCCGCCATCGTCCCTCGCCGGCAACGATCCGCACGGCGCGGTCGTTGCCGCACGGGCGGCGCGCGATGCGCTGCCGCTGTCCACCCGCGCCGCGCTGGCCACGTTGCTGGCGCGGCACCGGGTGCTGGTGGTGCCGGGCTGGAACAACTCCGGGCCGGATCACTGGCAGTCGCGCTGGCAGCAGGAATTCCCCACCCTCGAGCGCGTCGGCCAGAACAACTGGGCGACACCGGATCCGGACGACTGGGTGCGCAATCTCGACCGCGCGGTGCACGCGTCGAAGCGGCCGGTGGTGCTGGTGGCGCACAGCCTCGGTTGCGTCACCGTTGCCCGCTGGGCGGCGCAGGCGGAAAACACCTGGCCGGTGGTTGGCGCGCTGCTGGTGGCGCCGGCCGATGTCGAGCGCGCGGAAGCGAACGTGGCGTTGCAGCCCTTCGCGCCGGTGGCGCGGCGACGCCTGCCATTCACCGCGCGGGTAGTCGGCAGCAGCAACGATCCCTGCTGCAGCGAACAACGGGCGCGGGAATTCGCCGATGCCTGGGGTGCCGGATTCAACTGCGTGCATGGCGGCGGCCACATCAACGTGGCGTCCGGCCACGGTCACTGGCCGCAGGGGCTGGCGTTGCTGGCGTGGTTGCTGTGAGCGCGTACGCCGTCGCCAGGTGCTGATCGCGGCCTGATTGCCAGCCGCGTGTTGCCGCCCGCGTCGCGGGCCGTGTTGCGGCGAGCGTTACAGCTCGCGTTGCGGTGCCAGCGCTTCCTTCACCGCGGTTTCGGTCAGTGCCGGTGCGCACTGTTTCAGGAACCGGTAGCCGAAGCCGCGCAGGTAGTGGCCGCGCCGTACCGCGATGCGGGTGGTGTTGCTGCCGAACAGGCCGGCGCCGACCAGTTTCAGCCCGCGGTCGCGCGCCGCATCGAACGCCACCGAGGCGATGATGCCGACGCCCAGGCCCAGCTCGACGTAGGTCTTGATCACATCGGCATCGAGCGCGGACAGCACCACGTCCGGCACCAGCCCGGCCTTGCCGAACGCCTCGTCGATGCGCGTGCGGCCGGTGTAACCCTCGTGGTAGGTCACCACCGGGAACTCGGCGATGTCTTCCAGCGTCACCTTTTTCTTCTTCGCCAGCGGATGGTCGGCGGGGACGACGACGGCGTGCTGCCACTCGTACATCGGGAAGGTCACCAGTTCCGGCACGTGCGCCAGCGACTCGGTGGCGATGCCGATGTCGGCCTCGCCGGCCAGCAACTGCGTCACGATTTCCTGCGGGCTGCCCTGGTAAAGCGCCAGGTGCACGCGCGGGAATTCCTTCTTGAACGCGCCGACGATCGGCGGCAGCGCATAACGGGCCTGGGTGTGGGTGGTGGCAATCACCAGCGAGCCCTGGTCGCGCTTCGAGAACTGGTCGGCGATCTGCCGGATGTTGTTGGCGTCGACCAGCATGCGGTCAACGACGATGGCGAGTTCCTTGCCGGGATCGGTCAGCCCGAGCAGTCGCTTGCCCTTGCGCACGAACAGCTCGACACCGAGCTCGTCCTCGAGGTCCTTGATGTGCTTGCTGACTCCCGACTGCGAGGTATACAACGCGTTCGCCACCTCGGTGAGATTGAAATTGCGGCGCACGGTCTCGCGGATGATGCGCAGTTGCTGGAAATTCATGGCGTGCTCCGGGCTACAGCAAGAGGCGTCCGCCAACCGGCGGGCAAGGGGCGATCAGGAAAAGGATTGACCAGGCAAGGCGCGAATATAGGCGGCAGCCATCGACGGCCGGAAATAACAAAACATGGTTTGCTTATGCGCGGCAGGGCGGCGGGCAAAAAGAAGCCCGCACGAGGCGGGCGAAGCTGCTTGCCGTGGCCGGGGCGCCTCATCCCGGAGAACCGGCGCCCGGCTCTTCAGGGGACGTCTGCCGCGTCCCTCAAGGCGTGCGACCCGGCCGGCACCGGGCCGCACGTTTTCAGGACTACAACAAGCTCAAGGATTCACGCGCATCAGAACTTCTGGTCGAGGCCGATGGAGACGATCGTGGTGACCGGGCGCGCGGCCGACTCGGGGTCGTTGTTCACTTCCGCCCAGTAGCCGAACAGCGTGGTGCTCTTGCCCAGCGCGTAGTCGGCACCCAGCGCGGTGATGGTCCGCTCGCGGTCGGCGGCGGCGCTGGAGACGTCGCCGGTGTTGGTGCCGTACTGCGCCTTGAACTTCCACTTGTCCAGCTTGTACGCGCCGCTCACGACCAGCGCGGTGTCTTCACCGGCATCGGTGGCATCGCCGACGTCCTCGGCAGCCTGGTACAGGGCGCCGACTTCGAAGGCGTCGGCCTTGTAGACGACGACGGCGCGGACGATGTCGGCAACGCTCGGGGTACCCGTGGTGGCGCCGTTGATGTCGGTGAAGCCGGCGAGGTTGCCGCTGCCGCTGCCGTTCTGGTCGATGGCGAGGGCGGCGTAGAGCGCGTCCTTTTCCCAGACCACGGAGGCGGACAGCGAATCGGCAATGCCTTCCTCGACATCGGTGGCGGTGTTGTTGTCGCCGTCGGCGTTGTCGACATCGACGCCTTCGCCCGGGTACAGCGCCAGGTTCAGCGTCAGGCCGCCGGCGATCTTCGGCGACGAGTAGTAGATGCTGTTGTTGGCACGGGTTTCACCGGCGGTGAGGTTGGCGATGTCGGCGGCGAGGTCGTTGAACTGGTCGACCTTGCCCTGCGCATCCTTGAGCGGGGTGTCGATCTTGCCCAGCCGCAGGGTGCCGAAGCCGCCCTTCAGGCCGGCGTAGATGTTGCGCTGGGTGAACGGGACGGTGCCGTCATCGACGTCGACGCCGAACTCGGCGTAGTACAGGCCCTTCAGGCCCTGGATGCCGGTCTCCGTGTCGCCCTTGATGCCGATCCGCGAGGCGTTGCTGTTGAGCTGGAAATTGTTGGTGCTGGTCGCGGTTGCGCCGGTGTCGGTGTCGATGCTGTCCAGGGATACGTTGAGTTTGCCGTAGAGGGTCGGACCGTCGGCCAGGGCGATGGCCGGGGCGGCGAGGGCGGTGGTGATGGCGGTGACGGCAAGGCCAAGCGCGTGCTTCTTCATTGCAGTTTCCTTCTTTGCAGATTCCGGGAAATGGGCCGCCGCAAGCAGGTGCGCGGCCCGACGGAATGCATTCTCGGGATCGGGGTTCCCGCCGGGAACGAAGGAAATCCGCTGAGCAAATCGGGAAGAGCTAATCCGGGAAAGCTAATCCGGGAAAGCTAATCCGGAAAATACAAATCAGGTGGCTGGCCGTCGCGGGCACAAAAAAAGGGCGCCGCGCGGCGCCCGGGTCTTCGCTGAAACGTACTCAGCGAGTGGAGATCTCGTGGCCGCCGGAGGCGCCCTCAGGCAGGAAGTCGAAGGTGCGCTGCATGCCGCGCAGGGCGATGGCGCCGTCGGCGCGCAGGTCGAAGCGGGAGTCATAGGACACCGTGCGCTCGGTGACGCTGACCTGCAGCGCGCCGTCGACGATGGTCCACTTGCCGGGGTTAACCTCGAGGTTGCCATAGTCGCCGGACTCGAGCGCGGCGGCGACATCGGATGGCGGCGCGTCGGAGCGGGTGGCCAGCACCACGCCATCGGCGAGGAAGCGGTAGTAGAGGGTGTCGCCGCCATTGCCGTAGGTGAGGCGGTAGACGCCATCGAAATGCGGCGTGGCGGCCGCCGGTGCCCCGGACAGGCTGGCGCAACCGGCAAGCAGGCCGGCGACCGCAATGACAAGGAAAGCGGTGTACAGGCGACGGGTCATGGCATACCTCCGTGCGTTTTTATTCTGCTGCTGCCGTGCAGTGCGCGCCGGGAGGGACCGGGAGCGGCCGGTGGAGAAGGCGACGCGACGAACTGCCGAATTATTCGCCGCTGTCATCCGCCTGTAATCGTGGCGACGCACCGGTCGTCGCCCGGCGCGAAATTTCAGAATTAGGACTGAGCGGCAACCGCCATTTCGCGCGTCCCGCACTACGAAGCAGGGATGAGGGCGGGCGGTGCCGGGACCGATCCAGCAGCGCGCCTACGCGCCCCACAGCGCATCGCGCAGCCCGGACGAGCGCTCGACGCGGCGGCCGATGGCGGTGGCCAGCACCTCGCGCGGCGACCAGATCGCCACCGATGTCTTCGCGCGGGTGATGCCGGTGTAGACCAGTTCGCGGCCGAGCACCGGGCTGTCGGCATCCGGCAGCACCAGCGCCACGCGGTCGAACTCCGAGCCCTGCGACTTGTGCACGGTCATGGCGTAGCAGGTTTCGTGGGCGGGCAGGCGCGCCAGCGGCAACCGGCGCACGCTGCCGTCGGCAGCGACGAAGCAGGCGCGCAACACGCCGTCGTCGTCCGGCCACACCAGGCCGATGTCGCCGTTGAACAGCGAGATGCCGTAGTCGTTCTCGGTGACCAGCAGCGGCCGGCCGCGATAGAACGTGCCCCGCTGTTGATCCGCCGCAATCAGCCCGGCATCGGCGAGCGCCTGCTCGATGCGCGCGTTGATCGCCGACACGCCCCGCGGACCATCGCGCAACGCGCACAGCACGCGGAAGCGATCGAAGCCGCGGGCGGCGGTGATGACATCCGGCGCCATCAATGCCGGCTGCCAGGCGTCGATCGCCGCGGCAGCGAGCGTGTCGCCGCCGGCGTTGGCGCTGGTGCCGTGCAGCGCAATCGCCGGGTCGCTGGCGGCGATGGCCATCGCGCCGTCGCTGTCGCCGGCGTTGATCGCGCGGGCGAGTGCGCCGATGCCGCTGTCGTCGCGGAAGCGGTGGCTGGTGAGCAACTGCGCGAGGCTGCGCTTCAGCGGCGACCGGCTGCCATCCGCGCCGATGCCGTGGCAGATGTCGCCGAGCACGGCACCGGCCTCCACCGACGCCAGCTGGTGGCTGTCGCCCAGGAGCACCAGGCGCGCCGCGGGCGGCAGCGCGGCCAGCGTGCGAGCCATCAGCGGCAGATCGATCATCGACGCCTCGTCGATCACCAGCACGTCGAGCGGCAGGGGATTGTCGGCGCCGTGCCGCGGCTTGCGGGTATCCGGCCGGGTGCCGAGCAGGCGGTGCAGCGTCTGTGCATCTTCCGGGATGCGGGCGACGGCGTCGGCATCGCCGCCGGCTGCCAGCAGTTTCGCCTTTGCCGCACGAATCGATTCGCCGAGGCGCGCCGCCGCCTTGCCGGTCGGCGCGGCGAGGCGGATGCGCAGCGGCCCGCCGTTCTCCGTCGGTAGCGACAGCATCGCCGCGAGGATGCGCGTCACCGTGGTGGTCTTGCCGGTGCCGGGGCCGCCGGTGATCACCGCCAGCCGGCGTTGCAGCGCGGTGTCGGCGGCGGCGCGTTGCCGGGCATCGCTGCCGCTGCCACCGAACTGCCCGTCGAGCGCGTGCGCGAGGGTGGCGGCGTCCGCCAGTGGTGCATCGACGGCGCGTGCCAGCAGGTCGTTGGCAACCTGTTGCTCGAACACGAAGTACTTGCGCAGGTAGAGGCGATGGCCGGCGTCGATCACCAGCGGGGTGATGGTGCGGGAAACTCCCGATGAACTTCCGGAGAATGGCGCTGGAGAAATCGCCGGCGTGATCTTCATGGCGCCCGCCGGGGAATCGCCGGCAGGCGCGAGGCTGGCCAGTCCGCTGGCGAGCAGTTCAGCGCGCCAGATCGCCTGCGTCGAGAGATCGAGGCAGATGTCGCCATCGCCCTGCGCGCGCGACAGGCGGGCAATCGCCAGCGCGACGTTGGCGGTGAGCGGGCCATCGGCCAGTGCCAGCAGGTGGCGCGCAAGGTGCACATCGACATCGCGCAGCGTGCCGGCTTGCCGTTCGGCGCGCAG
The DNA here is from genome assembly GCA_046566765.1 of Gammaproteobacteria bacterium. Taxonomy (GTDB): domain Bacteria; phylum Pseudomonadota; class Gammaproteobacteria; order Pseudomonadales; family JADFDG01; genus JADFDG01. The sequence continues at coordinate 6,334 of JBKHWA010000054.1, forward strand.
CGGTTCCAGCCACTTCGGATCGACGGCGCGCACGCTCACGGTGTTCATGCCTCGCCTCCGCGGAACAGTGCATCCAGCCGCGCGATCTGCAGCGGATCGGCCGGCACGTGCCAGACGCCGGGCCGCGCCGGGTTGGCGGCATCGAGGCCGCGCAGGAACAGGTAGTAGATGCCGCCGAGATGTTGCGCCGGATCGTAACGGGCGCCGAGCCGGCGTTGCAGGTGCCGGTGCAGCGCCAGCGTGTACAGCGTGTACTGCAGGTCGTAGCGGTGGTGGGCGATGGCGCGCGCCATGTGCTCGTGGTCGTAACAGGAGGCGTCCGGGCCCAGCTTGTTGGTCTTCCAGTCGGCGACGTACCAGCGGCCGCCGTGCTCGAACACCAGGTCGATGAAACCCTGCAGGTAGCCCTGCATCGGTGCGAACGACAGGCGCGGCCCGTGGATGCCGGCGCCGAGGCCGGGCAGCAGCGCCTCCAGCGCGTCGGCGCGCACATTTTTCAGCGGGATCCAGAACTCCAGCTCGTTGCGGCGCTGGTGCCAGTCGAGCGTGCGCAGGCGGAAGCCGGAATCGTCCAGCGGCGCATCGAGCGTGCCGTTGATCATCGTGCAGACGGTATCGCACCAGTCCTCGGGCATGGCGCGGCTTTCGAGTTCGGTGAGCACGGCATCGCGCAATGTGTCGTCGTTGCGTTGCCGGTAGTCGAGGACCTCCAGCAGGTCATGGAACAGGTGGCCGGTGGCGGTGCCGCCGCGCAGGGAGTGCGCCGAAAGCGCCGGCGCCGTGGCCGGGGCGGCGGCCGCCTCGCGGCGCACGCCAACGTCGCGCGCATCCTCGTGCGCATCCTGCAGCAGCCCGGAGTAACTGGTGACGACGCGGGTGCGCTGTACGCGCCGGTGCACCGCGCGGGCGGCGAGTGCCGGCGCTGCTGCAGTTGCCGACATCGCCGGAACGGTTGCCGGCGCCGCATCCGCGAGCTCGACCACGCGCAGGCTCTGCGGGTGCTTTGCAGCCAGCGCATCGAGCGCGCTGCGCACGGCTGCGTTGTCCAGCGGCTCGACAGTTTCCGCCAGTGCGCGTACATCGACCAGTGCATCCGGCCCGTGCAGCAAGCTGGCGAGTGCGGCGGTGTCCGCCTTGTTGATGCGGCCCCAGGGCACGATGCAATAGTCCTTCGCCCGCGTCAGCGCGACGTACAGCAGCCGCAGGTCCTCGGCCAGCCGCTCGTAGTCGGCGCGGGCGACACTGGCATCTCCGGCGGCGAGATCGACCTGCAGGCGGCCGTCATCGTCATGGAAACGCGGGAACCCCTTCTTGCCATCGACCGGGCGCGCATCGTGCATGAACGGCAGGAACACCACCGGGTACTCGAGGCCCTTGCTGCGATGCAGGGTGAGGATCTGCACCAGGTCCTCGTCGCTCTCCAGCCGCAACTGCTGCTCGTCGGCGTTGCCGTCCGGCTCGGCGATGGCGTCATCCAGCCAGCGCAGCAGCGAATCGGGTGCGGGGTGCGCGCGCGAGGCCTGTTGCAGCAACTCGGCCAGTTGCACGAGATTGGTCAGCCGGCGCTCGCCGTCCGCCTGCGCCAGCAACCGGCCGGCGATACCGGGCGCGTCGTCGCCGGTGCCGTGCGGCACATGGTGCAGGAAGGCGCGGAACGCCGGCATGAAGCCGCGCTCCAGCCACAGCGCGTGCCAGTCCTGCAGTTGCCGCAGCAGCGCCTCGTGGCGCGCAGCATCGTCGTCCAGGGACGCCAGGAACGCTGCCTCGTGCGGCCACAGCGGGCTGACCAGCGCGCGGCGCAGCGCGCGATCGCTGGCCGGGTCGGCAATCGCCTGCAGCACGTCACGCAGGGCGACGGCTTCCTCGCTGGCAAACACGCTGGCGTTGCCGGTCATGGCGCTGCCGATGCCGACCGCGCGCAACGCCGCCTGCACGTTGGCGCCCTGGTTGTTGGTGCGCACCAGCACCGCGATGTCGCGCGGTGCGAGCGGTACCTCGCGGCCGTTGTCGTCGCGGCGGCGGCCACTGGCGAGCAGCGAGGCGATGCGCCGGGCCAGTTGTGGCAACACTGCCTTGGCGACGGCTTCCTTGGCCAGCGCCTTGCCTTTTTCGGGTTCCGGCAACGCCCAGAATTCGAGCGGAACCGGGGCGCTGCCGTGCTCGGTGAGCCGCTTTGCGTCGGCACCGCCGGCCGCACGCACCGGCTGGAAATCGATTGCCTCGCCGAACAGGAACGGCGATTGCTGGCGCGAGAACAGCGCGTTGACGCCGTTCACCAGCGGCGTCACCGAGCGCCAGTTGGTGTCCAGCGAGTAGCGGCGCCCGGCGCCGGCATCGCGGCGCGCCTGCAGGTAGGCAAAGATGTCGGCGCCACGGAAACTGTAGATCGCCTGCTTGGGGTCGCCGATCAGCAGCAGTGCGGTGCCGGTGTCGTCGCCGGCTGCATAAATGCCCGAGAAGATCCCGTACTGCAGCGGATCGGTGTCCTGGAACTCGTCGATCAGCGCCACCGGGTAGCGGCGGCGCAGCGCGGCGGCGAGGCGGGCGCCGCCGGCGCCATGCAGCGCATCGTGCAGCCGTTGCACCAGGTCGTCGAAGGCGGCGGCACCGGATTGCCGGCGGGCGGCATCGAGCCGCGTCCGCACGTCGTCGGCAGCCGCGGCCAGCAGCGAGTGTTCGAGGCCGGCGACGGCATCGGCATAGTCGTCGACCAGCCGTGCCAGCGCGTGATCCGGGAAGGTGACGCCGGATTTTTTCTTCGCCGGCGTGATCGCCTTGTCGAGCGCGGTGTAGCGGAACAGTTCGCCGCGAGCCGGCAATGCGAGCTGGTCGCCCGCACACCAGTCGTCCAGCGCGGCGGCGGCGGCAGTCACCGGCTCGATCTTGTACGGCCCGCGGCCGAGCGCCTTGAACTCGTTGATGGCGGTGACCAGTTCCTCGCCGCCGGCCTGCCACGCCGCGACCAGCTGCGCGCGCCGGACCAGCAATTGCTCCAGCGTGATGCGCCGGTACTGCAGCGACTGGCCGGGTGCCAGCAGCGGCCGCAGCGCGCGGAAGAGGCCGGCAGGATCGCTCCAGCGGTCGCGGACGAGCGCCGCCAGCCGGTCGTTGTCGTAGTAGTGCGCGCGCCAGTGGTCCTGCACTGCCTGCAGCTCGCGCCGGCTGTCGTCCTGCACCAGTTCCAGCTCGAAGTTCTCGCCGCTGTCGAAGGCCTGCTCCTGCAGCGCGCGCTGGCAGAAACTGTGGATGGTGAAGATCGCGGCGTCATCGATCGTTGCCAGTTCGAGTTGCAGGCGGGTGATCGACTCGCTGCTGCGGCCCTCGCCGTCGACCGCGGCGAGCAACTCCCGCAGCGGGGTATCGATGCGGCTGCCGGGTGCGAGCAACCCGCGTTCTCCGGCCTGCACGCGCTCCAGCACGTTGAGTGCCTCGTACAGCCGGGCGCGGGCGCGGCCACGCAGTTCCTCGGTGGCGGCCCGGGTGAAGGTGACGACGAGGATGTCCTGCACCCGGCGCGGCGGCACGCCGCCGACGCCGAGCACCAGCCGCAGGTACAGCGTGGCGATGGCGTGCGTCTTGCCGGTGCCGGCGCTGGCCTCGATCAGCCGGATGCCGGCGATCGGCAACTGCAGCGGGTCGAGCCGGTTCATGCGTCGTCCTCGACGGTGATGCCGTCGGCCAGCGCCGAATGCAGCGGCAGGAACACCCGGTTCGCGAGTCCGGCGAAGTCCGGGTGCGCGAGCGGGTCGTCCTCGTGGCCGAAGCACACCGCGAAATCGCGATCGGCGGATTCGGCGGCCGGCTTGCCGTCGTAACCGCCGCGCCACTGCTTGCCCGCCGCGTCGAGGCCGGCCTCCGGCGTCTTCGCCGCCACCAGTTTCCAGCCGCTCTTCGGGAACAATCGCAGCGGTTGCCGCTGTGCGGCGTCGTACAACGCCACCAGCTCGGCCAGCAATTCCATCGCCGGCCGCGCCGGTGCGCGCAGCAGGCTGCTGCCAGCGACGGTTTCGATCAGCAGCTCGCAGTCATTGCTGCCGCGCACGGCGCACAGCACCAGGTGGTCGATCCACGCCTGCAGCAACAGGCGCGCATGTGGCTGGCCGGCAGTGCTGGCCAGTTGTTGCCGCTTGCCGTTCACGCGCGCGAGGCGGCCGGTCAGGCGGCGGCCGTCCGGCAGTGGCAGGTTGATGTCCAGCGGCGCCCAGCCGGCGGCATCGGCGCGCAGGCGCGTCACCAGCGGCGCCAGTTTTTCCACCCGCTGTTGCCAGTCGAGGCGCGCGAACGCGCCCTGCGGCAGGGCACCGCGTGCGGCCAGCAGCGCGAAATGGTCGTCGGGATCGCGCCCCGCCAGCGCGGCGGCCAGCCAGTCCTCGTTCACCGCGAAATCGTCGGCCAGCGCGAAGGGTTCGTCGTCTTCCAGCGCGTCTTCGGCGTGCGCGTCCAGCCAGACGCCGAGTTGCCGCTGCAGGAACCAGCGCGCCGGGTGCTTCAGGCAGCGATGCAGGTCGGCGAGGCGGATCCCGGTTGGCGGTTCATCCGGCGCCGGCAGCGGCTGCGGGCAGAATGGCGGCCGCGGTTGCGTCTTGCCGCACGCCGCGTCGCTGCGCATGCGCGCCGCCGGCAACCAGTCCGGATCGTGGCTGAACAGGCGCGGATCGCTGCCGTCGTACTGGCGCACGCTGAACGGCTGCAGCGGATGCCGGGTCACCAGCTTGTCGCGCAGTTCGTCGCGCGCGCGCGGGTCGGACTGCGGGCCAATGATGGCGTCGACCAGCTCGTCGACCACCACCGACGGTTGCTGCGGCGAGCTGTCGCGCAGCGAACGGTCGGCATAACTGATGTACAGCCGCTCGCCGGCGGCGAGCAGCGTTTCCAGGAACAGGTGGCGATCGTCGGCGCGCCGCGAGCGATCGCCGCGGCGCGGCGTCGCCGCCACCAGGTCGAAGGTCGACGGCGTTTGCCGGCGCGGGAAGCGGTCGTGGTTCATGCCGACCAGGCAGATGACGCGGAACGGCATGCTCCGCGCCGGCGTCAGTTGCGCGAAGGTCACCGCGCCGCGCAGCAGGCCGCCGTGCGTGGCCGGCTGCGCGAGGCGGGCAGCGAAATCGTCGCGGAATACCGCCGGCGGGATGTCGCCCTCGTGCCCGGCGAGCCGAAGTTCGGCAAGGAATTCGCGCGCGGCTTCGTCGATCGCCTCCACTACCTGGTCTTCGCTCGCGCCGTCCGGCTCGCAGAAATCGGTGAGCAGTTGCGACACCAGTGCACGCCAGGACGCGGCGTCCTGCGCGCGTGAAAGCCGCCGTTTCGCCTGCGCCAGGCGATCGACGAAGGCCTGCAGCTTGCCCAGCGCGATGCCGTCGCTGCCCTCGATGTCGGCGAACGGCGCGCGGCCGGCCACCAGCACGTCGCCGCTGTCCATCGCCAGCCCGAGGAACAGGCGCTCCAGGCCGAACTGCCAGCTGTGGTCGCGCTCGGCCGGCAAGCCGCGCGCGGCGCGGTCGCTGGCGTCGAGGCCCCAGCGGATGCCGGCGGCGTGCACGCGCCGGCGCAGGGTGTCGAGGTCGGAGGCCGACAACCGCCCGAACCGCCGCGCGACCGCCGGCGTTTCCAGCAGGCCCAGCACTTCGCTGGCGGTGAAGCGGCTGTCCGGCAATGCGAGCAGCGTGCGCAGCGCCGCCGCCAGCGGATGTTCGCTGCCGCGGGCGAGATCGGCGATGGCCCAGGGAATATCGCGCGGCGTGCCGCGGGCGGCGCCGAATACGGCATCGATGTAGGGGGCGGCGCGCTCGATGTCCGGCGTCAGCACCAGCACCTCGTGCGGTGCCAGCGTCGGGTCGCGCTGGAAGAAATCGAGCAGCCGGTCGTGCAGCACCTCGATCTCGCGCAGCAGGCTGTAGCAGCCGTGCAGTTGCACGCTGTCGTCGAGCGTATCGGCCGTGGCCGGCGTCGGCGCGACGTTGTGGAAGATGTCGTGCTGCAGGCGGCCGAGCAGGGTGTCGCGCGCCGGCTCGATGAACAGGTCCGGCGACTGCTGCGCATCGTGGTCGGCCAGGTCGAGGAAATATTGCTGGATGCGCGCGCCGCCGTTGGCCAGCAGCGGATTGCCGCCGGCCAGTTGCAGCGCCGCCGCCTCGCCGTACTGCGCGAACGCTGCCGCCTGCTCGCCGGGGCGCAGCGCGTCGCCCCAGAACGTGGCGCAGGGGTTCAGTGCGTAGAGATCGACGCGCACGTGCTTCGCCATCGCCGCCAGCACCTGCACGTAGACCGGCGGCAGCGCCGGGATGGCGAACACGCTGATCCGCGACGGCAGGCGCGTGGCGTCCAGCGTGCCGGCCCTGGCCGCGGCAAAGAAGCGCTCCAGCAGGCGCGCGCGATGTTCGCCGCCGACACCGGCGACGATGCGCTGCCAGAGTTTCATCTGCCACGGCTCGTCGTCGCCGGCACCGGCGAGCTGGCCGCGTTCCCAGCCGAGGATCATCCCGTGCCGGTACACCAGGTACTGGTCGAACAGTCCGGCCAGCCGGCGCGCCAGCTGGAAGCGTTTGCGCTGGTCGTCGTCGCCGGCGAGGTAGTGGCGAACGGTGGCAAACGCCGGGTCGGCCAGTTGTGACGGCTCCAGCAGCGTCATCAGTCGCCAGGCCAGCGCGCCCTGTTCGTACGGCGATTGCTGTGCCTTGACGTCAAACAACTTGCGCAGCGTGTTCCAGATGAACCCGGCGGGAAGCTGCAGGTCGAGGTCGGCGGCGATGCCGTGCTTGTCTGCCAGTTGTTGCCACAACCAGCGGTCCATGCCGCGCTCGACGACGATCAGTTCGCGCGCCAGCGGGCCGCCGGCCGGCGGCTGCTCGAGCCGCTTGCCGAGCGCCAGCAGCAGCGCATCCACATGGTTGCTGGAAAAGACGTTGATCATCAGCGGGCGGGTTGGCCGTAGCTCGCCGCCAGCGCCTCGGCGATGCCGCGGAATTCCGCGCGCAGCGATGCCGGTTCCAGCACTTCCACCTTGTCGCCGAAGCCGAGCAGCCACCAGCGCAGTTGCTGGGTGTCCCTGACGGTGGCGCGCACGATGCAGTGCGCCTCGCCGTCGTCGTCGACCTGCTGGTCCTTCGCCAGCGGCCGCTCGCTCAGGTGGGCGGCAGTGGCGCGATCCATGCGGAAGACGAGCTTCAGCGGCTTGTTGCCGACCGGGTAATCGAAGTTGGCGTCGACGAATTGGTCGAGGTCGAAGCCGGCCGGCACCTGTGCCGGCTCAGTGGTCGCCTTGATCGCCTTGATGCGCTGCACCGGCAAGTGGGCAATGCGCGATTCGTCGCTGTGCAACTGGCAAACGAAGTAGACGACGCCGTCGACGAACACCACGCCCAGCGGATCGGCGTCGTACTGGCGTGCGCGGCCGTCATTCTTGCGGGCGCCGTAGGTGAGTTTCACCTGCACGTTGTGCTGCAGCGCGTCGTAGATCGTTTCCAGGATCGCGTGGTCGATCACCGGCACCGCCAGTTTCTGGCCGCGCGATTTCACCTTGATGCGCGCCGGCAGCCGCGACAGTTCCTTGCCGTCGCCGGCCAGCAGCCGTTCGGCGGCCTCGAAGCGCGGCGCCAGCACCTTCAGTACCGACGCCGGCAGCAATGGCGCCAGGTGCGCGTGTGCCAGCGTGAGCGTCAGCGCGGAAACCGGGTCGATCGGCTGGATGTCCACCCGCGAGGCATCACGCATCCAGCTCCAGCCGAACGGCCGGCTGCGGTCGTCCTTCACCAGCGGGAAGATGGCGGCGAGTTTTTCCAGGTCGCGCTCGACCGAGCGGGCGCTGATGTCATGGCCGGCGGCCAGCAACTGCTCGCGCACGTCCTTCGCGGCGATCTTGCGCGGCTCGGGGGGAATGCATTCCAGCATCTTGATGTAGCGCAGCGTGGTGTCGGTCATGCGGCAATCCGTGCGGGCGGCGAAGCGGGGATTAAAGCATCCCGGCTCCGCCGCCGGCACCTGCCGCGAGCGGCTTCAGTGCACCAGCGCGTATGCCGGCCGCTGGCGCTCCAGCAGGTGCAGGCTGCCGTCGTCTTCCAGCAGTACCTGCGCACACGGCGCGCCTGCGTCGCCGGCGATCGCGGCCGCCAACCACAGCACGAGGTTGGCCGGCAGGCCGGCGAACTGGATGCAGACGCTGGTGGCGTCGAATTCACCGTTGTTGCCCGCCGGGCCGCGCAGGAAGTGGCCAACCGTCGCCGCGTGGCGATCGCGCAGGAACTGCAGGCCGGCGGCGCCGACCACGCTGGTGGGCGGCGCGCCGAGGTCGAGGTGGGCGAGCAGGCGCGGATCGGCCAGCGCGGCGTCGAGGTGGCGGCGGAAACCGGCAGCCAGTTGCGCGCGCAGGTTGTCGGCGACGGTCGCCGGCAACTCGCCATCGGACGCCGGCAGTACCACCAACCCGCCCAGCGGCGGGTAGCCCGGTGCGGCAAACAGTGCCCCGGCCGAGGCGATCGCCCGCGGTCGCAGGCGTTCGGCGCGTGGCGCCACGGCCAGCCCGGCGCCGGCGGCTGCGGCCGCCAGCGTGTACCCGGTCGCTTCCAGCAGGCAGGCCGGGAACCAGCCGGCGGGGGTGGCGGTGTTGAGGCGGCGGGCCAGGTGGAGGAACGGCGTCTTCATGCGGGCACTCCTGCGTGCAGGTTCGAAGTGCAGGCAGGATCGGCGGCGGGCGCGACAGGGAGTGTCGGAGCGAGGTCAGGGCCGGGGCGCGATGTCGCCCAGTTGCGCCACCACCGCGGCGACGATCGCCGGCGGCAGCTCGCCGGCGGCGGCGCGGAATTCGGCCAGCAACTTCGGCGCGTCCAGCACGCCGTCCGGCACCAGCACCGGCGACGACTTGTGGCGCATGCCGCCGGGTTCGCCGTCATCAACCGCCATGTGTTGCAGCCGGTGGCCGCGCGCGTGCCAGGTGAGCGCGCGCTCGGCGTGCAGCTTGTCGTAGCAGAGCTGGAAGCCGGCGATCACACCGTCGTCGTCGAACCAGACGACGAGATCGAGCGCATCCGAACTGAACCAGCGGCGGCGCAACTCGCCGGGAACCTGGCGGATCCGCGTGACCTCGCGCATCGGCGCGCTCATCGCGACGGCGCCGGTTTCAGGCCGCGACACCGAACAGCGCGCCGACGCCGGCGGTCAGCGCCATCGCCAGTGCGCCCCAGAACGTCACGCGCGAGGTCGACCTGATGACCGGCGCGCCGCCGGCGCGTGCAGCCAGCGCGCCGAGCAGCGCGAGGAACAACAGTGAACTGCCGGCGACCGTCCAGATCAGCGCCGGGGCCGGCGACAGCAGCACCACCAGCAACGGCAGTGCGGCGCCAACGGCAAACGTCGCCGCCGAGGCCATCGCTGCCTGCACCGGCTTCGCCGCCAGCACCTCCGAGATGCCGAGCTCGTCGCGCGCATGTGCGCCGAGTGCGTCGTGTTCCATCAGTTGCGTGGCAACCTTTCCGGCCAGTTCGGCGTCGAGGCCGCGGGCCATGTAGATGCCGGCGAGCTCCTCGTGTTCATGCGCCGGGTCGGTGGCGAGCTCGTTGCGCTCGCGCTCGAGGTCGGCACCTTCGGTGTCGGCCTGCGAGCTGACCGACACGTATTCGCCCGCTGCCATCGACATCGCGCCGGCAACCAGCCCGGCGACGCCGGCGATCATGACGCTGCCGGTGGTGGCGCCGGCAGCGGCGACGCCGAGCACCAGGCTCGCGGTGGACACGATGCCGTCGTTGGCGCCGAGCACGGCGGCACGCAGCCAGCCGACACGGTGGGTGCGATGCCGTTCAAGGTGGCGCATGGATTCTGCCCGCTCCGGTGTTCCGGGCAGCGATCAGGGCATCGCCACCAGCGGCTCGAAATTGTTGCTGCCGCCCGCCAGTTCCAGCAGCAGCCACAGCGCCTGCGTGGTGGGCGGCGAATTCGCGCTGAGGCCGCTGGTGTCGTCGAGCGGCGCCGACAGCGCCCAGCCGCCGGAGGCCAGCTCGGTCGCCAGCACCTGGCCGACCCAGCTGGCAGACACCATCTCGGTGCGGCCGATCGCCGCCAGCAACGCGGCGGCCTCGATGTCGACCACGTCGATGCTGTTGTCGGCGGTATTGAACTGCGCGGCGACGCTGTTCTCGATGACGGCCAGTTGCGCCGGGCGCAGGCCGGCGTGGCAGCCGTTCTCGCGCAGCAGGATGACGGCGCGCAACGCCGCCAGCGCGCTGCTGCCGCCGGCGGTACCGGCGGCGGCGAGTTGCGCCGGGTAGTTCACGTCGGTGGCGAGGTCGCGGCAGTAGAGCGCCGGCAGCAGCAAGGCATCGGTGCCGCTGGCGGTGAAGTACGCGGCGTTTGCGGTTTGCGTGCTGTCGTAGATGCGGCGATACAGTTCCTGCGTCTGCGCGACGGCGATGTTGCCGGCGCCGTACAGCGAGTCGACCCAGTCATCGAAACCGGCAGCCGCGCTGCTGCCGAACGACAGGCCGAAGCGCTGGCTGACCATCCACAGGTCGAGCAGTGCCTGCGGATTGCTCGGCGGGTTACTCATCAGCCAGGCCTGGGTGCGGATCGCCGCCGCTGCCAGCGTCGCTTCGCCAACGTCGGCCAGCGCCGGGTTCAGGTCCGGGTGCGAGATGACGACGAAACGGTTTGCCGGCACCGGGCCGGTGGTGGTGACGGTGCCGTCGGGCCAGCGCACGGTGACGGTCGCCTCGCTGTCGGTGCCGAGGCCGAAGTGCAGGTCGGGCGGGTTCTGGCTGATGTAGTTGCTGTTGGCGGCGACCGGCAGGCGCTGGTCGCGCGACGCCGACGACAGGTCGACCGTCGCGCCGATGCCGGCGGTGTTCGGCGCCGTGCCGCGCAGCGAGACGGACAGGAAGTTGCGGCCGCTGGCGGTGCCGCTGCGGTTCTCGTAAACGCGCGGCGAATCCTCGTTCTGCGACACGACGATGTCGACGTCGCCGTCGCGATCCTGGTCGAAGCAGGAAACGCCGCGGCCGTTCAGCGGCTCGGTGATTCCCCAGCTGCTCGCGGCATCGGTAAAGGTGCCGTCGCCGTTGTTGAGCCAGAGGCGCGGCACCGAGCGGAAATAGCCGGCGAACATCTCGTCGATCATCGCCACCATGTCGGTGCCGAGCGCGTCGCGCACCACGTCCGGGAACAGCGCGTAGCCGGCGACCACGAACAGGTCGGCGCTGCCGTCGTTGTTGAAGTCGGCGGCGCAGGAGCCCCAGGCCCAGTCGGCGTCG
>JBKHWA010000055.1:0-3711 GCA_046566765.1 Gammaproteobacteria bacterium
GTTGCGGGGCGCGACGCCCCGGTCACGAGGGCGGCGCATTATGGCAACCGGCCGACAGGCCGGGTACCCCTGCACGACCGTGCTTCTGCTATCTTCTTGAACCCGCCCCCGACCACGCCCGCCATGCGACCCATTGTCGTAGCCCTGCTACTCAGCCTGTTGCCGGCGCAGCCGCTGTCCGCGGCGCCGCCGGCGGCCGGGAGCAATGCCGCGCCGGAAGCCGGCAAAGAAACCCCGGCGGTACGGTTGCCGCCGATTTTCCTGCACGGCAACGCCCTCGCCGGCGAGGCGCGCAAGGTCACGGTCGCCGAACTCGACGAACTCGCCCCCGGCACCAGCTGGACCGTCGTCGATCCCTATCGCCGCCAGGACGTGCGCTACAGCGGCATCCAGTTGCGCGACCTGGTGGCGGCGCTGGCGCCGCAGGCGCAAAAAGTCCGGATGCGGGCGGTCAACGACTACATCACCGTGTTCGAGCGGCGCGAGTGGGAGAAATTGCCGATCCTGCTTGCCACCCGTGACGGCGATGCCCGCATGGGCGTGGCCAACAAGGGGCCGGCACGCATCGTCTACCTGAACACCCGCGAAAACGAGTTGCGCATGCAGGTGCATGCGCCCAAGTGGATCTGGCAGGTCATCGATGTCGAATTCATCGGCCCCTGAGTCCGGCTGGCGCCGCGTCCTTCGCCGCTTTGCCCGCGCGCAGGTCACGCTCGGGATCCCGCTGATCGTCATCCTGTTCGTGCTGCACATCGGTCTTTCCGGCACCAGCGATATGCTGATCAAGACCCAGTTCAACTTCTACCAGTCGAACTCGGTACTGCAGAAGTCGGCCCTCGGCATGGTGCAGGCCCGGCGCGCGGTGGAAATCGCCGCCCAGCGCCGCGACATCGACATGCTCTACCACGCCAGCGACGTGCTGACTTCCAGCCTCGCGTTGCTGCACGAGGGAATCTGGTTCGCACCCGGCACCCGCATCCAGATGGTCGAGCCGGTCGCCGTCGACGAGCAGATCGCCGACATCGAGTCGCTCAACGCCCAGGTGCTGGCGGCCGCTGCCGCGCTCGAGGGCAAAAAGCGGATGCCGGACATGACGCCGGTAGCAGACCGCCTCGACGTGCTGTACATCGCCTTCCGCGAGTTGCAGTCGCGGCACGAGCGCACGGTATTCGATGTCTACGCCCGGCTCGCGGTGCAACAGGAGCGCTACGAGTGGGCGGTGCGCGCCACGCTGCTGCTGCTGCTGACGCTGTACGGCAGCCTGATCTGGCTCTACCTGTCGCAACGGCAGACGCTGGAAGCGCTGCGTGAAGCCCGCGACACCGCCGAGCGCGCCACCCGCGCCAAGAGCGATTTCCTGGCGGTGATGAGCCACGAGATCCGCACCCCGCTCAATGGCGTCATCGGCGTCGCCGACCTGCTCGACGGCACCCGGCTGGACGACCAGCAACGCGAGTACACCACGCTGATCCGCGAGAGCGGCGGCCACCTGCTGCGCATCATCGACGACGTCCTCGACTTCTCCCGCATCGAGGCGGAACGCATCCCGCTGGCCGAGGAACCCTTCGACCTGCGCGAGGCAGTCGCCCAGGTCACCGGGCTGATGAGCAGCCGGCTGCCTGACGGCGTCACGCTCGAGACCGCGATCGGCGACGACGTGCCGGACATCATCATCGGTGATCGCACCCGCTACTCGCAGATCCTGACCAACCTGCTGAACAATGCCCTCAAGTTCACCCACGAAGGCGAGGTGATGCTCGACATCGACGCCACCGACCGCGGGGAACTGGTCATCCGCGTGCGCGACACCGGCATCGGCATCGAACCGGAAAAGATCGACGCCATCTACAAGCCGTTCGCGCAGGCCGACAGTTCCATCGTGCGCGCCTACGGCGGCACCGGCCTGGGCCTGGCCATCACCCGCCGGCTGGTCGAGTTGATGCAGGGCGACATCACCGTGCGGTCGGTGCAGGGCCAGGGCACCGAGTTCATGATCCACCTGCCGCTGCGCCGGGCCACGGCCATGCCGGCGGACGCCGAGGGCAACGGCGCGAAGCGCGCGCGCCGGGGCCTGAAGGTGCTGGTGGTCGAGGACAACCCGGTCAACCAGATGGTGACGCGGCGGATGATCGAGTCGCTGGGCCATGTCGCCGACGTTGCCGGCGACGGTCGTGACGGCGTCGCCCGCGCCCGCCAGGGTCAATATGACCTGGTGCTGATGGACCTGCAGATGCCACACATGAGCGGCATCGACGCCGCCCGGGAAATGCGCCGCTCCGGCTGCACGGCGCGCATCGTCGCGCTGTCGGCAAACGCGCTGCCGGAGCACCGCAGCGCGGCCGAGGCCGCCGGCATGAACGGGTTCCTCGCCAAGCCGGCACGCCTGAACGACATCGAGCAACTGCTGGCGCAACTGTTCCCGGACACCGACGCCGCCTGAAATGAAAAAGGGCCGCAACCGCGGCCCTTCTCTATCCAGCGCGGAATACGCCGGGGCATCACACGAAATAGTTGCTCTCGTTGTTGTTGATGTGGTCGGCGATGTAGCTGGCCAGCGCGTGGACCGTCATCTGCGGCGCCACCACCGCGTTCGACGGGATCAGGCTGGCGTCGGCCACGAACAGGCCGGTCATCTCGTGCGTCTCACCGGTCGGCTTCACCACCGAGTATTCCGGGTCTGCACCGAGGCGGGCCGTGCCCTGCGGATTGATCGACAGCGTGCGGAACGTGAACATGCCGGCCACGCCGTACTCGATCTTCTTGATCAGGTCGTCGAGCTCGAACACGCTGCTGGCCGCCAGCTTCTGGAACGTCGGCAGGTACACCTTGCGGGCGCCGGCCGCGAAGTAGATGCGGGCAGCGATTGCCGTGGCCTTCTTCAGGTTCTCGACGTCATCGCGCGAGAGCTGCCACTCGATGCGCTGCTCGCCCTTGCCGTTGCCACTGCCCACCCAGCGCACGCGCCCGTGGTTGGCGTCGGCTACGAAGGCGTTCATCGACGAGTAATACTTGAAGTTCTCCATGAACTCGATGTGGTCCTTGCCCGAACCGTGCTCGTTGGCGGTCAACACCTGCTCCGGTCCGGACAGGCCGGAATAGAACAGGAAGTTGCCCTTGTTCGGCTCGAGGAACTGCTCGATCACCACGCCGGTGAGCGCACCGCGCCAGCCATAGACCGGCTCCGGGAACTGGCCCATCACCTGGATCATCGGGTTGCCGGCAAAATTGCGGCCAACCTGGTCGCCGTAGTCCGGGTAATCGCTACGCTGCAGGATCTGCGGCGTCTGGATCGCGCCGGCCGCCAACACCACGATCTGCGCATCGACGCGCATGTCGGCAACTTTGCGGCCGGTATCCTGCTCAATCACCTCGGCATCGACGCCGGTGGCGCGGCCGTTGGCCGAGCGCACGCGCACCACGCGGGTATCGGAATACAGTTTCGCGCCCTCGGCGACCGCCCACGGCAGGTAGGTCACCAGCATCGACATCTTGCGGTCGGACGGGCAGCCGGCCAGGCAGAAACCGGTCAGCGCGCACTGCTTCACGTTGCGCCGCGCCGGCTTCCATTCGTAGCCCAGGCGCTCGCAGCCCTGCACCACCTTGTTCGCGCACTCGTTGATCTCGTGCGCCTCGTTGGTGTGGACGTGCAGGCGCTGCTCGAGTTTTTCGAAGTGCGGGGTCAGCAGGTCGTCGGTGAATTCCTTCAGCTTG
>JBKHWA010000056.1:0-4932 GCA_046566765.1 Gammaproteobacteria bacterium
GCCGGAGAACAGGATGACGCCGGTGCCGGCGCCGAAGCGCGCGGTGGTGTTGGCGATCACCTGGTCGATCGACGGCGCGTACGGGCCTTCCCACGGCTTGCCGGTCTGCACCACTTTCCCCTGCTGGTCGAAGGCGATCTCGGCGTCGCACGGCGCGACCACGATCTCGCCATAACGCAGCGGCTCGCCGGGCGTGCCGATGCGGATCTTGAACCAGTTATGACGCACCAGCGACGACGCCAGCGCGTCCAGCATCTTCGGGTCGATGTGCTGCGCCAGCACGAACGCGACCGGCAATTCCTTCGGCAGCGAGTCGAGGAAAAGTTTCACCGCCGCCGGGCCGCCGGCCGATGCGCCGAGCACCCACACCCGCGACGGAACACCTTCGGCCACGGCCGGGTCCTTGAACTCGCTGGGGATGACGATGGTCGCCCGCGGCTTGGCGACGGTCGCCTCCAGCAGCTTGAGGTTTTCCTTGCCGCTGGCGATCACCGGCTTGCCGACGCTCTTGATCAGCGTCTGGAACAGACGGCGCTCCCAGCGCGGATAATCCTCGTGCGTTTTCGCCGGCGCCGTGCCATCGCCGAAAATCAGCGGCGCATCGGACTGCTCCAGCAGGCTGTCGAGCAACTCCGCCCAGGTTTCCTGGTCCTGCAGGTCGACCAGCCAGCATTCCACCAGCCCCTTGCCGATCCACTTCGCGTTGTCGAACTTCGCCGGCTGGGTGCTGACCACCACCTCGTAACCGAGCGCCTTCGCCGCGCTGGCGAGCAGGCTGCCCTGCAGCAAGGTGTCGGCAATGACACCGATGCGCGGGTTGACTTCCTCGCCCATGCCGGCCGCCGTCAGTGCAGCGCTTTCGCGCGCCGCTCAGCGAGCAGCTCGTTGATCTTTGCCAGCAGTTCGTTTTCCTGGAACGGCTTGCCGAGGTACGCGTTGACGCCGATTTCCATGGCGCGCTCGCGGTGTTTCTCGCCAGTCCGTGACGTGATCATGATGATCGGGAGATCCTGCAGCCGCGAGTCGTGGCGGCAATGCGACGCCACCTCGAAGCCGTCCATGCGCGGCATCTCGATGTCGAGCAGCATGAGGTCCGGCTTGACGTCCGCCAGTTGTGCCACCGCGTCCATGCCGTCCTTCGCCGTGACCACCTCGAAGCCCTGTCGCTCCAGGAAGCGGCCGGTCACCTTGCGCACGGTTACCGAGTCGTCGGTCACCATGATCAGCGGCACCTCGCGTACTGCCGGGCCCTTGCTGCGCTCCGGCGCCGCTGCCTGCGCGTCGACGCGACGCTGCTGCGCCAGTTGCATCTCGTGCTGCAGGTGCGCCGCACGAATCAGCGACAGCAAGTCGAGAATGATGACCACGCGGCCATCGCCGAGGATGGTGGCGCCGGAAATGCCGGCCACGGTTGAAAGCTGCGGGCCAACGGCCTTCACCACCACTTCGCGCGAGCCGATCAGCTGGTCGACCTGGATTGCTACCGAGTGATCGCTGCCGCGCACCAGCAGTACCGGCAGCGGCATGGAAACGCCGTGCAGGTCCGGCGCCGCGACACCATGGACGAAACCACCGAGGTAATGCAGGTGGTAATCGGATCCCGCGTACTGGAATACCGGCGAGGCCTGGCCGTAGAAATTCTCGAGCTCGTACGGCGAGACGCGGACGATACCCTCGATCTGCTGCAGCGGAATGGCGAACATGTCCTCGCCCACGCGCACCATCAGCGCCCGGTTCACGCTCACCGTGAACGGCAGGCGGATCTCGAAGGTGGAGCCCTTGCCCACTTCCGAGCGGATCATCAGCGCGCCGCCCATCTGCTTGATCTCGCTGGACACCACGTCCATGCCGACGCCGCGGCCGGAAATCTGCGTCACCTTCTCGGCGGTGGAGAAACCGGCCTCGAGGATGAACTGCATGATGTCGTGGTCGGGCAGGTCGGACTTCTCGTCCATCAGGCCGCGCTCGATCGCCTTCTTGCGCACCGCGTTGACGTTGATGCCCTTGCCGTCGTCGGAGATGGTGAGCACCACCTCGCCACCTTCACGCGACAGCGCCAGCCGGATCCGGCCCTGCGCCGGCTTGCCGGCGGCAACGCGTACGTCCGGCATTTCCACGCCGTGGTCGCAGGCGTTGCGCAGCATGTGCTCCAGCGGCGCGACGATGCGCTCGAGCAGCGTGCGGTCCATCTCGCCTTCCGGGTTGATGAAGTCGATCTCGATGTTCTTTTTCAGTTCGCCGGCCACCTGGCGGACGATGCGGCGCAGACGCGGGATCAGGCGCGAGAACGGCACCATCCGCGAGCGCATCAGGCCTTCCTGCAGCTCGGTGTTGACCCGCGATTGCTGCAGCAACAACGTCTCGGTGTCGCGCGTCTTGTTGACCAGCGTGTCGCGAATGTCGAGCAGGTCGGATGCGGATTCGAACAACTGCTTGGTCAGCTGGTGCAGCGACGAGTACTGGTCCATTTCCAGCGGGTCGAACTCGCCGGAGTACTTGCCCTCGGCCTTGCCGGCCTCCCAGTTCGCCTTCACCTGCTCGTCGGCTTCCGCGTTCAGGCGGCGCAGCTGCTCGGCGAGACGCGAAATCGTCGAGCCCATGTCGTTGATGGTGTAACGGAAGTCGGTGACCTGCTGTTCGAGGCGCGAACGATTGATCGACGTCTCGCCGGCGAGGTTGACCAGTTTTTCCAGCAGGTCGGCAGGAACCTTCACCGCTTCCTGCTGCTGTACCTGGCGCTGCGCCTGCTGCGCCGGCGCGCGGCGGTCTTCCTTGTCGGAGGCGCGGTGCGCAGGCGTGGCAGCCGCATCGCCGGCAGGCGTTGCCGGCACAAGCGCGGCAGGCGCCGCGGCCGGGGCCGCAGGTGCCACCGGCGCTGCCGCCGGGGCGGCCGCCAGCGCGGCAATGCCGCCGGAGCGCACGCGCTCGACCAGCGAGGAAATCTCGTCGTAATAGCCGTTGATCTCGCCGAAGAACACGGCGTCCGGCGACTGCGGGCCAAGGTCGATCACCCGCGTCTCGAAGTGGTGGCTGATGTCGCCCAGCCGCTTCAGGCCGGCGAGGCGGGCGCCACCCTTCAACGTGTGCAGCACGCGCTTGAGTTCGTCGGAGTGCGCCGGGTTGGCCGGCTCGGACTTCCAGTGGTTGATCGCCGCGTCGAGCTGCGCGGTGAGGTCCTCGGCTTCCTCGAGGAAAATCTCGAGGATGTCCGGGTCCACCGAGGACAGATCCCCGGCTTCCGCCACCGGCTCGGCGACGGGGGCTGCCGCTGGCACGG
Organism: Gammaproteobacteria bacterium; assembly: GCA_046566765.1. Lineage (GTDB taxonomy): Bacteria > Pseudomonadota > Gammaproteobacteria > Pseudomonadales > JADFDG01 > JADFDG01. The sequence continues at coordinate 3,278 of JBKHWA010000056.1, forward strand.
GCGCGGCAACCGGCGCGGCGGCAACCGGCACGTCTTCCGGCATGCCCGGGCGAATCTCGTGCGGCGCCAGGTGGCGCGTCGGTGCAGCCGGCGGCTCGACGCTGAAATTCACCGGGTCCTTGATGTACGCGTGGATCATCGCGATCAGGTTGTTCGCATTGCGGCAGTGGCCGCGCTTGCGAATGTCGTCGACCATGTCGGCGATGCGGTCGTGACAGATGTTCAGCAGCTTGAACAGCGTCGGCTGCGCCGACAGCGAGCCCTGCGACAGCCCTTCGTACAGGTTTTCCAGTTCGTGCGCGAGATCGCCCAGTTGCGGGATTTCCGCCATGCGGGCGCCGCCCTTGAGCGTGTGCAGGTCGCGCTGGAGTTTCTGCACCTCGATCAGGTTGTCGACGTTGTTGATCCAGGCGTCGAGCGAGGTGGCAGCGCTCTCGACGATCTCGGCGGCCTCCTCGAGGAAAATCTCGACCAGCTCCGGGTCGCGGTCGGGAATGACCTCGTCCTCGGTTTCCTCGGCGAGCGCGAACGAATCCATGGCGACCGGTGCCGCGGCTGCCGGCGATGCGACCGGTGCCACTTCCGCGACTGCCGCTGCCGGCGTCGCCTCGACGTTGCCTGCCGGCTCCGCCTGGATTTCCTCTGCCGGCTCCGCTTCGACCTCCAGCGGCTCCACCGTGCCGGCGGCGCTCAACACTTCCGCCTCCGACGCCAGCAGGTCGTCGGCAGAGAATTCGAAATCGCCGCCGGTTTCGACCGCCGCTACCGGCGCAGGCTCGGCTGCCGCAGCCGGCACCGGCTCGATATCGGCCTCCGGCGGCATCGGCTCCAGGCCGGCGATCACGGCGTCCAGCGCCGCCAGTGCGTCGGTGGCCGGCCAGATGCTCTGGTGTGCCGCCATGCAATCCATCATCGCGATGATGGCTTCGTGGCCCTGCTGCAGCGCACCCACCACGTTGCTCGCCAGCATCAACTTGCCGCTGTCGAGGTTGTCGTAAACATGCTTCAACCGGCGGGCGACATCCGCCATCGGCGCGATGCCGGCGCGGCGCGAGCCGCGAACGAGGCGGCCAAGTTCGCCACGCATCGCTTCCAGGTCGTCGGCAACGACGCCTTGCTGCGACCACTGCGCAGCGTAGTCGCCGCCGTCAAGCACGTGGTCCAGCCCTTCGGCAAGCAACTCGTTGATCACGCCCGGCTTCGGCTGCACGGCGGTCGCCGCCACGTCCGGCGTGCCGGCATCGCCGGCTGCCGCCCAGGCATCCTGGTGCGACTGCTCGATGACGCGCAGCATTTCCAGGTATGCCTGCGCGCCCGGGATCGGCGCGTACGGATCCGGCAGCAGCCGACGCACGCGCAGGCTGATCAGGCTGGTCGCCTCGCGCACCAGCGCGACGACGTCAGCGTCCGCCTGCTCACCGTTGTTGCGCAGGTCCTTGCAGAATTTCTCGGTCGGCCCGGCGATGTCCGACACCGTCATCACGCCGGCCATCCGCGAACTGCCCTTCAGCGTATGCAGCGCGCGCAGCATGTCGTCGCTGATCGGGTGGTGCGCGAGATCGGGATCAAGCCCGGCGAGCCAGGCCTCGAGCGTCGCGATGTGCTGCTCGGACTCGCTGGCAAACACTTCCATCAGCACCGGGTCCACGCCCGGC
>JBKHWA010000057.1:0-9570 GCA_046566765.1 Gammaproteobacteria bacterium
GTGGCGTGGGCATTCCTCACCGTCGGCATCGCGCTGGGCAGCTGGTGGGCGTACTACGAACTCGGCTGGGGCGGCTGGTGGTTCTGGGACCCGGTGGAGAACGCGTCGCTGATGCCGTGGCTGGCCGGCACCGCGCTGATCCACTCGCTGGCCGTCACCGAGAAGCGCGGCGTGTTCCGCGCCTGGACGGTGTTGCTGGCGATCCTGGCCTTCGCGCTCAGCCTGCTCGGCACCTTCCTCGTGCGTTCCGGCGTGCTCACCAGCGTGCATGCATTCGCCAACGACCCGGCGCGCGGCACCTTCGTGCTCGGCCTGCTGGTGGCGCTGGTCGGCGGTGCGCTGGCGGTATTCGCCTGGCGTGCGCATGCACTGAAGGCGGAAGGCCGCTACGAAGGCGTTTCCCGCGAGACGTTCCTGCTCGGCAACAACCTGTTGCTGATGGCGGTGCTGGCGGTGGTGTTCCTCGGCACGCTGTTCCCGCTGGTCACCGAGGCGCTGGATCTCGGCCGCATCTCGGTCGGCCCGCCGTACTTCAACATGCTGTTCGCACCACTGGGCCTGCTGCTGATGGCGCTGATGACGTTCGGTGCGCACGCGCGCTGGAAGTCGCAACCGCTGCCGCCACTGCTGCGCGAGCATGCGGTCGGCGCGCTGCTGGGCGGTGGTGCCGGCCTGCTGGCGGGCGCGCTGCAACTGGGTGCCGGCCACTGGCTGGCGCTGGCGGCGATGACGCTGGCCGGCGCGCTGGTCGGCACCCACGTGGTCGACCTGTGGCGCAAGGTGCGCACCGCGCGCGACGGCCTGGCCGCCGGCTTCGCGCGGCTGTCGCGCAGCTATAAAGGGATGTGGGTTGCCCATGTCGGCATCGCGGTCACGGCGATCGGCATCGCGCTGGTCAGCGGCGGCGAGGAAGCGCGGACGGTGCGGATGGCGGTCGGCGACAGCGTCACCCTCGGCGCATTCCGCTATGAACTGACCGGGCTGGAGAAAGTCGTTGGCCCGAATTACAGCGGCACCCGCGGCCACGTCGCGATCTTCCGCGGCGAGCGCCGGGTCGAGTTGCTGCACCCGGAAAAGCGTCGCTACGCGGTGCGCAACAGCGTGATGACCGAGGCGGGCATCGATCCCGGCCTGCTGCGCGACCACTACGTGTCGCTCGGCGAGGAACTCGGGCCCGATGCCTGGTCGCTGCGCGTGCAGCAGAAACCGTTCATGCGCTGGGTCTGGGGCGGTTCGCTGTTGATGGCGCTGGGCGGCCTGCTGGCGGTGCTGGATCGTCGCTACCGGCTGGCCGCGCGCGCGAAGCCGGCCGGCGTCGCCGGCAACGGGGCGGCGGCATGAACCTGAAACGCGTGCTGCTGTTCGCGCTGCCGCTGCTGGCGTTCCTCGCGCTGGCGCTGCTGTTCGGCTCGCGCATCGGCAAGGACAACGAGGCGCTGCCGACCGCGCTGGCCGGCAAGCCGCTGCCGGCGTTCAGCCTGCCCACGCTCGACGGTGGCGTCATCGGCGCGGCGCAGTTGCGCGGCCCGCTGCTGATCAACGTCTGGGCCACCTGGTGCCCGGCCTGTTACCAGGAGCATCCGTACCTGCTGCAACTCGCGCAGCAGGGCGTGGCAATCGTCGGCCTGAACTACAAGGACGATCCGCAGGCGGCGCGGCGTTTTCTCGCCGAGCGCGGTTCGCCGTACCAGGCGGTGATCGTCGATGCCGATGGCCGGCTGGGCCTGGACCTCGGTGTTTACGGCGCGCCGGAAACTTTCGTGATCGATGCACAGGGGATGATCCGCCACCGCATCGCCGGCGTGCTGACGCCGGAGAACTTCGCCCGGGAAGTCGCGCCGCTGCTGGCGCCGGCAACCGCGCAGGCGACCGGGGTGTCGCCATGAGCCGGCATGCCGCGTGGAGGTTCCTGCTGCCGGGCTGCATGCTGCTGGCGGCGCTGGCGACCGGCGCGCGCGCCGAGAACTTCGACATCTATGCCTTCGAGACGCCGGAGCAGGAAGCGCGCTTCGAGGCGCTGATCGCCGAGCTGCGCTGCCCGAAGTGCCAGAACAACAATCTCGCCGACTCCAACGCGCCGATCGCCAGGGACCTGCGCGACCGCACCTACGAACTGGTGCGCGAGGGGCGCAGCGACGACGAGATCGTCGCCTACCTGAAAGACCGCTATGGCGACTTCATTACCTACAAGCCGCCGTTCAACGCCGTCACCGTGCTGTTGTGGACCGGCCCGTTCCTGGTGCTGCTGGTCGCTGGCGGCGTGCTGCTGGTGCGCTTGCGTCGTCGCAGGGCGCAGGCGGTGGTGGCGCCGGACCCGGCGCGCGTACGTGAGATCCTGTCGAAGTTCGACCCGGAGCAGCGCCCGTGATCGCCTTCCTCGTGCCCGCCTTGTTGCTGCTGTCCGCGGTGCTGTTCGTGCTGGTGCTGGCGCTGCGTCGCGCGCAGCAGCCGGTGGCGGTCGATCGCGAGCGTCTCAACGTCGAGATCTTCCGCGAGCGCCGCGCCGAGCTCGACGCCGAGCTCGCCTCCGGTCGCATCGGCCAGGCGCAGCACGCGGCACTGCTGGCCGAGCTGGAGTTGCTGCTGGTGGATGACGTCGAGCTTGCAGCCGCGGCCGGCGCTACGACGTCGGCATTCCGGCCGCGCACGGTCGCGCTGGCGTTGCTGGTGGCGATCCCGCTGCTGTCGGCCGGCCTGCTGGTGGCAACCGGCTTCGACCGCGACGTGCGCGCCTGGCTGGCGCTGTCGGCCAAGACGGGGCAGGTCTCGGCGCTGCCTGCTTATATAGACGAGGCGGCCGCGCAGCGGGCCGGCGTCACGCTGGCGGATGCCGCGCGGCTGCGGCAGTGGATGCTCGGGCACGACGGCAGTGCCGAGGACTGGTTCGGTCTCGGCGTCAGCTGGGTCGACGTCGGCATCCCGGTGCTGGCGCAACAATCGTTCCGCCAGGCGCAGCGCCTGGCACCGGAACGCACCGATATCGCGCTGGCGCTGGTGCGCATGGACCTCACGCTCGGCGGCGGCCGGCTCACCGACGACATCCGCGCGCAGTTCGAGCGCGTGCTGGCGGCGGAGCCGGGCAACCAGCAGGCGTTGCTGCTGTACGGCATGGCGGCGTTCGACAGCGGCGAATACGACGCCGCGATCGCGCGCTGGCAGCAATTGCTGGCGCAGCTGGACCCCTCGTCGGAGGGCGTGCCGCTGTTGCGCGAGAGCATCGCGCAGGCACGCGCGGCGCAGCAGCGACAGCAGCAGGCGGCGGCCACCCCCGGCGCCGGCATTCCGGTGCGCGTTTCACTGGCGTCGTCGCTCGGCACGCCGCCGCCGGACGCGGTGCTGTTCGTGATCGTGCGCGCTGCCGGCGGCGCGCCGATGCCGATTGCCGCGAAGAAATTGCCGGCCCGGTTGCCGGTCGAGCTCGTCATCACCGATGCCGACCAGATGATGGCCGGCGCGCCGCTGGCGCAGCGCGGGCCGCTGGAAGTCCGGGCGCGGCTCTCGCGCAGCGGCATGCCGACTGCCGCCAGTGGCGATCTCGAGAGCGAGCCGGTGCGCTTCAGCCTGCCGCTGGCAGCGCCGCTGGCGGTGACCATCGACCGCAGGATTCCCTGACCCGCCGGTTTCCTGCGCGCGGCCAACATCCCGGCGAGGCCTGTCCGACACCCCGCGCTTGAGGCACCGGGGGGCGGTGTGTATCTTGGCCGTCCCCGAACGACCCCCCCGAGATACTCCCATGTCGATGCGAGTGATCCTGCTTGGCGCGCCCGGCGCCGGCAAAGGCACCCAGGCCCAGTTCATCATGCAGCGCTACGGCATCCCGCAGGTTTCCACCGGCGACATGCTGCGCGCGGCGGTGAAGGCCGGCACGCCGCTGGGCCTCGCCGCGAAGAAGATCATGGACGCCGGCCAGCTGGTCTCGGACGACATCATCATCGGCCTGGTCAAGGAGCGCATCGCGCAGCCGGACTGCGCCAACGGCTTCCTGTTCGACGGCTTCCCGCGGACCATCCCGCAGGCCGAGGCGATGGTGCAGGCCGGGGTCGACATCGGCGCCGTGGTCGAGATCGCGGTCGATGACGAGGAAGTGGTCAAGCGCATCGTTGGCCGTCGCGTGCACCCGGGCTCCGGCCGCGTGTACCACGTGGTCTACGCGCCGCCGAAGGTGGCCGGCAAGGACGACGTCACCGGCGAGGAGCTGGTGCAGCGTCCGGACGACCAGGAAGAGACGGTCCGCGAGCGCCTGCGCGTCTATCACGCCCAGACGGCGCAACTGATCGGTTACTACGGCGACCTGGCGAAGCAGGGCGGCGCCCGGGCGCCGGTCTACGTGAAGATCGCCGGCATCGGCACCGTCGATACCATCCGCGACCGGGTGTTTGCCGCGCTGGACCCGATCGCGAAGCGCTGATGCCCGCTGCCCTGGCAGCGAAAGCGCAAGGAGGGAGGCGAGAGCCTCCCTTTTTTGTGCCCGCGATTCGCCCGGGTGCTGGGCTATCCTCCGTCCCGAACGCAGCAGGAGCCTGTGCATGTCCGTCCCGCCATACCAGTCCGACATCGCCGTCGTCCTCGTCAACCTCGGCACGCCGGACGCGCCGACCGCCACCGCGGTGCGGCGCTACCTGCGCGAATTCCTGTCCGATCGTCGCGTGGTGGAGGCGCCGCGCCTGCTGTGGTGGCTGGTGCTGAACCTGTTCATCCTGCCGTTCCGCCCGCGGCGGGTGGCAAGGCTGTACGCGTCGATCTGGACGAAGCAGGGGTCGCCGCTGCTGGTGCTCACCCGCTCGCTGGCAGAGAAGGTGCAGGCAGCGATCGGCGATCCGCGGGTGCGCGTGCACGCGGCGATGACCTACGGCGAGCCGTCGCTGGCGGCGCTGCTGTGGAAACTCGAGGCCGAAAACGTGAACCGGGTTCTGGTTTTGCCGCTTTATCCACAGTTCTCGGCATCCACCAGTGGTGCGGTTGTGGATATCGTTGCCCGCTACCTGCTGCAGACCCGCCGTGCGCCGGACGTGCGGATCGTGCGCGATTACTGCGATCGCGACGGCTACGTCGCCGCGGTGGCTGACAGCATCCGTCAGTACCGTGCGACCAGCGGTGCCGACAGCCACCTGTTGTTCTCTTTCCACGGCATTCCGCAGGCCTACGCCGACAAGGGCGACCCGTATCCGCTTTGTTGCGAGACGACAGCGCGCGCGGTGGCGGCGCGTCTCGGGCTGGCGGAAAACGGCTGGACCCTGGCGTACCAGTCGCGCTTCGGTCGCCAGCAATGGCTCATGCCGTACACCGACGAGACCCTCCGGGCCTGGCCGCAGGCGGGTGTGAAATCGGTGCAGGTGGTCTGTCCGGGGTTCGCCGTGGACTGCCTGGAGACCCTCGAAGAGGTCGCCGAGCAGAACCGCGAGACCTTTTTGCATGCCGGCGGCGAACGGTATGCCTACATCCCTGCGCTGAACGATTCGGCCGCTCACGCGGACCTGCTCGCGGCGCTCGTCCGGGATCATTCAGCCGGCTGGTGAAATTCATTTCACCCGGAAAATTCCGGTGATTTTTATTTTTCGCCGATTTTTCTCCGCCACCCTGCCGGGTGTTCGACGGGTGCTCGAGCGACCCTCGCGAAGGAACTCGCAAAAGGTTTTCAGGCTGCCTCGATGACCTGTCGCCGGGGTCCGCGCGCACCTAACCCATTGAAAAGTTTTGCACTGGTTTTTTTTTGTGCTATTTTCCGGGTCGACACCTCGCCAAGTGGTGTCAATACCGCGGTAGCTTAGGAGAAAGCAAAAATGGCAAAAGCCAAAAAGAAAGCGGCCCGCAAGGCCCCGAAAGCGAAAGTAGATGCAGTAAAGGTAACCGGCGCTGCTGCTAAAGACGCAGCGTCCAAACTGAAGGCGGCGCAAGCTGCCCTCGCCGCCGCCAAGAAAGCCAAGAGCGGCGTGAAGGAAGCCAAGGCCGCTGTTGCCAAGGCCAAGAAGGCTGCCAAGTCGGCAGCGAAGAAGGCGAAGGCCGCTGCCAAGCGCGCTGCCGCCAAGGCCCGCAAGGCCGCAGCGAAGGCCAAGAAAGCCGCTGCGCGCAAAGCCCGCCGTGACGCCGCCAAGGCCAAGAAAGCTGCCAAGCGCGCAGCTGCCAAGGCCAAGAAGGCTGCTGCGAAGAAGGCGAAAGCCGCTGCCCGCAAGGCCAAGAAAGCTGCTGCGAAGAAGGCGAAAGCCGAGAAGCGCGCTGCTGCCAAGGCCAAGAAGGCTGCTGCCAAGGCTGCCAAGAAGGCCAAGAAAGCTGCCAAGAAGCCGGCTGCTCGCAAGGGCGCCAAGAAGGTAGCGAAGAAGGGCAAGGCCAAGGCCAAGAAAGCTGCGAAGCCGAAGGCCAAGAAAGCCGCCCGTGGCAAGAAGAAAGCCGTCCGCAAGGCGAAGAAGAAGTAATTTCGCCGGCGCGTGAGCGCTTCGTAGTCGCACCTTGTGCAGTAGAAGCCCCGGTTCGCCGGGGCTTCTTGTTTTCGGAGCCCCGGTTCGCCGGGGCTTCCTGTTTCCGGGGCCTGCGCTTCCGGATGACGGTTTTCCGCCGACCGCTCCCGCTGCCGGCTGGCTAGAATGCCGGCCATGCAACCAGCCAGCGACATCCTCGGGCCCGACGGCCCGTTCAGCCGGGTCATCGACGGATTCGCGCCGCGCGACGTGCAGCGCGAAATGGCCGCGGCCGTCGAGGCGGCGATCGCGGATGACGCGAAGCTGGTCGTCGAGGCCGGCACCGGCACCGGCAAGACTTTCGCCTACCTGGTGCCGGCCTTGCTCTCCGGCCGCAAGGTGATCGTTTCCACCGGTACCCGCAGCCTGCAGGACCAGCTGTTCCACCGCGACATCCCGCGCGTGTTGCAGGCGCTCGGCCCGCAACTCGGTGGCAGCGTGAAGGTCGCGCTGCTCAAGGGTCGCAGCAACTACCTCTGCCCCTACCGGCTGGAGAGCAGCCTCGAAGACGGCCGCTTTGCCTCGCGCGAGATCGTCCACGATCTGCAGCTGGTGGCGCGCTGGGCCGCCTCGACCGTCGATGGCGATATCGCCGAACTCACCCGCATCCCGGAAGGCGCCGCGGTCTGGCCGTTCGTGACCAGCACCGCCGAGAACTGCCTGGGTGCCGAGTGCCCGCGCGCCGAGGAGTGCCCGGTGCTGCGCGCCCGCAAGCGCGCGCAGGAGGCGGACCTGGTGGTAGTGAACCACCACCTGCTGTTTGCCGATGCCGCGCTGAAGGACGGCGGCTTCGGCGAGATCCTGCCGGCCGCCAACGCCATCGTGCTCGACGAGGCGCACCAGGTTGCCGAGGTGGCGTCGCAATTCTTCGGCAGCCAGGTATCCAGCCGCCAGTTGTCCGAGCTGGCGCGCGACAGCATCGTCGAAGCCGGTCGCGGCGCTGCCGACCAGAAGGACCTGTTCAGTGCCGCCAACGCGGTGGAGAAGGGTGTGCTCGACCTGCGGCTGGCCCTCGGTGAAGCCTCGCGCCGGGCCGCCTGGGCGGAAGTGTCGTCGCGCCGCGAACTGCGCGATGCCATCGAGGACCTGGTCGACGCGCTGCGCGCGTTGTCGTCGCAACTCGAACTGGCGGCGCCGCGGAGCCCGGGCCTGGCCAAGACCTTCGAGCGGGCGAACGAGTTGCTGGCGTCGTTCGTGCTGCTCACCGGCGACGCGCCGGCCAATGAAGTGCACTGGTTCGAGACCTTCCAGCGTGCCTTCCTGATCCGCATGACGCCGCTCACCGTCGCCGAGCCGCTGCGCGCGCTGGTCTATGGCAAACAGGCGGCCTGGATCTTCACCTCGGCGACGCTGGCGGTGGGCGACAGGTTCGATCACCTCATCGAGGAACTCGGCCTCGACGACGCCGAGACCCTGAAGCTGGCCAGCCCGTTCGATTTCTCGCGGCAGGCCGCGTTGTACGTGCCGGAGAACATGCCGGACCCGTCGTCGCCGGGTTACACCCGGGCGGTGGTGGACGCGGCGCTGCCGGCGCTGGAGGCCAGCCGTGGCCGCGCCTTCCTGCTGTTCACCTCGCACCGCGCGCTGCAGGAAGCCGCGAAGTTGCTGGAAGGCCGGCTGCCATACCCGCTGTACGTGCAGGGCACCGCCGGCCGCAACGAACTGCTCGACGCCTTCCGCCAGCACGGCAACGCCATCCTGCTGGGCACCGGCTCGTTCTGGGAGGGCATCGATGTGCGTGGCGAGGCGCTGTCGCTGGTGGTGATCGACAAGTTGCCGTTTGCCTCGCCGGGTGACCCGCTGCTGGCGGCGCGGATGGACGCGCTCAGGCGCCAGGGCCGCAACGCCTTCACCGAGTACCAGGTGCCGCAGGCGGTGATCACCCTCAAGCAGGGCGCCGGCCGGCTGATCCGCGATGTCACCGACACCGGCGTGCTGATGCTTTGCGACCCCCGCCTGCTCAGCAAGGGCTACGGCCGGCTGTTCCTCGACAGCCTGCCGTCGATGCGGCGTACGCGCCGGCTCGACGTGGTGCAGAATTTCTTCGCCGCGCTGGATGCGCTGGCCGAACCGGAAAATCCCTGACCGATGAAACTGCTGGCCCTCGAGACATCCACCGAATGCTGCTCGGTCGCCCTGCGGGTCGGCGACACGGTGCAGGTGCTGCGTCGCCCCGGTGCCCGCGAGCAGACCGCGCACGTGCTGCCGCTGGTGCAGCAACTGCTGGCGGAGGCCGGCATCGCGCTGCGCCAGCTGGACGCCGTCGCCTGCGCGCATGGCCCCGGTGCCTTCACCGGCGTGCGGGTGGCGGTGAGCGTGGCGCAGGGCCTCGCGTTCGGTGCCGGCGTGCCGGCGATCGGTATCTCCACGCTGGCGGCGCTGGCGCAGCAGGCGGTGCGCACGGCGAACGCGCAATACGTGCTGCCGGCGCTGGATGCACGCATGGGCGAGTTGTATGCCGGCGCCTATGTGCGCGGCAGCGATGGCCTGGTCGAATCGCTGCTGCCGGACCGTTTGTGCCGGCCGGAGGAATTCGCCGCCGGCGTGCCGGCGCCGCACGACTGGGTGGGCATCGGCAGTGGCTGGAGCGCATACGGCGCCGGGCAACTGGGCGTGTCGCCGCAGCAACTCATCGTCGCCGAGCCGGACGCGCTCGACGTGCTGGCGCTGGCGGCGCGGGCACTGGCGCGCGGCGAGACGGTGGCACCCGAGCAATTGATCCCGGTGTACCTGCGCGACACCGTGGCCTGGAAGAAACTCGACGAACAGGGCAAGCCGGAGAAGCGATGAGCTCGGCAGACTGGGATCACCCGCATCCGCATATCGTGGCGATGACCGTCGGCCACGAGAGCATCGACGTCATGGGCCACGCCAACAACGTCGAGTACCTGCGCTGGCTGGAGCACGTGGCATGGGATCACTCGAACGTACTCGGGCTGGACTGGGCCGCGTACCAGCGGCTGGACCGGGCGATGGTTGCGCGCCGCACCGAACTGGAATACCTGGCGCCGGCATTCGAGGGCGATGAGTTGCTGATCGCCACCTGGATCGTCGAGAACGACGAGCGGGTATCGATCACCCGCCAGTACCAGCTGGTGCGGCCGAAGGACGGCAAGAC
>JBKHWA010000058.1:0-3117 GCA_046566765.1 Gammaproteobacteria bacterium
ACGTCGCGTTGCTGCGTGGCGACCACGAAGCGGCGATCAATTTCTTCCAGAAGGCGCTCGACAAGTCACCGGCCTGGTTCGAGCGCGCCGCGGTCAATCTCGAGCGCGCGCGCAAGGCGGCAAAGGAAGCAGCAGCGGCACCCTGAGCCGCGACCTTTCTGCTCCGTCGCCAGCGTGCCGGGCCAACTTCCCGTCTTCCGCCCGCAAAGCCCGGCGCATCCGGCCTGTTGGGCCTCGTGTGGTTCAGCGTGCCGCGGTTTTCGCCGCGGCCGGTTGCCGCCAGGCCCGCAATTCGGCGCCGAGCCACTCGCCACTGGCGATTTCCGGCTTGCCCGGGCAGCGCACGCGGTACTCGTTGCCCGAGAGGTAACTGCGCGACGCCACCTTGTCGATGAATTGCTCGGCCGTCGACAGCCGGCTCTTCGCCTTGCCGTATTTCATCAGCAGGTGTTCGGCGGCCGCCTTCGAATCGTGGGGGTCGCCGTTGCGGATGAACTGGCAGCCGCTGGCGGCAATGAAGTCGACCAGGTGGCGGATCTCGGCGTCGGCGCGGGCATCAGGCGTGGCGGCGGCAAACGGTGCGGCCAGCGCCAGCGCGATGCCGGCAACCAGCGATCGATGCGAATGCTTCATGGCGAAATCCCCGTGGCATCGGGCGACAGTTGGGCCAGCGTCGTTGCTGCCGGGTGGCGGAACGTCACCAGCAGCGGATTGTGGTCCGACGATCCCACGGCCGGCACCTCGGACGACAGCAACTCCAGTCCGCGGTAATAGACGTGGTCGAGCGGGAAGCGGCCGAATTGCTTGCGCGGTCCGTCGAAGGCGACTTCCTGCAACTGCAGTTGTGCCACGAATTCCTGAACGATCTGCCGGCGGGCGTCGCGCCAGGTATTGAGGTCGCCGGAAAGAATCGCCGGCCCGTCGTGCGCGGCGATCAGCTCCGCAACGGCAGCCAGTTGCGCCCGGAACGCACGGGTATCGACGGTGAAATTGATCGCGTGCACGTTGGCGACCAGCAGCGATTGTTCGCTTCCGGCCAGCCGGTACTCGGTGAGCAGTGCGCTCTTGTCGGTGCGCAGCAGCGGCTCGCGTGCCTCCAGCGCGTGCACGCGCAACGGCGCGGCGTCGGAGGCGGTCAACACGCCGGTCGGCACGCGCTTCCAGCGCCAGGCCTGCACCAGGTCCCAGCGCGGCAGGCCGACCAGCCCGGAGGTGAACTCGTCGTGCAGGTGCGCTTCCTGCAGCAGCACCAGGTTGCTGTCGGCCGCCATGGTGCGGAAGTCGCCGATCCATTCGTCGTCGCTGCCCTTGTGCACGTTCCACACCAGCAGGCGGATGTGATCGCCGGCGAGCGCGTCGCCCTGACTGCGGTCACGGGTGATCACCGGTGGCGCGAGCGCCGCGGGCGCCATCAGCGGCGCGGCGGGTTGGTCGGCAACCGGCCGTTGACCCTGGCAGGCAGACAGCAGCACCACCGCGCCGGCAACAGCCAGCGCAGCGGTACGAGGGGAAAGACGGTACCGGCGGCAATGCGACTTCATGGCGTGGATTCTATGCGCCCGCATGAACCCCGTAAGTGGCGACCCGGTCACCGGTATTCAAGAGCCGATGACGCGGGTAGGTGATAACCGCAATCAGTTACCGAAGCGCTCCAGCACCCAGGGCACGACCTGCGCCATCAGCTTGTCGACGTCCGGCGCGGTCGGCGAACCGAATGGCGGCTCGAAGTAGTGCTCGCCGTCGAACTGCCAGAAGGTCCTGTCCTTCGCGGCGACGGCGTTCCACATCGCCTCGGCATCGCCCTTCGGGTAGATCTCCCGGTCACGGCTGGCGTTGACCATCAGCACCGGGATATCGGTCAGCGCCGGCAGGTTCTTCAGCATGCTGGCATTGGAGGACAGCCCGCTCCAGGTCGACAGCCAGGCTTCCGGCGTCAGCACGCGGGCAAAACCCATGAACTGCATGTTCATCAGGTCCGGCCGATCGGACAACAACGAACCCTGGCTGCGGCCGGACGGGTCGAGCGTCGGGTCCATGTAGTTCAGGTTGGCCATGGTGCGATAGATCACCATCACCCGCTGCAGCGCGGTGCGGCGGCCAACGCGATGACGCGCCATGAAATCGTCGCCGCCCTTCATCGCCTCGTATTGCTTCTCGTGCTGGCGCGCGTCGGCGATATAGCCGCGGGCAATGTCGTCCAGCCGTTTCACCCGGGCGAGCTGCGCCGCTCGATAGCGGGCGACGAATTCCGGTGAATACTGCGCCGGCTGCGGCGGCGCGCGGAAGCCGTTGGCGGTGTCGTACATGTCCAGCGAAGCGTCGACCGCCAGCGGATCGGCCTCGTCGATCACCGACGGATCGATGCACTCGGCGAGGATCAGGCCCTGGCCCTTGTGCGCGCTCACCGCGATGAAAGCGTCGGCGGGGAACATCTCGACGTCGTTGAGCTTGGTCGGCGCGCCGCAGGGAGATTGCGCGAGACGCTGGCCCTTCGGCAGCTGCGCCTGCGCCTGGAACAGCGCCGACAGCGAGCCGCCGCCGGAATTGCCGAACAGCACGACCTTCTCGCAGCCCTGGTCGCGCAGGAACTTCACGCCGGCGTTCACGTCGAGGATCAGCTGCTCGTGGATCGCGGTGGCGTCGTTGTTGAAGCAGCGGCCATTCAGGCCAAGCACCGCGCAGCCGGCGGCGAGGAACGGCGGCACGCAGTAGTGGCGCTGGAAGTCGACGCGCGGGTGCGTCACCAGCACGCCGATCCGCGGCTTGTGCGACGCCGGCGTGTAGTAGAGCCCGTTGGAGTCGCGCAGATCGGCAGCTTTCAGCTGCACCGGTCGTACGCTGGCGCCGGTGGGCAGTTCGCCGCGGTAGGTCCACGGCATGCCCAGCCAGTAGGTCTTCGAGATCAGCAACATTGCACACCCGCAGGAGCCCCGTCAGGAGCTGCATACGTTTTCAGGAGCCCCTTGCGGGGCGACGACCATCGGGAGGGAAAAAGCGCCGGGCGGGATGCGCCGGTTACACGGCGGTATTCACCTTCGTCTTGCGGGTGTCCTCGCCGATTTCCGACGGGTCCTGCATCAACAGGCGATAGGCCTCGGCCGGGTCCTGCTTGAAGCC
>JBKHWA010000059.1:0-3250 GCA_046566765.1 Gammaproteobacteria bacterium
TCCGGCACCTGCTCCACCGCGATCTCCTCGACGATGTGCGCCAGCTTCGGCAGCCGCCACTCGTTGGCGAGGATGTCCCACATCTGCATCTTCACCTCCAGCGGCAACTCGACCGAGTCGACGCCCAGCAGGTTGACGCCGCGCAGGATGAACGGGAAGACGTTGGCATTGAAGTTGGCGCCGGCGGTCAGGCCGCAGCAGGCGACACTGCCGCCGTAGCGGGTCGCCTTCACCGCGTTGAACAGGATGTCGCCGCCGACAGTGTCCACCGCGCCGGCCCAGCGCTCCTTGAGCATCGCCTTGTCGGCGCCGGCCTGCAGCGCGTCGCGGCCGATCACCTCGGCGGCGCCCAGCGATTTCAGCCAGTCGACGCGATCGGTCTTGCCGCTGCCGGCCACCACGCGGAAACCCTGTTGCGCCAGCAGCATGACGGCGATGGAGCCGACACCACCGGTGGCACCGGTCACCAGCACCTCGCCCTGTTCCGGCGCAATGCCGACCTGCAGCAGCGAATCGACGCACAAGGCCGCGGTCAGGCCGGCCGTGCCGAGCGCCATCGCCGTGCGCGTATCCAGCGCCGGCGGCAGCGGCACCACCCAGCCGGCGGGAACGCTGATGACGCCGCCGTAACCGCCGTCGGTATTCATGCCGAGGTCATAACCGGTGACGATCACCCGCTCGCCGGCCTCGAAGCGCGGCGATGAAGACGAAATCACGACGCCGGCGGCATCGACGCCCGGCGTATGCGGGTACTTGCGGGTGACGCCCTTGTTGCCGGTGAGCGACAGCGCGTCCTTGTAGTTGAGCGAGGAATATTCGACGCGAACGACCACCTCGCCGGGCGGCAACTCATCGACGTTACGCTCGACCATCCGCGGCACGTAAGCGCCGTTTTCCTCGAATACCCGCAACGCACGGAAAACCTTCATCGCCCTACCCCGCCTGGATCGTTCGTTGTCGTATGCCGACGCGTCATCAGAGCGCGCCGCGCTGCGTCAGCCGGCCCCACCAGCGCATCATCACGCGGTCGAGCGCGCCGTCGACCGCAAAACCCATGCGCTCGGCCAGCGTCCGGTGGTGCTGCCAGTAGACGCGGAATACGTCGGCATCCTTCGTGGCATTCACCAGGTACTCGTCGCTGGTCGCCAGTTCGTCGACCAGCTTCAGCTCGCGGCCGCGCAGCGCGAACCAGTGCTCGCCGGTGGCCACCACCGCCAGGTCGACCTGCGGCCGCCACTGGCTGATGAACTGCTTGAACAGGGTGTGCGCGTCCTCCAGCTCCTCGCGGAACTTCTCGCGCGCCTTGTCGGTGTTCTCGCCGAACACCGTCAGCGTCCGCTTGTACTCGCCGGCGGTGTGCAGCTCGATGTCGACGTCGTGCTTCTTCAGCAGGCGGTTGAAGTTGGGGATCTGGGCGATGACGCCGATCGAGCCGACGACGGCGAACGGCGCCGCCAGTACACGGTCGGCAACGCAGGCCATCATGTAGCCACCGCTGGCGGCGATCTCGTCGACGCACACGGTGAGCGGGATCTTCGCACGGCGGATGCGCTCGAGTTGCGACGCCGCGAAACCGTAGCTGGTCACCAGCCCGCCGCCGCTGTCCAGCCGCACCACCACCTCGTCCTTCTCGCCGGCCACCGCCAGCACGGCGGTGATCTCGTGGCGCAGGTTCTCGGCCGCCGATGCCTGGATGTCGCCGGCGAAGTCGAGCACGAAGACCCGGCGGCGCGGGCGCTCGGCCTCCTCCTTCTCGCGGGCCTTGTCGCGCTTCTTGCGCTCCTTGTGCTCGCGCTTGAGGACGTCCTCGGGCAGCACTTCCTCGCGGATGCGGTCGGCCATGTCCTCGATTTCGTCGTTGAGGTTCTCGACGCGGATGACGCCGTGCACCGACTGCCGCTTGTTGCGCTGGGCCAGCGATGCCAGCCCGCCGGCGACGAACAGGACGGCGACGACCACCGTGACGGCCTTCAGGACGAAAAGGCCGTATTCAGACAGGAACTCCATGAACAGACTCCGCGAGCGTGACCGGTCGCAATGAACGCCGCCAACGCGGCAAGGGATGGGTGTGAATCAGGGGGTGATGCGCTTGAGCGCGTCGGCAGCGGCGACGTTGCCCGCCGCCAGTTGCAGGCCGTTGTCACCGAGGACAAGTTCGAAGATCGCACCGTCGCCGGTGGGAACCAGCGCCACGTTGGTACGGGTCGGCGTCGCGATCAGGCTGCCGTGGTCGGTAGCACGCTGCCAGAGGTCGAAACCGAACAACGGTTCGGACAACAACTGGTAGTCGGCGTGATCCTTGCCGGCTTCGTCCTCGACCGACAGGTAGCGGCCCGACAACCGCTCCAGCTCGAACGAGGCACCGCCACCGAAGATGCTGCCCAGGCCCGAGTAGCGCAACAGCCGCACGTCCAGTTGCCACAGGTCGCCGAGCAGGTCGTAGTCGCGGCGGTTGCCGTTGGCCTCGGTGACGGTCACCCGCCATTTCTGCGGGCCGGCGGCCTCGAAGCTGACCGTCGCCAGCGGCTTGCCCTCCGGCACCACCTGGTAATGGAACAGGCTGGCGGCGAGCAACGACGAATAACCGGCAATGGCAAGCAGCAGAAAACCGGCCGTGCCGCGCAGCCACTGCAGGAACCAGCTTTCCCGGAAGAACAACCAGGCAGAGACGCCGAGACAAACCACCGCGACCGCGACCAGCAATCCGGCAACTCCTTCAACGCCCATTGTCTTCTCCTGTTTGCCTGCGCCTGACGTACGCGTCGAGCAATTGCCGCGAGATGGAACCGCGCGGCGGGACCAGCGGCAACGCGTCGAGGGAGAACCACTGCGCCTCGACGATTTCCTCGCCGTCGACAGCGATCTCGCCGCCCGCCCACTCCGCGTGGAATCCCAGCATCAGCGAATTCGGGAACGGCCACGACTGGCTGCCGATGTAGCGTGGCCGGGCGATCGTCACGCCGACCTCTTCCTGCACCTCGCGGGCCAGTGCTTCCTCGACGTTCTCGCCGGCCTCGATGAAACCCGCCAGCGTACTGAATACACCCGGCGGAAAACGCGGCGAACGCGCCAGCAGGACCTCGTCGCCGCGCGTGACCAGCACGATCACGCAGGGAGCGAGGCGAGGATACTGTGTGTAGCCGCAGGCGGTACAGACCGTGGCACGGTCGCTGTCGTGCGCCTGGGCGGTCGAGCCGCAGCGGCTGCAGAAGCGGTGGTCCGCCGCCCAGTCCAGCACCTGGCGGGCGCG
>JBKHWA010000060.1:0-35564 GCA_046566765.1 Gammaproteobacteria bacterium
GTCGCCGTGGTACTTGGCAACATCGAGCTGCTCGCCGACGAAGCAGGCGAACGCGCGCCCGGCCTCGGTGTACGCGCGGGCAGTCAGCAGCATGCGGCGCACGTCGGGATGGACGATGATCGGGTCGGCGATCTTGTCCTTCGCCACCGCGCCGGTGGCGGCACGTCCCTGCACACGATCCTTCGCGTAGGCCGCCGCGCTCTGGTACGCGACCCCGCCCAGGCCCAGCCCCTGGATGCCGATCGACAGCCGCTCATAGTTCATCATCGTGAACATGTACGCCAGGCCGTTGCCCGGTTCGCCCACCAGCGTGCCGCGCGCGCCGTCGAAATTGAGCACGGCGGTGGCCGAGCCCTTGATGCCCATCTTGTGCTCGATCGAGCCGCAGTTGACCGCGTTGCGGCTGCCAATCGAGCCGTCGGCGTTGACGTTGTACTTGGGCACGATGAACAGCGAGATGCCCTTCGGCCCCGGCGGCGCGTCCGGCAGCTTCGCCAGCACCAGGTGGACGATGTTGTCGACCAGGTCGTGCTCGCCGCCGGTGATGAAGATCTTGGTGCCGGAGATGGCAAAGGTGCCGTCACCGTTCGGTACTGCTTTCGTGCGGATGATGCCGAGATCGGTGCCGGAGTGCGGCTCGGTCAGGCACATGGTGCCGCACCAGCGGCCCTCGTAGATCGGCGGCAGGTACATCGCTTTCTGCTCGTCGCTGGCATGCGAGGCGATGCACAACGTGCAGCCGTTGGACAGCGCCGGGTACAGCGCGAATGCGCTGTTGGCGCCGTACAGCATCTCGTCGAAGAACACGGTAAGCATCTTCGGCATGCCTTGGCCGCCGTATTCCGGCACGCCGGACAGCGCCGTCCAGCCGCCGTCGGCGAGCTGGCGGAACGCCTCGCGGAAACCTTTCGGCGTGCGCACCGTCGCGAAGCCGTCGGCGCCGTCTTCCCGGCGGCAACCCTCCTCGTCGCCGCTGCGATTCAGCGGGAACACCACGTTCTCCGCCAGCTTCGCCGCTTCGCCGAGGATGGCGTCGGCAAGATCGGGCGTGACCTCGCGGGTGGCGTCCATCGAGGCCCAGCGCGCTTCGGCGTTGAACAGCTCGTTGAGGACGAATTGCATGTCGCGCAGGGGCGCTTTGTAGACGGCCATCACAACCTCCGGATTCCAGACACGGAAAAGCCCGCGGACCGCGGGCTTTCCTCACACGTTGGCGCGGACCTCAGAAGGCAAACTGTTCGGCCTTCATGTCCATCAGGCACTCCAGGCCGCCCTCGATGCCGCCCTTGTGGCCGGCGGTGCGCGGCAGGATGCGCTTGAAGTAGAAGCGGGCAGTCTTGACCTTGGCGTCGTAGAAATCCTGCTCGCTGCCGCCGGCCGCCAGTTTCTGCTGCGCGACCTTCGCCATCAGCGCCCAGAAGTACGCCATCGTCACGTAGCCGGAATACATCAGGTAATCCACCGAGGCGGCACCGACGTGGTCCGGGTTCTGCATCGCCTGCATGCCGATCTTCATCGTCATGTCGCCCCACTCCTTGTTGAGCGCGGCCAGCGGCTCGACGAATTCCTTCATCGCCGGGTCGGCGGCATTCGCCTCGCAGAACTTGTGGACGATCTTCGAGAAGGTGCGCAGCGATGCGCCCTGGGTCTGCAGGATCTTGCGGCCGAGCAGGTCCAGCGACTGGATGCCGGTGGTGCCTTCATACAGCGTGGAGATGCGCGCATCGCGCAGGTTCTGCTCCATGCCCCACTCGCGGATGAAGCCGTGGCCGCCGTAGACCTGCACGCCGTGGCTCGCCGCCTCGAGGCCGGCCTCGGTGAGGAAGGCCTTGGCGATCGGCGTCAGGAAGCCGAGCAATTCATCGGCCGCCTTGCGCTCTTCTTCCGTCTTGCCGCGCTTGACCTTGTCGCCGGTCATCGCGGTGAAGTACAGCAGCGCGCGGCCACCCTCGGCGAACGCCTTGGTGGTCAGCAGCATGCGGCGCACGTCCGGGTGGACGATGATCGGGTCGGCCGGGCCGTTCGGGTTTTTCGGGCCGGACAGCGAGCGCATGGCGAGACGATCCTTCGCGTAGCGCAGCGCGCCCTGGAACGCGTTCTCGGCGTGGCAGACGCCCTGCACCGCGGTGCCGATGCGCGCGAAGTTCATGAAGGTGAACATCGCGTTCAGGCCGCGGTTCGGCGGGCCGATCAGGTAACCGGTGGCGCCGTCGAAGTTCATCACGCAGGTGGCCGAGGCCTTGATGCCCATCTTGTGCTCGATCGAGCCGCACACCACCGGGTTGCGCGCACCGAGCGAACCGTCGGCGTTGACGATGAACTTCGGCACGATGAACAGCGAGATGCCCTTGGTGCCGGCCGGCGCATCCGGCAGGCGCGCGAGCACGATGTGCACGATGTTGTCGGTGAGATCGTGGTCGCCGCCGGAGATGAAGATCTTGGTGCCGAACAGTTTGTAGCTGCCGTCGGCCTGCGGCTCGGCGCGCGTTTTCAGGATGCCGAGGTCGGAGCCGCAGTGCGGCTCGGTCAGGCACATGGTGCCGCCCCACTCGCCGCTGATCAGCTTCGGCAGGAAGGTGTCCTTCTGCTGCGGCGTGCCGTGCTCCTCGATGGTGGCCAGCGCGCCGTGCGCGAGGCCCGGGTACATGCCCCAGGACCAGTTGGCGGAGCCGGTCATCTCGCTGATCGCGATGGATGCCGAACCCGGCATGTTCTGGCCGCCGAAGTCGACCGGGCCGCCCATCGCCGGCAAGCCCATCTCGACGTACTTTTTGTATGCCTCGCGGAAACCCTTCGGCGTGGTCACGTTGCCGCCGTTCAGCTGGCAGCCTTCCTCGTCGCCGCTGCGGTTGATCGGCGACAGCTCGTTCTCGGCGAATTTCGCGGCCTGCTCGAGCAGGGCGTCGACCAGTTCGCTGTTCACGTCCTCGATCCCGAGGGACTGGTAGTGGGCATCCAGGCCGAGCACTTCGTTGAACACGAAGCGCATGTCGCGCAGGGGGGCTTTGTATTGGGCCATGGGGCGAATCTCCGCTCAAAAAATGCTCAAACGGGCGTTTGGCGCGGGGCGATCCTACTGCGCGCGCCGGTCACCGAAAAAGCGCGATTTGTGACCACAGGGTCAAACGCGCGTGTGACGATTCGGTCACGATAGCGAAAGGCAATTAGTCCTTTTTAATCAAACTATTGGCGATGATTCCGACGCCAGACCGGGAGCCGGTCGGACGTCAGCACATCAAAATCACCGCACACGCGTAGCCTGTCCATGCCGGAGCCGGTGCTCTGCTATGCTCCGCGCTCCGCCACCGCCCGGTTCGTCGCCATGCTCGACAAGAAACTGCTCGCCCTGCTGGTCTGCCCGGTCACCAAGGCACCGCTGCATTACGTCGAGGCCGCGCAGGAACTCTGGTCGGCCGCCGCCGGCCTTGCCTTCCCGGTGCGGGACGGCATCCCGGTGCTGCTGGAAGACCAGGCCCGCCCGCTGGAAGCCGCCGAGATCGAGCAACTGCGCCAGCGGCGCTGACTGCCGCCCCCGCCGGGCACCCCCCGCATCCCGCCGCCGGTCGACAATCCTTTACAAGGCGCGCCCCCCTCTATATAACGCGCGCCTTGCGGCCCGGCCCCGGCGCCGCTGCCGATCCATCCACCTGCCTGCGGGAGAGCTGACACGTGGCCCAGTTCGAAGAAGACGAAGCACCGGCTGCCGAGGAAAACGACGAGACGGTACCGGATACCAAGTTCAACGCGGCCAACGCCAACCGCGACCTGGTGGCCCGCCGCCGCCGGATCGAGGAAGTGGTTGAAGGCAAGCGCTCGCGCAAGTACGCCGGCGACTACGATTTCGACATCAACGACTGACGTCGATCCGGCACGCGGTACGCGCAAGTACGAAGGGCCCTGCGGGGCCCTTCGTCGTCTATGATCAAGCCCGTTTCCTGCCCGGCCGGTGCCCCATGTCCGCCCTGTTCGTCGATGCCCTCACCGTGGTCGATTTCACTTTCCTGCACGCCAGCCGCGGGCTGGTGGGCGAGAGCTGGATCGTCGATCTCGAACTGCATGGCGCGCTCGACGCGCAGGGCATGGTGCTGGACTTCGGCGACGTGAAAAAAGCGGTGAAGCGGGAGATTGACCGCCTCGCCGACCACCGCCTGCTGCTGCCGGCGGCGATGCCGGGCCTGGTCATCGGCGAATTGCCGGACGGCAACCTGCGCATCACCCGCAGCGTCGACGACGAGCACCTGCTGGTCGAGTGCCCGCCGGCAGCGGTGCTGAAACTGAACGCGGCGGAAGTCACGCCGGCGGCGCTGGTCGCCTTCCTCACCGTCGCGCTGCGCAACGTGGTGCCGGCCAACGTCGAACAGATCGTGGTGCGCCTGCGCGAGGAGAAGATCGACGGCGCGTACTACCACTACAGCCACGGCCTGAAGAAACACGCCGGCGCCTGCCAGCGCATCGCGCACGGCCACCGCTCGCGGCTGGAGATAGAGGAAGACGGCGTGCGCAACGCGGCGCTGGAACAGCGCTGGGCCGGTTTCTTCCGCGACATCTACATCGGAACCACCGACGACATGACCTACACGCCGGCGGAAGCGCACCGCCGCTTCGCCTACGTGTCCGGCGAGGGCCGCTACCTGCTCGAACTGCACCGCCGGCATGTCTATCTCATCGATACCGACTCGACCGTCGAGCACATCGCCCAGCACATCGCCGACGCGCTCAAGCGCGACAACCCGCAGCGCCGCTACCGGGTGAAGGCGTTCGAAGGCGTGGCCAAGGGCGCGATCGGGATCGCGTAAACATCAGCGGCAATCGGGCGCGCCTGACGCCAGCGCCGCGACCGGGATCGTCCGGTCAGTTGCCGGCAGCCGCCGGCATCGGCGAGGCGTTCGCCGGTGCCGCCGGCATCGGCGGCACGAGGCGCTGCGCGTCGATACGTTCGCCGAACCAGTTCATCCGCCAGTCGAGATGCGCGCCGGAAGCGCGGCCGGTCGCACCCACGCGCGCGACCAGTTGCCCTTGCTGCACACGCTCGCCTTCCTTCACCAGGATTTCCGACAGGTGCATCAGCGTCGACGACACCCCGTGGCCGTGGTCGATGATCAGCGTGCCGCCGGAATAGAACATCCCCGGGTGCGCCAGCGAGACGATGCCTGCCGCCGGCGCCACCACCGGCGTGCCGGTCGGCATGCCGACATCGACGCCGTAGTGCGGCCGCCCCGGCACGCCGTTGTAGTAACGCTGCGAGCCGTAGACGCCGGTCACCGGGCCCTGCGTCGGCCAGATGAACTGCTGCAGGAAGTCGAGGCGATCGTCATCGCGCTGGCGCGCGGCGCCGACCATCGCATTCTCGCGTTTGCTGCGCTCGATGTCGGCGGCCGACGGTTCCATGATCCGCTTCGCGATACCGGTTACGCGCTGGATGTCGTACTCGCGCTTCTCCACGGTGCGGGTTTCCTGCAGCGCCGTGCCATCGGGCAGCGTGACGTCGATCACCACGCTGTCGGCGGCATCGCGGTCGAAACCGAAAACGAAGGTGCCGTCGCCGGCCACGCGCAACTCGCGACCGAGCACCCGCACCCGGCTGCCGGGCAGGACCTTGCCGACGATCAACTCGCCCTGGCGGAACTCGCCGCGCAGTTGCAGCGGCGGTTGCGGCGGCGCGGCCGGTTCCGGCTCGGCGACAACCGGCGCCGGAACATCTACCGCAGCCGACGGCGCGATCGTCTCGCCGGCACAGCCGGCGAGGACGCAGAACGACAGCACGGCAAGGCCACGCACGACAACGGACAGACGGCTCATGGCATGCTCAGAGATAGGCGGCGACGTCGGTGACGTCCAGTTGCTCGGGCTTGAGCGGCGCCGCCTCGGCGTACTGCGCCCACACCCGTCTCTCGACGAACAGCGTGTAGAGATCAGGATCGATATGCCGGTCGTCGCGCATGCGCTTCATGATCGACAGTGCCTGCGAGATCTTCATCGGCGCCTTGTACGGCCGCTCGCTGGCGGTCAGCGCCTCGAAGATGTCGGCGATCGCCATCATCCGCGCCGGCAACGACATCTGCTCGCGCTTGAGGCCCTTCGGGAACCCGGTGCCATCCATCTTCTCGTGGTGGCCGCCGGCATATTCCGGCACCCGCCGCAGTTTCTTCGGGAACGGCAGGCCTTCCAGCATGTCGATCGTGACCTTCATGTGGTCGTTGATCTTCTGCCGCTCCTCGCCGGTGAGCGTTCCCCGCTCGATGCAGAGGTTGTAGACCTCCTCGTCGTACAGCATCGGCTGCTCGTTGCCCTCGGCGTCATGCCAGCGCAGCGCGGCGATGACCTTCACCCGGTCCTTCGCCTCCTGCGTCATGAACTCGCCGCCCTTGTTGGCCTTGACGACGAAATCGCGGTCGTCGTCGAGCTGTTTCAACTCGGCCTCCCACAGCGCGGCAAATTCCGCCGCGCGCGCCGGCTCGGCCTGGGTGCGCTTGCAGTAGACGAGCTCGCGCTCGGCGCGCAGCGCGGCGAAGCGGGTCTTCACCGCCTCGATGCCGTCGCGCAGGCCATGCAGCTTGGTGGACTTGTCGAGCACCGAGTCCGGCGTTGCCAGCTTGCCGCAGTCGTGCAACCAGCTGGCCACCCGCAACTCGTACCAGCCGTCGTCGTCCAGCGTGAATTCGCGGAACAGGCCCTGGTCCTCGACGGCATTCTTCGCGATCAGCTCGGTCAGCAGCGGCACGCGCTGGCAGTGCGCCGAGGTATGCGGGCTCTTGGCGTCGATCGCGCGGGCGATGGTCTTGATGAAAGCATCCAGCAGGTTCTTCAGGTCCTGTACCAGGATCTGGTTGTTGAGCGCGATCGCCGCGTAGGACGCCAGCGCACTGATCACCGGCACCACCCGGTCGCTGAACGGGATCACCTTGCTGGTTTCCGGATCGCGGGCATTGATCAGCTGCAGCACGCCGATGACTTCCTGCGCGTGGTTCAGCAGCGGGATGGTCAGCATCGACTGCGAACGGTAGCCGTTGCGCTCGTCGAACTTCTGGGTGCCGGAAAAATCGAACTCGTCGTTGTCGTCGTAGACGTCGGCAATGTTGATCATCTGCCGGGTGTTGGCGACGTGTGCTGCCACCATCCGGTGGTTCTCGCGCCCCTGCTCATCGAGCAGCGGCACCGGCGGCAGGGTGATCGGCTCACCGTCGATCCCGCCCTGCTTGAAGCCGAGCACGTCGTTGCGCAGCAGGGCGAATTTCAGCGCCGGGCGGGCGATGTCGCTCTCGTCCAGCAGGTACAGCGTGCCACCCTCGGCGCGCGCCAGCCGCTGTGCCTCGTCGAGGATCCGCTCCAGCAGGCTGCCGGTCTTTGACTCGGCCGACAGCGTGACCAGCAACTGGCGCTGCTCCTCGGACAGCCGCTGCTGGTCGATGGCGACGGCGGCAAAGCGGCCGAGGAAGCTGGCGATGTTTTCCGCCTCGCTGGCGAACGGCGTGATGGCGCCGTTGGCGTCGCGGGCGTTGATCAACTGCAGCACGCCAACCGTCTCGTTGGCGCCATTCACCAGCGGCACCGCCAGCAGCGACACGCTGCGGGTCTTGTGCTTGCGGTCGAAATCGCGGGTGCCGGTGAAATCGAAACGCGAGGCAGCGTAGACGTCCGGGACGTTGACCACCTTCTTGATCAGCGCGGCGTGGCAGGCCACGTGGCGGTGGTTTTCCTCGCCGGACTGGTCGACCAGCGGCAGCGGCGCGAACGGCATCTGCGCCTTGCCGTCGTGGCCCATGCGGATGCCCAGCGGCTCGTTGCGGATGATGGTGAAGCGCAGGATCCGCGGGCGGGCGCGGCGATCGGCCACCCGGCTGTCGACCAGGTACAGCGTGCCGCCCTCGGCCCGGGTCAGCCGCATGGCCTCGGCGACGATGGTGTCGCAGAGGCGAAGGATGTCCCGCTCGGAGAACAGTCGCAGGGCAACGTCGAGCAACTGCCGCTGAAGTTCGGTGGACGGGTTCGAGGCGTTTTGTGCGGCGGGCGTGCTCATGGTCCGTTCCCCGGGACAGTTCAGGCGCAGCGCGGATCCTGCGCGCTGATCGGCATGATAGTCCGGCGGGCCCGGGGGTGACACCGTGTAGAATGCCGCCCTCCCGCCAGCCCGACCCGCGCCCGGAGGCTCCCGTGTCCGGACCCACTTTCAGGCAACTCGAGACCGCCGCCGCCGGCACCAGCGTGGTGCTGAGCGATGTGCTGGCTGCGCTGCGCTTCAATGCCGATGGCCTGCTGCCGGCCATTGCCCAGCAGCACGACAGCGGCGAGGTGCTGATGCTGGCCTGGATGAACCGCGAGGCGCTGGCGGAAACGCTCGCCACCGGCCGCGTTTGCTACTGGTCGCGCTCACGGCAGGCGCTGTGGCGCAAGGGCGAGACCTCCGGCCAGGTGCAGCGGCTGGTGTCGCTGGCGATCGACTGCGACGGCGACACGCTGCTGCTGAAGGTCGACCAGCAGGGCCCGGCCTGCCACACCGGGCGCCGGCACTGTTTCTATAACGAGGTCCACGGCGACCGCGTCGAGGTCGGCAGCGACCCGCTGGTGTCGCCGCAGGAACTGTACGGCCAACGCTCCGAGACGAAGAAGAAGTGATCGCCCGATGAGCACGCACCCGCTGCGCGTCTACAACACGCTGACCGCCGAGAAAGAGAACTTCATCCCGCAGGATTCCCGCCGGGTGACCATGTACGTCTGCGGCCCGACCGTCTACAACCTGGTGCATATCGGCAATGCCCGGCCGGTCACGGTGTTCGACGTGCTGTTCCGCGTGCTGCGGGCGATCTACGGCGCGGAGCACGTGGTGTACGCGCGCAACATCACCGACGTCGACGACAAGATCAACAAGGCCGCGGCCGAGAACGGCGAGCCGATCGAGGCACTGGCCGAGCGCTTTGCCGCCGAGTTCCACAAGGACATGGCGCAGCTGAACACGCTGCCGCCCAGCGTCGAGCCGCGCGCCACCCACCACCTGCCGGAAATGATCCGCATGACCGAGGCACTGGTGGCGAAGCACCACGCCTACGCCGCCGACGGCCACGTGCTGTTCGACGTGCAGTCGATGCCCGACTACGGAAAGCTCTCGAAGCGCTCGCTGGACGACATGCTCGCCGGTGCCCGCGTCGAGGTGGCGCCGTACAAGAAGTACGCCGGCGACTTCGTGCTGTGGAAGCCGTCGAAGGCCGGCGAGCCGGCCTGGGACAGCCCGTGGGGCCCGGGCCGGCCCGGCTGGCACCTCGAGTGCTCGGCGATGATCGAGAAACACCTCGGCGAGACCATCGACATCCACGGCGGCGGCATCGACCTCGTGTTCCCGCACCACGAGAACGAGATCGCGCAGGGCACCTGCGCCCACGGCAAGCCCTACGTGCGTTACTGGATGCACAACGGCTTCATCAATATCGACGGCGAGAAGATGTCCAAGTCACTGGGCAACTTCCGCACCGTGCGCGACCTGCTCGGCCACTTCGACGGCGAGATCCTGCGCTTCGCGCTGCTGAGCGCGCACTACCGCTCGCCGCTGAACTGGAGCGAGGACCTGCTGAAGCAGGCGAAGTCGGCGCTGGACACCCTGTACGGCGCGCTGCGCAACGGCCGCGATGTCGATGCCACGCCGGCCGACATGCGCCGCACGGCTTTCCTCGATGCGCTGCTCGACGATCTCAACACGCCGCAGGCGATCAGCGAGTTGCACCAGTACGCCTCGCGGCTGAACGACCGCGCGGCGACTCCGGAGCAGAAACGCGAAGCCAAGTCACTGCTGCTGGGCGGCGCCCAACTGCTCGGGCTGCTGTGGCAGGACCCGGATGCCTGGTTCCAGAAAGGCAGCGCTGCCGGCGGCCTCGATGCCGCGGCGATCGAGGCGAAGATCGCCGCCCGCGCGGCAGCAAAGAAAGCAAAGGATTTTGCCGGCGCCGACGCCATCCGCCAGGAACTGCTGGCGCAGGGCATCGTGCTGGAAGATTCGCGCGAGGGTACCCGCTGGTCGCGACAGTAAACCCGGCGCCGGCGCTCAGCCGGCGTGCGCTGCGCAGCACGTGTCGGCCGCCGGCGCGCATCGCGCACAGGACGCCTTCACCTCCAGGCAGGCATTGGGCAGGTGGAAACCGGCCTGGGCGGCATGCTTCGCCAGCAGGTGGAACACTTCCGGATCGTTGACCTCGCTGACCTTGCCGCAGGCCGGGCATACCAGCAGCAGGCTGTGATCATGCTCCGCCAGCGTGCAGGCGACGAATGCATTCAGCGCATCAATGCGATGTGCGAGGCCCGCTTCGCGCAGGAATTCAAGGGCGCGGTACACCGTCGGCGGTTGCGCGCCGGGATGCATCACGCGCATCGCGTCGAGCAACTCGTAGGCGCCAACGGCGCGCGGATTGGCCAGCAGCAGGGCCAGCACATCGCGCCGCAATGGCGTCAGTCGCAGGCCGGCGCGCTCGCACCGCGTGGTCGCAACCACCAGCCGGTGGTCAGCCCGACCCGGCGGCAATCGAACCTGCTCCCGTAACTGGCCATTACCGGATCCCGTCGTCGTTCGCCCCATAATCGTTGCCGCTCCGCGGTTGTCGCCCGGTGTGCAATGTTATAACGTATCGCCCCCCGTAGCCAGAACCGGTCGAAGGAATGCGCATGAACCTTGCCCAGCACATCCTGATCGGGCTCGTTCGCCTGTACCGCCTCACGCTCAGCCCGCTGATCGGCCAGCACTGCCGTTTCACGCCGACCTGCTCGCTGTACGCGATCGAGGCGCTGCAGACGCACGGCGCGCTGCGCGGCACCGTGCTCACCGTGCACCGGCTCGGCCGCTGCCATCCCTGGTGCGAAGGTGGCTACGACCCGGTGCCACCGGCGGACGACACTTCGTCCACGCCCGGCAACGACAAATGACCCGACCCACACAACGGAGCCTGCTCGATGAAGCCGACCCGACTTGCCACCCTTGCCTGCCTGCTTGCCGCCGCAGCGAATGTGAACGCCGAAGCGCCGTCCGGAACGGAGCCCGGAGCGCAGTCCGCCACGCCGGATGACATCCGCGCCGATGCACCGGCCGGCGCTGCCGGCATCCCGCAGATCACCAACCCGCAGATTTCGCTGATCCTCGACGGCGTTGCCTACGCCGACGACCTGCGCGGCGCCGGCAACAGCTGGCTGGACGAGGCCGACGGCATCCTGCACGCACACCACGGCGACGAACACGCGCACGAGCACGGTGCCATCGAGGAAGGACTGAACCTGCGCGGCGCCGAGCTGGTGCTGTCGGCGACGGTCGACACGCTGTTCGACGCCTACGCCAACCTCGCCTTCGACCTCGACGGCGTCGAACTGGAGGAAGCGCACTTCACCACCCGCGCGCTGCCGGCCGGCTGGCAACTTAAGGGCGGCAAGTTTTTCTCCGGCATCGGCTATGCCAACAGCCGCCACCCGCACAGCTGGGAATTCGTCGACCAGAACCTCGCCTACCTTTCCCTGCTGGGCGTACACGGCCTGAACGACACCGGCCTGCAGGTCACCTGGTCGCCGGCGACCGACACGTACCTGCAATTCGGCGCGGAAGTGCTGCAGGGGCACGAGCAGGAGAAGTTCGGCGCGGCGGTCGATCTCGACGATCTCGCGGCCGCACTCAACTCCGATCCCGAGGCGCTCGGCATGCCCGCAGCCGATCGGCGCGGCCCCCAGATCTACACCGGTTTCGTGAAGATCGGCCCGGACCTCGGCACTGATCACGCACTGCAACTCGGGCTGTCCTACGCGCTGCACAAGGGGCACCAGGAAGCGCACGAGGAAGGCGACCCGGTCATCACCGACATTTTCTACACCGAGGGCGAGGCGAAACTGCTTGGCATCGAGGCGGT
This sequence comes from Gammaproteobacteria bacterium, assembly GCA_046566765.1. Classification (GTDB taxonomy): domain Bacteria; phylum Pseudomonadota; class Gammaproteobacteria; order Pseudomonadales; family JADFDG01; genus JADFDG01. Next base: position 11,868 of record JBKHWA010000060.1, read on the forward strand.
GTACAAGCGCAGCGCCACCGGCCGCCAGGGCAAGGGCACCTGGAACGTGCAGGCCGAGTACCTGCGGCTGGAAACCGACGGCACTATCGTCTTCCACAGCACGCCGGCGGAAATCGGCGGCATCCTCGCCGGCGAACAGGATGCGTTCTACCTGCAGGCGATCCACGGCTTTGCGCCGCGCTGGCAGGCCGGCCTGCGCTACGACGCCACCGGCATGAACAGTGAAACGCGCGAGGGCGGCGTCGCCACCGCGCTGGAGGAGTCGTCGCGGCTGAGCGCGGTACTGACGTTCCGTCCCAGCGAATACAGTTTCCTGCGACTGCAACTGGCCGATGCCGATATCGCCGCCGACGGCGCCCGCGAGCAGTTCACCCAGGTCATGCTGCAGTACAACCTGTCGCTGGGTGCACATGGCGCCCATCGTTTCTGACCGGGCATCGCCCAGGAGATCTCGCTGGTGAAACTGCTGCCACTGCTCCTGCTCCCCGGCCTGCTTCTCGCCTCGCCCGCGCAGGCGGCGGTGAAGATCTTTGCCTGCGAGCCGGAGTGGGCAGCGCTGGCCACGGAAATCGGCGGCGAGCAGGCGAGCGTCTACACCGCCACCAGCGCGCAGCAGGACCCGCATCACATCGAGGCGCGGCCGAGCCTGATCGCACAGGTGCGCAAGGCCGACCTCGTCGTCTGCACCGGTGCCGGCCTCGAGGCCGGCTGGCTGCCGGTCCTGCTCGCGCGCGGCGCCAACCCCGTGCTCAAGGGTGAGCGGTTGTTTTTCGCCGCGGAAAAAGTGCAGCGGCTGGGCGTGACCGGCGTCGCCGATCGCAGCAAGGGCGATGTCCACGCCGAGGGCAACCCGCACGTCCATCTCGATCCGCAGCGCATGCTGCAGGTCGGCGATGCGCTCGCCGCGACACTGGCAAGGATCGACAGCGCGAATGCCGGGCACTATCGCCAGCGTGCCGGCGCCTTGCGCACGCGCATCGACAGCATGCTGGCCACGCTGCCGCTCGCGGCGCTGCGCACCCGCAACTATTTCGTCTACCACGACGCCTGGCAGTACCTGTTCGCCTGGCTCGGCGCCACGCAGGCCGGCACGCTGGAGCCGCTGCCCGGCGTGCCGCCGTCGGCGCAACACCTGTCGCGCCTGGCAACGCAGGCACGCACGCAACCGGTGGACGGTATCCTGCACACCGGCTACGACGACCGGCAGGCGGTCAACTGGCTGGCGAAACAGGCCGGCACCTGCGCGATCGAATTGCCGTACACCGTCGGCGGCAACGAGCGCGCACGCGATCTCGTCTCGTTTTACCGCGAGCTGGCGACGCGGCTCGAGGCCGGTTGCCGATGAATCCCGAAGACCTGTTGCTGCTGGCGCCGGCGTTTGTCGCCGGGCTGCTGGTGCTGCTGACGCACGTACCGCTCGGGCGACAGGTGCTGGCGCGCGGCATCATATTCCTCGACCTGGCGATCGCCCAACTCGCTGCCACCGGCGCGTTGCTGACGATGCTGGTGGTGCATGACCACGATGCGTGGGAGGCGCAGGCCGGCGCCGGTGTCGCCGCACTCGCCGGCGCATTGCTGCTGCACGCTGCCGAGCGACGCTGGCCGGAAATCCAGGAAGCGCTGATCGGTTCCACGTTCGTGCTGGCGGCAACGCTGGCACTGCTGCTGCTCGCCGCCGACCCGCACGGCGGCGAAGCGCTGCGCGACGCACTGGCCGGCCAGATCCTGTGGGTGAGCTGGGAGCAATTGCCGGCGCTGCTGACGACGACGGTGATCGTGTTGCTGCTCACCCGTTCCGGTCGTGGCCCGCTGCTCGCGTTCTACCTGCCATTCGCGCTGGCGGTCACCGTTGCCGTGCAGCTGGTGGGCGTCTACCTGGTGTTTTCCAGCCTGATCCTGCCGGCACTGGCGGTGCGCCATGTCGCCTCGCCACGGCGGGCGCTGGCGCTCGCATTGCTCACCGGCGCCGGCGGTTATGCGCTGGGGCTCACCGTCTCGTTCGTTGCCGACCTGCCGGCCGGGCCGGCCTGCACCTGGGGGCTGGCGATCGCCGCGCTGGTCACCGCAACCACGACCGGGTTGCTGGCGCGACGATGAACACGCCGCGGCCGACGGCCGACGCCGACGAGCCGGCCTTCCGCTGGCCGGCGCGCACGCTGCGCCGAACGATCGTTTTTTCGCTCGGCCTGCATGTGCTGGTTGGCATCGCGCTGGTGCTGACCGCTGCCGGCGACGTACCAGCGACAAGCGTGAGCGCGGGCACCACCGTCGTCTCGCTGCGCCACGAGACCGGCGCGACGTCGACGGCACCGGCAACACGCACCGCCGGCGGCAACGCCGCAACACCGGCCACCGCGGCACCGCCTGCGATCGTCAGTTCGAGTGCGCCGACGGCGATGCGGGTCACGCCGGTACGCGCCGTCGACACCGGCACCGCCATCGCCCCCGGCAACGACAATGCCGCGGACGGCACGCAGGCCGCCCTGCAGCCCGCCGGGCCGGCCAGCACGTTGCCACGCGCAGACGCCGCCACATCCATGGCGGCCACCGGCACCGGCAACCCCGCCGATACGTCGGCGATCGACGACGCTCGCCGGCGCTATCTCGCCGCACTCGGCCCGCTGCTGCGCAGGCACCTCGTCTATCCGGCCGCTGCACAGCGCCGCGGCCTCGAAGGGCAGGCGCTGGTCAGCGTGCGCATTGCCCGCGACGGCAGCGTGCTGACGCTTGTCGTCCAGCGCAGCAGCGGCGAACCACTGCTCGACGAGGCGGCACTGGCAACCGTCCGTCGGGCCGCACCGCTGCCACCGCTGCCGCCCGGCCTGCCCGAGGCGGCGCTGGACGTGAATGTGCCGCTATCCTTCGGGCTCGATCCACGCGCACCCCAATGACCGAGGGAATACGCCATGACGTTCCGCCGCGCCGCGCTCGCCCTGGTACCGCTGGTTCTTGCCACCGCCTGCTCCGGCCCGGCCGAGCCGGTGGTTGCCGCCCCCGCCCCGACGCCGCCGGCGGCAACACCGGACATCTACGCGGTGGTTTACCGCTGCACGGACGGCACTGTATTCACCACGTTCCCGCGCGGCGAAAGTGCGCAGGCCGATTTCACCGCGCGCGCGCCGCAGGGCCAGCCGCCGGTCTCGATTGCCGACTGCGAAGGCACCGAGGCGAAGACCGCGGAGGAAGCGGAACAGTTGCGCACCGCGGTGCCGGCCGCCACCGGCACTGCCGGCAACACGCCCGCAGGCTGATCGCAACCCGATAAAAAAAACCGCGCATGGCCTGCCGGCCGTGCGCGGTTTTTTTGTTCCGGCCCGACGCGATCAGAACGCGTCGGCCGGCATCGCCATCAGCGACTGCGCGCCGGCCAGCACGCCTTCGCGGTGGGTCAGCGTGCGCGGCAGGATGCGCGCGTAGTAGAACTCGCCGGTGAGCAGCTTGGCTTCGTGGAAATTCCGGTCCACCGAGGAATCGCCCCCCTCGCCGGCCGCCAGCTTCGCCATCGACACCGCCATCATCCGCGCCCAGCCGTAAGCCAGCATCACGTAGCCCGAGTACATCAGGTAGTCGACGCTCGCCGCGCCGGCCTCGTCGAAGTTGCCGAACGACTTCGCCATCACCTGCTGGGTGATCTGTTGCCACTCGGCGAGCTTGCCTTCCAGCGCGACCAGGTACGGCTTCAGCTTTTCATTGCTGCTGTTGGCGGCGATGAATTCCTGCACCTGCCTGACGAAGCGACCCAGCGGCTTGCCCTGCGCCATCAGCGTCTTGCGGCCGACCAGGTCCAGCGCCTGCACCTGCGTCGTGCCCTCGTAGATCGTCGCGATGCGGCAGTCCCGCACCAGTTGCTCCATGCCGTGCTCGCGCATGTAGCCGTGGCCACCCATCACCTGCACGCCGTGGCCGGTGCACTCGTAGCCAACCTCGGTGATGAAGCCCTTGATCACCGGCGTCAGGAAACCGAGCTCGCTGTCGGCGAACTTGCGCGCTTCCGGCGTTTCGCTGCGCACGGCGAGGTCGGCGAGGCGCGCGCCTTCCAGCACCAGCCAGCGCGAACCCTCGGTCAGCGCCTTCTGCGTCAGCAGCAGCTGGCGCACGCCCGGGTGGACGATGATCGGGTCGGCCGGGCCGTTCGGATTCTTCGGGCCGGTCAGCGAACGCATCTGCAGGCGCTCGCGCGCGTAGGCGGCAGCGCCCTGCAGCGAAGCATCGGCGAGGCCGAGCGCCTGCACGCCGGAACCGATGCGTGCGTTGTTCATCAGCGTGAACATGTACTTCAGGCCCTCGTTCGGCTGCCCGACCAGTACACCCTGCGCGCCATCGAAGTTCATCACGCAGGTCGGCGACGCCATGTAGCCCATCTTGTGCTCGATCGAGCCGCAGCTGACACCGTTGCGTTCGCCGCTGCTGCCGTCGGCATTGATGTGTTTCTTCGGCACGATGAACATCGAGATCCCCGCGGTACCTTCCGGCGCGCCCGGCAGTTTCGCCAGCACCAGGTGGATGATGTTCTCGGTGACGTCCTGCTCGCCGAACGAGATGAAGATCTTGGTGCCGGTCACCTTGTAGGTGCCGTCCGCCTGCGGCTCCGCCTTCGTCTTGATCAGGCCGAGGTCAGTGCCGCAATGCGGCTCGGTGAGGCACATGGTCGCGCCCCAGCGGCCGTCGACCAGGCCGGGGAAGAATTTCTCGCGCTGCTCCTCGCTGCCGTGCGAATCGATGGTGTGCATCACCGCGAACGGCAGGCCGACCAGCATCACCCACGGCGGATTCACCGCGCCGCTCATCTCGTTGCTGATGATGCCCAGCGAGCCCGGCAGGTGCTGGCCGCCCCAGCGCTCGGGCACCGCCATGCGCGTCCAGCCGTTCTGCACGAACAGGTCGCGCGCTTCCTTGTAGCCCTTCGGCAGGTAGACGTTGCCGTTCTCGAAGCGGCAGCCGGCCTCGTCGCCGCTGCGGTACAGCGGGTGCAACACGTCCTCGGCGAAGCGGGCAGCGCCCTCGAGCACCATCGCCACCTCTTCCATGCCCAGGTCGCAGCCGGGCAGCGCCGCGTAGTGACCGCGGTAGTCGATCACGTCGTTCATCAGGTAGTGGATGTCGGCCAGCGGGGCCTTGTACTTCGCCATGGGGAGGCTCCTTGCGTGAAAAGGCCGCCAGCATAGGCAGCGGGCCCGGTGCCGGCAGTCGCCGGATGGCTCAGCCGGATTGGCGGGTACTGCGCCCCCGGACCGGCCGGGGTGGCCGCTCGTCCGCCCGACCCGGCATATGTTTTGACTACGAAACAATATCTGTGGAAGTATCACGACCTCGAAATAACTGGCACCCCGCCCCATGCCCGACCAGGACAACGTGCTGGTGGCCCTGCGCCGGATCATCCGGGCCACCGACCAGAACTCGAAGCGCCTCAGCCGCACCACCGGGCTGACCATCCCGCAGATCGTGCTGATGCGGGCCATCGCCGCGCACCCGGGAGCCACCCTCGGCTTCCTGACCAGCCAGGTCAGCCTGTCGGCCGCCACGGTGACCACCATCCTCGACCGGCTGGAAGAACGGGAACTGGTCGTCCGCAGCCGCGGCAGCCAGGACAAGCGGGTGGTGAACGTGGCGCTGACCGCCGCCGGCCAGCGGCTGCTGGCCGAGGCGCCGGCACCGCTGCAGGCGCACTTCCAGGGACGTTTCCGCCAGTTGCCGCCGGAGCGACGCGACCAGATCGTCGACGCGCTGGAAGCAGTGGCCGAGTTGATGGGCGCGCAGGACATCGATGCGGCGCCGATCCTCACCCTCGGCAACATTCCCGAGCAGTTCCCGCGGCAGTCGCCGGTGGCGCTCAAGCCGGCGGCCGCCACCGCCAGTTGCAACCTGCGCGCGCCGACCGCCGACGACGGCCCGGCAGTGCACGCGCTGGTGCGCATCTGCCCGCCGCTGGACCAGAACTCGCTGTACGCCAACCTGCTGCAGTGCACCCACTTCCGCGACACCTGCGTGGTGGCCGAACGCGGCAGCGAAGTCGTCGGCTTCATTTCCGGCTACCTGCTGCCCAACCGCGACAACACGCTGTTCGTCTGGCAGGTGGCAGTGCACCCGGCGCACCGCGGCCAGCGGCTCGCGCAACAGATGCTCGACCACCTGCTCGCGCGCGAATGCTGCGAGCAGGTGCGCTTCCTCGAGACCACGGTGACCACCGGCAACACGGCATCCGCCGCGTTGTTCGCGGCGCTGGCGCGGTCGCGCAACACCACGCTCACGCGTGAATTGATGTTCGACCGCCAGCGCCACCTCAACGGCAACCACGACAGCGAGTGGTTGCTGCACATCGGTCCGTTCGCGCAGGCGGACGGCACCGGCAGCCATGACCCGGCACCGGACCAGGAGGCCGTACCAGGCGCCTGAACCGGCCACGCCAGGCCCATACCCAGCGAAAGGGAGCAACATCATGCAGACCACCACCTTCGACCGCCTGGAATCGGCGGTCCGCAGTTACTGCCGGGCATTCCCGGTCGTGTTCACCACCGCGCAGGGCAGCCGCCTGCACGACGACAAGGGCCGCAGCTACATCGATTTCCTTGCCGGCGCCGGCTCGCTCAACTACGGGCACAACCACCCGGCGCTGAAGGAGGCACTGCTCGACTACATCGCCGGCGACCAGGTTGTGCACAGCCTCGACATGCACACCGCCGCCAAGCAGCACTTCCTCGAGGTGTTCGAGCGCCACGTGCTGCAGCCACGCAAGATGAAATACGTGATGCAGTTCACCGGCCCCACCGGCACCAACGCGGTGGAAGCCGCGCTGAAGATCGCGCGCAAGGTCACCGGCCGCCGCAACGTCATCGCCTTCACCAACGGTTTCCACGGCGTGACGCTCGGCGCGCTGGGCTGCACCGGCAACCGCCATCATCGCGGCGCGGCCGGCATCGATCCGGTCGGCGTCACCCGCATGCCCTACGACGGTTACCTCGGTAACGGCATCGACAGCACCGTCTACCTCGACAAGGTACTCACCGACAATTCCAGCGGCGTCGACCTGCCGGCAGCAGTGATCGTCGAGACGGTACAGGGCGAAGGCGGCATCAACGCGGCGAGCGCCGGCTGGCTGCGCAGCCTGCAGACGGTCTGCCGCCGGCATGGCGTGCTGCTGATCGTCGACGACATCCAGGCCGGTTGCGGCCGCACCGGCGACTTCTTCAGCTTCGAGGAAGCCGGCATCCGTCCGGACATCGTCACGCTGTCGAAGTCGCTGTCCGGCTACGGGCTGCCGATGGCGGTAGTGCTGATCGACCCGCGCATCGATGCCTGGCAGCCGGGTGAACACAACGGCACGTTCCGTGGCCACAACCTCGCATTCATCACCGCCGCCCGCGCCATCGAGACGTTCTGGCGCGACGACCGGCTGCGCAACGAGGTGCGGCTGAAAGGCGACTACGTTGGCAGCCGCCTGCAGGCGCTCGCCCATCGCTGCGACGGCTTCTTCGCCACCGGTCGCGGCCTGATGCGTGGCCTGCACACCAGTGGCGAGGAATTCACCGCCGCCGTCACCCGCGCCTGCTTCGAGCAGGGATTGATCATCGAAACCAGCGGCGCCCGCGACCAGGTGCTGAAAATCCTCTGCCCGCTGACCATCGCCGACGACGACCTGGAACGCGGCATGGACATCCTCGAGCGCAACGTGCTGGCACAACGCGAGCGCATGAGCCCGCGCGCGGCCCGCATCGCCGCCGGAGTGTTCCGGCCGTGATCATCCGTACCCTGCAGGACGCCAGGCGCAGCGAGCGCCTGGTGAACAGCGACAACTGGGACAGCACGCGGCTGGTGCTGGCTGCCGACGGCGCCGGCTTCTCGTTCCACATCACCCGCATCTTCGCCGGCACCGAAACGCTGATCTGGTACAAGCACCATGTCGAGGCGGTGTACTGCATCCGCGGCGAGGGCGAGATCGAAACACTGCCGGACGGCAATGTGCACCCGGTTGTACCGGGCACGATGTACCTGCTCGACCGCCACGATCGCCACCTGCTGCGGGCCACCCGCGAAATGGAACTGGCCTGCGTGTTCGCGCCGGCGCTCACCGGCCGCGAAACCCACGACGAGGAAGGCACCTACCCGGCGGCCGATACCGCGGCCAGCTGAACGATGGAAACCTTCGTCAAGTCGGCGTGGCTGCTGTTCCTGCTGCTGAACCCGTTCCTGATGAGCGTGTACCTGATCGCGCTGATCCGCGACCTGGACCGTCCGGCCTTCGCGCTGGTGATGCGTCGCGCGCACCTGGTCGCGCTCGGCGTGTTCGGCAGTTTCGCGGTGCTCGGCGACGCGCTGTTCACCCGGGTTTTCAACGTGCGCTTCGCCTCGTTCCTGATCTTCGGCGGCATCGTGTTCCTGCTGATCGGCATCCGCTCGGTGTTCTCCGGCACCACCGCGCTGTTCGAGACGCGCGGCACCCCGGCGCACCTGTCGGGCGCGGTGGCGATGCCGTTCATGATCGGCCCGGGCACGGTGAGCGCCAGCGTGTTTGCCGGCGCGCAGCAACCGTGGCCGCTCGGGCTGGCGGCGGTCGGCACCGCGCTCGCGGCATCGTACGGCGCCATCGTGCTGTTCAAGCGCATGCTCGACCGCGCACGCCAGCGCGACGAGGAGCTGGTACAGGGCTACATCAACGTTTCCGGGCGCATCGTCGCCCTGTTCACCGGCACCTATGCCATCGAGATGATCCTGCGCGGCGTCGAGATCATTGCCGCCGATTCCGCCATCTGGCAGGGAGGAGTTTCATGACCGTCGCCGATCGCTACCCGACACGCCACGGCGGCGAGCCGGGCGTACTGCGCCGCGAGGAACCGGTGCTGTGGCGCAACTGGCACAGCACCGCGCCGTTGTCGCCGCTGCAATGCCGGCAGTGGCGCGACCAGGGCTTCCTGGTGCTGCCGGACCTGCTTGCCGCCGGCGAAGTGGCACTGCTGCAGAGCGAGGCGGCGCGCATGCGCGGCGATCGCAGGTTGCTGCGGCTGGATTCGGCCATCCGCGAGCGCGACAACGACGAACTGCGTTCGCTGTTCCAGCCGCAACAGCACAGCGAGGTGATCGACGCGCTGCTGCGCGACCGGCGGCTGCTCGACATCGCCGGCTTCCTGCTCGACAGCCCGGTCTACGCCCACCAGGCACGCATCAACTACAAGCCGGCGTTCCGCGGCGCCGGCTTCGACTGGCATTCGGATTTCGAAACCTGGCACGCCGAGGACGGCCTGCCGGCGATGCGCACGCTGAGCCTGTCGATCCTGCTCACCGACAACACGCCGGCCAACGGCCCGCTGCTGCTCATTCCCGGCTCGCACCGCTGGTTCCTGTCCTGCCCGTCGCCGACGCCGGAAAACCACTTCCGCAATTCGCTGCGCGAACAGCGCGTCGGCATCCCCGACGAATCGCTGGTGGCATCGCTGGCCCGCGACGGCATCAGCGCCGCCACCGGCGCGGCCGGCACCGTCGTGCTGTTCGACAGCAACGTGCTGCACGGCTCCGCCAACAACATCAGCCCCTGGCCGCGCTGCAACCTGTTCTTCGTCTACAACAGCGTCGACAACACGCCGCAGGCGCCGTTCTGTGGCCGGCCGCCACGGCCGGCATTCGTGGCCGAGCGCCGGGATTTCCGGCCGCTGCAGGCCAGGCGCCGCGCCGGCTGACCGTCCCCCGGCGCCCCCGGCCCACCGGCAGGACCCGGCCGGACCGTCCGCTCCCCGTTCCCGCCCGGAAGCCCGCCGCCCGGCCCCGTCCGGCCGCCTTCCGGCGGGCCTGCGGCAAGTGCGGAGCGCCTCCGCCTTGCCGCCGCCGGCGTGGCTTTGCTACGTTCGCGCCAGAACCCACGGGTTTCTGGTTCGGGACGGACCGGGATAGGGCGGCGCAGGAAGCGCCGGCGCGAACAACAAAACCCCACACGCCCCCACAGAGACCGGTCCATGACCCAGTCGCACCCCCTGCTCGGCAAGATCCCGGCCGCCGTCCGCGCCGTCCGCAAGGCAGCCCCCGTCATCCGCGCCGCCGGCGCCGCCGCCCCCCGCTACACGCTGCCCGCCGACGCCCCGACCCGCGTGCCCGATCCCAACGGCCGCCTCGGCTGGAAGACGACGATGCTGAAGGTGCTGCTGGGCACCCGCACCGACCCGAACCCGACGCCGGAGCAGTTCACCGAGTTCGTCCGCTTCCTCAACAAGGGCGACCCGCTGGCCGACGGCGTGGTGGCGTGGATGCACCAGCACGGCCACCGCGACGCGCGTGCGCTGATCGAGCGCGCCAGCAACCACGGCATCGATTCGATTCCCGACGCGCCGCCGGCACTGCGCGCGTTCTTCGAGCAGGTGGAATTCGTTCCGCTCTGGGTCGACCCGGCGAAACTCGATCTCGGCTGCGACGCGCACCGCCGCACCGGGCCGATGGCCGAACTGGTGCTGCGCAACGTCGCGCTGATGGGCGGTTATGTTGCCGCCGCCGCCACCAAGCCGCTGGCGTTCACCGCGCAACTCGACAAGGCGACCGCGCGCCGCCTGGTCGAGACCGGCAAGTACTGGGTGGAAGTCACCACCCGCGGTTCGCTGATGCCGTTCCAGCCGGGCTGGAAGACATCGATCCACGTGCGGCTGATGCACGCGCAGGTGCGCTACATGCTCAACCGCTCGGACAAGTGGGACCGCGCCGCCTGGGGCGAACCGCTGAACCAGGCCGACACTGTCGCCACCAACCTGCTGTTCTCGTACATCTTCCTGCACTCGCTGCGCGCACTCGGCTTCCGCTTCACGCCGGAGGAGCGCGAGTCGGTGATTCACCTGTGGCGCTACGCCGGTTACCTGATGGGCGTCGACGACCGCCTGCTGCCGGCCAGCGAGGACGACGCCGCGCGCATCGCCTTCATGAACTTCCTGACGCTGGCCGAGCCGGACGAGGACAGCCAGCGGCTGGCGCAATCGCTGCTCGACGTGTCGTGGGAGTTCGGCGAGAAAACGCCGGGCATGCCGCGCTGGGTCACCAGCATCGAGTACAACTACCGCGCCGGTTTCTCGCGACTGATCCTCGGCAAGCAAACCTCGGACATGCTGGGCATCCCGGACAACGCGGTGAAGTTCGGCGTGCTGGCGACGGTGCCGCTGGTCTACGGCTTCGAGACGCTGCGCCGCGCGATCCCCGGCGCCACCCAGCTGGTGGTGAAGGCCGGCGAGATGTTGCACGAGCGCGGCCTGCAGCACGCGATCGACACCTACAACGCCGACACCACCTTCACCCCGGTGAAACAGCTGGCGCGCTGAGCGCCGGCTTCAACCTGCCAGCAGCGACACATCCAGCGCGGCGGCGGCAACGTCCGCCGCCGCGTTGTTTTCCACCAGCCCGAGCAGCGGTGCGCCCAGCGCCGAACGCAGCGTGGCGACAACCTCGTCGCGCGCTTCCATCTGCGGATCGATCGCGTTGGCGACCCAGCCCGCCAGTTGCAGCCCGTCCCGGCGTATCGCCTCGGCGGTCAGCAGCGCGTGGTTGATGCAACCGAGCCGCAGGCCGACGACCAGGATCACCGGCGCCTGCAACTCGCGCGCGAGATCGGCCAGCGTTTCCTCGTTGTTGAGCGGCACCCGCCAGCCACCGGCACCCTCGACCAGGGTGATATCGGCACGCGCCTGCATGACGGCACCACGCACCAGCCCCGCCAGTTGCGCCACCCTTACCCGTCGGTTCTCGCGCGCCGCCGCGATGTGCGGCGACACCGGTGCGGCAAACGCGCACGGGTTCACCTGCGCGTAGGGCAGTTTCACCGTCGCCGCCGCGATCAGCGCCAGTGCATCGTCGTTGCGCAGGCCGTCGGCGGTCGCGGTGCAACCGCTGGCCACCGGCTTCAGGCCCAGCGTCGACTGGCCGGTGCGCGCGAACGCCTGCAGCAAGGTGCAGGCGACATGCGTCTTGCCGACGCCGGTATCGGTGCCGGCGATGAAGAAGGTGCGGCGTTTCGTGCTCATGGCGGGTTCACCGGTGGCGCGGCGCTCAGCGGCGCGCGGTCAGCATCAGGACTTTCCAGGTCACCGGCAGCCCGGCCGGCTCGCGCCGAGCCTCGTAATCGGCCAGTACCCGCGCCAGCGCCTGCCGGCCGGTCAATGCCGCCGGCCGCGACGGATGCAGGTTGTGCGCGCCCAGCGTTTTCAGTTCGCGCATCAGGTCGCGTGCATCGGCCACGTGCACGCGGCGGGTGCGCTCGACGATGTCGAAGTGCGCGTAGCCGGCGGCATCGACCCATTCGGCCAGCATGTCGGCATCGCAGAACGGGTGCACGTGCACGCCGCCATCCGCCGCCCGCCACGCCGCCGCCAGTTCCTGCAGCGTGCCGGCACCGGGCACCGACAGCACCAGCTGGCCGTTGCGACGCAGCACGCGCCGCATCTCCGCCAGCGCGCGCGCCGGCTGCGGGCACCACTGCAGCATGAAGTTGGAGAACACCAGCTCGAACGACTTGTCGCCGAACGGGATTTCCTCGGCATCGCCGACGTAATAGGCAACGCGCGGATGCGCATGCGTCGCCGCGGCGACATCGAGCATGCCCTCGGCGATATCGATGCCATCGACATTCGCCATCGGCATCCGCTTCGCCAGCTCGACGGTCAGCGCGCCGCTGCCGCAACCGACGTCCAGCGCCGATGACAATTCCTGCTGGCGCTGGATCGACTGCAGCAACCAGCCGCCGACATCGCGCTGCACCTCGGCGACACTGTCGTAGGCGGCAGCGGCACGGCTGAAACTTTGGGCCACATCACGTTTGGCGTAGGGCACGGCTTGCGGAACAGTCATTTCAGGTTTCCATTAAACCGGTGCCGGCAGGAAGCCGGGGAACCTGCCAAGGCAGGCGCGCAACGCATCGCTGCCGGAAAAAAACGGCACGTGGGCAATACCGGGCAACACCGTCGCTTGCGCGCCGGCGATGCGACGCGCCACCCCCTCGGCGGCGGCCGCGGGCACCAGTGCATCGCGCTCGCCGTAGATCCACAACGACGGGCAACGTATATCGGCAGCAACGTGGCGCAGGTCGGCGCTGCGCAGCACGGCGAGCCCGTCCAGCAACGCCGCGCGCGGAGCCTGCGGCCGCTGCGCCACCAGCTCGCGCAGCAAGCGCAGATCATCGCGCGCGCCGACGGCGCCCTGGCACTGCAGGCCGAGGAAGCGCTGCAGCGCCGCTACGCTGTCGGCAGCGACATCGCGCTCGAACGCGTCGAAGGTGGCTTCCGGCATCGCTGCCTGCCAGCCGGCACGCTGCACGAACGTCAGGTTGGCGCCGATCGTCACCAGCGACTGCACGCGCTGCGGCTCGTTGGCGGCGATGCAGGCGGCGACCATGCCGCCCAGCGACCAGCCGATCCACGACGCGTGCAACGGTGCGGCGTCGGCGATCGTCGAGGCCATCGCTTCCAGCGAACCACCGACCGGCACGCCGGCATTGGCAGCGGAACCGGGCAGGTCGATCACCGTGAGGTGAAAATGTTCGCGCAGCACCGGCAGCAACCCGGCGAACGCGGCGCCGGGCATCGCCCAGCCGGGCAGCATCACCAGGTGGCCGGCGGCGCCCGGGCGGGCGCCGCTGCATGGCAGGAACTCGACATCGCAATTCATCGGGTCGCTCCCGGCGAAGACGCCGCGAATCGCGGCGCCAGTTGCTCGAGCGCCGCCAGCAGGGCATCGACCTGCGCAGTGCTGTGCGACGCACTGAACGTGACGCGCAGCCGCGCGCTGCCGGCCGGCACCGTCGGTGGCCGGATCGCGGTGACCAGGATGCCGGCCGCGCGCAGCGCCGCGCTGAAATCGGTCGCCGCCTGCGCATCGCCGACCAGGATCGGCTGGATCGGCGTCGCCGAATCCATCAGTTCATAACCGAGCTGCCGGGCACCGGTGCGGAAACGCGCGATGTGTTCGCGCAGCAGCGCGCGGCGATCGTCGCCGGCTTCCAGCAAGCGCAGCGCCGCCAGCGTCGCCGTCGCCACCGCTGGCGGCAGCGCCGTGGTGTAGATGTAGGGGCGCGCGAACTGGACCAGGTACTCGACCAGTTCCTCGCTGCCGGCGACGAACGCACCGAAGGTGCCGAATGCCTTGCCCAGCGTGCCGACCAGCACCGGCACCTCGCCGATACCGAGCCCGGCGGCATCGACGCAGCCGCGGCCACCGCGACCGAGCACGCCGATGCCGTGCGCATCGTCGACCATCAGCCAGCCGCCGTGCGCTGTCGAAACGCGCGCCAGTTCGCGCAGCGGGGCGACATCGCCGTCCATGCTGAACACGCCGTCGGTGATGACCAGCCGCCGGCGGGCGACGCTTTTCGCCAGCCGCGCCTCGAGGTTGGCGGCATCGTTGTGCAGGTAGCGCTGGAAGCGCGCGCCGGTGAGCAGGCCGGCATCGAGCAGCGACGCGTGGTTGAGCCGGTCCTCGAACACCGCATCCTGGTCGCCGCACAGCGCGGAAACGGCGCCGAGGTTCGCCATGTAGCCGGTGGAGAAAAGCAATGCGCGCGGCCGGCCGGTGAATGCAGCCAGCGCTTCCTCCAGCTCGTGGTGGGCACGGGTGTGGCCGGTGACCAGGTGCGAGGCGCCGCTGCCGGCTCCGTACTCGTCGGCACCCCGCTTGAGCGCCGCCACCACCCCGGGATGGTTCGCCAGCCCGAGGTAATCGTTGCTGCAAAAATTCAGCAGCTCGCGGCCATCGACCACGGCGGTGGCGCCGCAGGGCGCGGCTTGCACGCCGCGCACGCGGTACAGACCCGCCGCGCGGCGCGCGGCGAGGTCAGCTGCGAGATCGAAGCCATGTTTACTCATGCCGGATACTGCTTTCCGCAGGAGCGGGCGATAGCCGCGAAAGATGTCGCGACCTTCGCCGTTCTTGCGGAGACACTCAGCCGCAACCGCCGCCACCACAACTGCTGGCGGGCGACTTGCCGGCCACCGGGACCGGCGCGCGCTTTTTGCTCGCCGCCATCGCGTCGTAATAATTGCCGGCGGCGGCCGCCTGCGCACCGGCGACCTGCATGCCGAGCACGGCCGCCTCGGCTTCGTCGCTCACCGTCGTCTCGTGGCCGAGCGGGTGGATGCCGAGGCGCCTGAACAACTTCTGGTCCTCGCTCATCTCCGGGTTGGTGGTGGTCAGCAGCTTGCAGCCATAGAAGATCGAGTTGGCGCCGGCGAAGAAGCACAGCGCCTGCGTGCTGTCGTCCATCGCCTCGCGGCCGGCGGAAAGGCGCACGAAAGACTTCGGCATCAGGATGCGGGCGACGGCAATGGTGCGGACGAACTCGAGGTGGTCCAGGTCGTCGACATTTTCCAGCGGCGTGCCGGCGATCTTCACCAGCATGTTGATCGGCACCGAGTCCGGGTGCTCCGGCAGGTTCGCCAGCGACTGCAGCAGGCCGACGCGATCGTTGCGCGTCTCGCCCATGCCGATGATGCCGCCGGAACACACCTTCATGCCCGCTTCGCGCACGTGCGCCAGCGTGTCGAGGCGATCCTGGTAGGTACGGGTGGTGATGATCTGGTTGTAGTACTCGGGCGAGGTGTCGAGGTTGTGGTTGTAGTAGTCGAGGCCGGCCGCCGCCAGTTGCTGCGTCTGCTCCTTCGACAGCATGCCGAGCGTCATGCAGGTCTCGAGCCCGAGCGCCTTCACCTGCTTCACCATCTCCAGCACGTAGGGCATGTCCTTCTCGCGCGGCGAGCGCCAGGCGGCGCCCATGCAGAAGCGCGAGGAACCGCCCTCCTTCGCCGCGCGCGCCTCCGCCACGACTTTCTCGATCTCCAGCAGTTTTTCCTTCTCCAGCCCGGTGCTGTGGTGGCCGGACTGCGAGCAGTACTTGCAGTCTTCCGGGCAGGCGCCGGTCTTGATCGACAGCAGGGTCGACACCTGCACCGCGTTCGGATCGAAGTTGGCGCGGTGGATGGTCTGCGCGCGGAACAGCAGGTCGTTGAACGGCAGCCGGAACAGCGCCTCGATCTCGCCGCGCGACCAGTCGTGGCGCACGGCGGCACCGGCGGACGCGCCGGCAGGCGAACGTCCGGCGACGAATGCAGCCGGGGTCGGGTTCTGGACGTCAGGGGACAGCGCCATGCTCGTGCACCTCGCAGTACTGCCGCCGTGGCCCGGCGACGCAGGGAAATTCGGACCCGGCCATGGTAGGGGCGGCATCAAAGTCGTCAACCGTAATGGAATTCAAGGTAGACATCTGGTCAATATTTGATCTCATTGCGCCATCCTGCCCGGCCTGCGGGCTGGCGGCCGGCCGCTGCGGCTCCCTGTGCGCCGGCTGCGAGGCCGACCTGCCGGCACTGCGCAGCCCCTGTCCGCGCTGCGGCCTGCCGGCCACCGGCGGCGCCTGCACCGGCCACCACGATCCAGCCGTCGAGCGGACGCTCGCCGCCTGCGCCTATGCCTTCCCGGTGGACGCGCTGGTACAGCAACTGAAGTTCGGCGGTCGCCTGCCGCTGGCGCGGCCACTGGGCCGGCTGCTGGCAAATGCCGTCCGCCGGGACGCACGCCCCGGCGCCGCCGGCCCGTTGCCGGCGGCGTTGCTGCCGGTACCGCTGCACCCCTCCCGCGAGCGGCAGCGCGGCTTCAACCAGGCGGAAGCCATCGCCCGCGCCGCCGCGACGGAACTGCGGATCCCGTTGCTGGCCGGCGCCGTGCACCGCCGGCGCGACACGCCGGCGCAATCGGGGCTGGACCTTGCCGCCCGTCGCCGCAACCTGCAGGGCGCGTTCACCGTCAGCGAACCGCTGCCGGCGCACATCGCGCTGGTCGACGACGTGATCACCACCGGCAGCACGATGGCGGCACTGGCCTCCGTGCTGCAGGCACATGGCGTCCGCCGGGTCGATGCCTGGGCCGTCGCCCGCACGCTGTAATTGCCCGCACGCCGCCGCGGCGCCTGCCCTATGATCGCGCCACCTGACGACGGATCGCGCGATGCACATCTCCGACTACGCGGCACTCTCTCCCGACACCGTGATCGACGCCGTCGAGGCCACCGGCCGCGTGAGCGACGCCCGCGTGCTCGCCCTCAACAGTTACGAAAACCGCGTGTACCAGGTCGGCATCGAGGATGCGCCGCCGGTAATCGCGAAGTTCTACCGGCCGCACCGCTGGACCGACGCGCAGATCCGCGAGGAACACGCGTTCAGCCGCGAACTCGCCGACGCCGAGTTGCCGGTGGTGGCACCGCTGGCCGATGCCAGTGGCGAAACGCTGCACGAATTCGCCGGCTTCCGCTTCGCGTTGTTCGCCCGCAAGGGCGGCCAGGCGCCGGAGCCGGGCGATCTCGACCAGTTGCACCGGCTGGGCACGCTGCTCGGCCGCATCCACGCGGTCGGCCGCAGCAAGCCGTTCGCGCACCGTGCCGCGCTTGATCTCGAGCGCTTTCTCGAACGGCCGTCGCAACTGCTGCGCGAACGCGGCTTCGTGCCGCACGCCTTCGCAGCGCGCTACGACGCATTGATCGACGGCCTGCGCGCCGACATCATGCCGCTGTTCGCCATCGACTTCGCACGCATCCGCACCCAGGGCGACTGCCATCCCGGCAACGTGATCTGGACGCGCGACGACGGCCCCTGGTTCGTCGATTTCGACGACGCGCAAACCGCGCCGGCGGTGCAGGACCTGTGGATGCTGCTCGCCGGCGATCGCCGCGAACGCGAGCAATGCCTGGCGGAAATCCTCGACGGCTACGAAGCGTTCTGCGAATTCGACAACCGCGAATTGCGATTGATCGAGGCGCTGCGCGCGCTGCGGCTGGTGCAGCACGCCGGCTGGATCGCCGAGCGCTGGGAAGACCCGGCATTCCCGCGCGCCTTCCCCTGGTTCAATACGCCACGCTGGTGGCAGTCGCACCTGGCCGAGCTGGACGAGCAGCGGCAGATGCTGGCCGAGGAACCCCTGCGCCGGCTCTAGACCACTGCGCCCGCGCGCCCGTGGCGCAGGGTAGAATCGCCGCCGGACTGCCCCCCGTCGAACGCAAAGGAGAAGAGGCATGCGCGTACTGGCACCGGCGATCGCCGCCGTCATCACCCTGCTGGCCACCCCGGTGGTCAACGCGGCGGACCCCTACAAGGGCGTGAAACTGGTGCGCGGCACGGTGTTCTCGGTGGGTCGCGCCGACCCGCGCGGCGACAACACCGGCCCGGACCTCGACTCCGGCGTCTACATCGACGCCAACTATTCCAGCGTGTTCATCAATGGCGGCATCGGCGGCAAGGACTTCGCCGGCTCCCGGGTGGCCAGCGCCTATGCCGGCATCGGCCTCGGCCGCATGCTGCAACTGCAGGTCGGCTACGGCGACCGCGGGCCGGTCGGCCGGGTGCGCTCGGACCTCAACCTCCGCTCGGTCTACAGCCTGGTCACCCAGCAGACGCAGCCGCGACGCGAGAAGACCCTGGCCGACCGCATCACCTTCAGCTACTCGCTCGAGCGCTACAACGACGAGGAGAACGAGGAATTCGACAACGCCACCATCGGTATCGGCGTGCTGTACGAGTGGCCGAAGTTCTGAGGTCCTTCGTCCCGACGGAAAGGCCCGCCGCGTGCGGGCTTTTTTGTGGGCGGGATCTGCCCCCGGCCGGCCGGATCACGCCCGGGGCGGGGCCAACCGGACCAGGGACCGCCGCCCCCGCCCGCGGGTCCGGCCGGGCGCGCCGCCGGCCCTGAATGGCCCATCAATAGCCTGAGCCTATGCTCAGCATCAGAATTACAAATTTCCCCAATTCCACACCAGGCCTCAGGATTGCCCCCGCGTCGCCGGACCGCTCCCGTGTCCGGCCCGTGACAAAAACCTACCGGAGGTCACATGTCCCTGATCAACACCACCATCAAGCCGTTCAAGGCGAACACCTACCAAAACGGCAAGTTCGGCACCGTTGCCGACACCGACCTGAAAGGCAAGTGGTCCGTGTTCGTGTTCTACCCGGCCGACTTCACCTTCGTCTGCCCGACCGAGCTCGGTGACGTCGCCGACCTGTACCCGGAATTCCAGAAGCTGGGCGTCGAGGTGTACAGCGTGTCGACCGACACCCACTTCGTGCACAAGGCGTGGGCCGATGCGTCGGACACCATCAAGAAGATCAAGTACCCGATGATCGCCGACCCGACCGGCACCATCACCCGCAACTTCGGCGTGATGATCGAGGAAGAAGGCCTGGCGCTGCGCGGCACCTTCGTGGTCAACCCGGAAGGCGTGATCAAGGTCTGCGAAATCCACGACCTCGGCATCGGCCGTGACGCCGGCGAACTGCTGCGCAAGGTAAAAGCCGCGCAGTACGTTGCGTCGCACCCGGGCGAAGTCTGCCCGGCGAAGTGGAAGGAAGGCGCTGCCACCCTGAAGCCGTCGCTGGACCTGGTCGGCAAGATCTGACGTTCGACCGGATGGCCGGCGGGCTGCAACCGCCGGCTGTCACGGGTGGCGTGCCGCGTCCCTCACTGATCGTTCGGGACATCCGCACACCACCCGGCCGCGCCGGTGCGATACCGGCGCGGCCATCCTTACGAATTCATATTCCATCGGAGACAGTCATGCTCGACGACAACATGAAGGAGCAACTCAAGTCCTACATGGAGCGGATCACGCTGCCGGTGGAACTGGTTGCCTCGCTGGATGACAGCGCCGCTGCCGCGGAAATGAAAACGCTGCTCGCCGACATCGCCTCGCTGTCGCCGATGGTGACGCTCAGCGCGGAAGCCGGCACTGCCGCCCGCCGGCCGTCGTTCATCATTCGCCGCACCGGCAGCAACGTCAAAACGGAGTTCGCCGGCGTACCCGGCGGCCACGAGTTCACCTCGCTGGTGCTCGCGCTGCTGCAGACCGGCGGCTACGCGCCGAAGGTCGAGCCGGAAGTGGTCGCGCAGATCAAGGCGCTCGAGGGCGAGTTCAACTTCGAGACCTTCGTGTCGCTCAGCTGCCACAGTTGCCCGGACGTGGTGCAGGCACTGAACGCGATGTCGGTGATCAACCCGAACATCCGCCACGTGATGATCGACGGCGCGGTGTTCCAGAAAGAAGTCGAGGAACGCCAGATCATGGGCGTGCCGGCGGTGTACCTGAACGGCCAGCACTTCGCCCAGGGCCGGATGCTGCTCGAGGAAATCCTCGCGAAGATCGACACCGGCGCCGCCGCGCGCGACGCGGCGAAACTCGGCCAGAAGGAATCGTTCGACGTGCTGGTGGTCGGCGGCGGCCCGGCCGGCGCCGCGGCGGCGATCTACGCCGCCCGCAAGGGCATCCGCACCGGCGTCGTCGCCGAGCGCTTCGGCGGCCAGGTGCAGGACACGCTCGGCATCGAGAACTTCATCTCGGTGAAGGAAACCGAGGGGCCGAAGCTGGCGATGGCGCTCGAGGAGCACGTGAAGCAGTACGGCGTCGACATCATGAACAGCCAGCGCGTCACCGCGCTGGTGCCTGCCGACCAGACCGTGGACGGCCTGGTGCACGCCAAACTGGAAAACGGCGCCACGCTGCGCGCGAAGAGCGTGGTCGTCTCCACCGGCGCCCGCTGGCGCGACATGAACGTGCCCGGCGAGAAGGAGTACCGCACGAAAGGCGTTGCCTACTGCCCGCACTGCGACGGTCCGCTGTTCAAGGGCAAGCGGGTGGCAGTGATCGGCGGCGGCAACTCCGGCATCGAGGCGGCGATCGACCTCGCCGGCATCGTCGAGCACGTCACCGTGCTGGAATTCGACAACAAGCTCCGCGCCGATGCAGTGCTGCAGAAGAAGCTTTACAGCCTGAACAACGTCAACGTCGTGCTGTCGGCGCAGACCACCGAGGTCACCGGCGACGGGCAGAAGATGGATGGCCTGGTCTACAAGGACCGCGTCAGCGGCGAGGTGCACCGCGTCGACGTCGCCGGCGTGTTCGTGCAGATCGGCCTGGTGCCCAATACCGATTTCCTGAAGGGCACGGTCGAGCTGAGCAACCGCGGCGAGATCGTGATCAACGAGCGCGGCGAAACCAGCGTCGCCGGCGTGTTTGCCGCCGGCGACTGCACCACGGTGCCGTACAAGCAGATCATCATCGCCATGGGCGCCGGCGCGACCGCCGCGCTGTCCGCGTTCGATCACCTGATCCGCCTGCCGGCAACGACGAGCCAGGCAGCCGCCTGAGACGCCGGTGCCCGGCGCGCAACGCCCGGGCACCAGCGCCGTCGCCGCAGCTCAACCGCCGCACCTCAACCGTTGTAGATGACACCGGCCGTGCTGGCGTAAGCCGCCAGCACGGCCCTCGCATCCCGGCGCCGGCGCGGCCCGTCCACCCGGATCCCGCGCCGGACCAGTTCCGCTTTCCAGCGCGCCGGTCGCGGCCCCTCGTCGAAGCCGATCGCCTCGACATCCGCACGCGCGGCCGCGTACAGCACGCGCGCTACCCCGCTCCAGGCAATCGCCCCGACGCACATCGCGCAGGGCTCGGCGCTCGCCACCAGCACGCAGCGCCGCGCTGCCAGCGTGTGGCTGCCCCGGCACTGCTGCGCCAGCGCCAGTGCCAGCGTTTCTGCGTGCGCCAGCGCGCAATGCTCCGGCACCACCACGTTCACCGCGCAGGCAATCCGCTCACCGCTCTCCTCGTCGTAGACCGCGGCCGCGAACGGCCCGCCGCTGCGCCGGCTGACATTTTCCGCCGCCAGCGCCAGCACCTCGGCTATCCGCTGCGCATCGTCGGCAGGACCGGGACGACCCCGCAGGAAGCCCGGCAGCCAGTCGGGCTGGCGAATGCGCAACTCGGTATCCATCTGGCTGCTCCCGGGGGTCGACTGGCGGCCACCGATTGTCGCTGACCCAATCGCTCAGCGAAATGCGCCCGGCGGTTAGTGACAAGCCCGGCCGCCGGCCCGAAGGTAGGCCCGGTCAACGTCCTGCCCATCCATTCCCGTCCATCCCAGCCGGAGAACACCATGATCGAGTGGACCGAATCCCAGCGCATGATCCAGAAAATGGTGCGCGATTTCGTCGAGAAGGAAATCGTCCCGCAACTCGACGCCATCGAGTACGAGGGCGTGCCGCCGTACGACCTGCTGCGCAAGATGCTGAAGACCTTCGGCATGGACCAGATGGCCACCATGACCTTCCAGCAGCAGATCGCCCGCGAGGAAACGGAGGCGCGCGGCGAGAAGAAGGAGAAGAAGGAACGCGCCGAAGGCTTCAACGCCATGGCGGCGGAAGAAGCGGCGATGCGCATGATCCCGATCATCGAGATCTGCCGCCACGCGCAGGGCCTGGTCACCGCCATGGGCGTGTCGGTCGGCCTCGGCGGCGGCGCCATCATGAGCAAGGGCACCATCGAACAGAAGAAGCGCTGGGCGCTGCCGTTGCTGACGATGGAAAAAATCGGCGCCTGGGCCATCTCCGAGCCGAATTCCGGCTCCGACGCCTTCGGCCAGATGAAGACCGTGGCCCGCCGCGACGGCAAGGGCGGCTACATCATCAACGGCGCCAAGACCTGGATCACCAACGGCCCGTACGCCGACACCATCGTCCTGATCTGCAAGCTCGACGAGGAAGGCGTGGCGCCGCAGGACCGCAAGATCGTGTCGTTCATCCTCGACAAGGGCATGCCGGGCCTGGTGCAGAGCAAGCCGTTCAAGAAGATGGGCATCGGCTCGTCGCCGACCGGCGAACTGTTCCTCACCGACGTGCACTGCGGCCCGGAGCGCCTGATGGGCGGCAGCGAGGACGGCTACGGCCGCTCCGGCGCCAAGGGCACCTTCATGCAGGAGCGCGCCGGCGTCGCCGCGATGGCGCTCGGCATCGTGTCCCGCGCGCAGGAAATGTCGATCGAGTACGCAAAGACCCGCGTGCAGTTCGGCAAGCCGATCGGCGACAACCAGCTGATCCAGCTCAAGCTGGCGAAGATGGAAGTCGTGCGCGCCAACCTGCAGAACATGGTGTTCCGCTACATCGAGCTGACCGGTCACGGCAAGCAGATGACGCTGGCCGAGGCGAGCGCGATGAAGTTGTACGCCGCCCAGGCCTGCATGGAAGTCACCACCGAGGCGGTACAGATCTTCGGCGGCATGGGCTACATGCGCGAGGCACGCGTCGAGCAGCTGATGCGCGACTCGAAGATCCTGCAGATCTATGCCGGCACCGACGAGATGCAGATCATTGCCATCGCCAAGGACCTGCTCAGCCGCTGAGCGAAACCTGCAACCACGAAAAAGCCGCCATCAAGGCGGCTTTTTCGTTTCCGCGGCCGGGCTGCGACGAAAACGCCGTACTCAGCGACCGTTCGCCAGCAGCACGATCAACCCGGCATCGACGAGGATCGCGGCGATTTCTTCCGCGTTCTTCACCGTCGCCGCATCCAGCACGTAGGTGTGCCGACCCTCGGCGTGCAACTGCCGCTCCTGCAAACGCGCCGCCTCGACGCCACCGGCGACGCGGATGATCGCCGCCTGCTGGCCCTTCATCGTTTCACGCGCGGCGCGGTCGATGTCGGTCGTGCCGGCCACCGCTGCAGCGGCGCGGATGATCAGGCCAGCACCGACGGTGTTGTTGCTCAGGCGGTCGATCAGGATGAAACCACCGGTATCGCGGTTGTCGGCATACGGATCGAAGGCGATCGCCCGGTCGATGTTCAGCGTGCACTCGGCGATGCCGTTCAGTTCCAGCCGGTCGGCGCGGCCGCGCTCCAGCGTGTTGACGTTGATCTGCGCATTGATGGCGGTGACGGTCGCC
>JBKHWA010000061.1:0-31926 GCA_046566765.1 Gammaproteobacteria bacterium
CGCAGATCGACACGCCGTACCTGTCGGCCACCAGCTCGGGACTGGCCTACATGGCGGAGCGTTTCAAGGGCTTCGCCCACGGCGGCTCGGTGCACCTGAACGGCGTGCCGCGCAGCGTGCTGGCGGAATACGCAGAGTCCAACCTGTAGCGAGCGCGGAAGCAAACCTGTAGAGGGTGTGGAGGCGAACCTGTAAAGGGGCTGAGGCGAACCTTTAAATGGGCGGAGTCAAACCTGCAGGCGGCGGCACCCGGCCTGCAGGACCCGGCCGCCCCGGGGAGCCAGCGGGGTTTGCGGCTTGCCGCAAACCTCCCCTGCGCCTGACTTGGGTCAAAGGGTCATCGCGCCCGCCCGGCCACACTGCCCGCGTCACAGGGAACCCGTCGTCGCAGGATGCGCCTTCCACTGGAGAGCCATCCGATGAATTCCCGCCTGCCGCCCGCGCTCAGCGCCGGGGCATCGAAGTCGACCACCGTCCTGTATTCCAACCGCGAGTTGAACCACCACTGCCTGGTGTTCAGCAACCTCGTCAGCGGCGACGGTATCCAGTCCAACCAGTTCCTGATCATCCACGGCAAGCATGCGGCGGTGATCGACCCGGGCGGCGACCTCACCTACACCCCGCTCAGCATCGAGTTGTCGAAGTGGATCAACCTCACCAACCTCGATTACGTGCTGGCCTCGCACCAGGACCCGGACATCATCGCTTCGCTGCCGCGCTGGCTGATGCACACGAAGGCGAAGGTGGTCTGCTCGCGGCTGTGGGGCCGCTTCCTGCCGCACCTGGCGTCGCCGTTCGTGATGAAGAACCTCG
This sequence comes from Gammaproteobacteria bacterium, assembly GCA_046566765.1. Lineage (GTDB taxonomy): Bacteria > Pseudomonadota > Gammaproteobacteria > Pseudomonadales > JADFDG01 > JADFDG01. The sequence goes on from JBKHWA010000061.1 coordinate 814, forward strand.
ATGCCAACGTGCAGGACCGCATCCTCGAACTGCCGGACCGCGGTGGCGAGATCCACCTCGGCGACTGCGCGATCAAGGTATTGCCGGCGCACTTCCTGCACTCGGTAGGCAATTTCCACTTCTACGACCCGGTGTCGAAGATCCTGTTCAGCGGCGACATGGGGTCATCGCTGGTGCACGAAAAGGAGAGCGATCCGGTTGACGATTTCGATGCCCATGTCCCGGCGATGCGCGGCTTCCACCAGCGCTACATGGCGTCGCGCAAGGTGAGCGCGCTGTGGGCGGACATGGTGCGCGGCATGGACGTGGAAATGCTGGTGCCGCAGCATGGCCGGCCGTTTGTTGGCAAGGCGATGGTCCACCGCTTCCTCGACTGGATCAGCGCGCTGCCATCGGGCGTGGACCTGATGGACGCGGGCTCGTTCCAGGTGCCTTGAGCGCGACGCCGGCGGAATAAAAAAAGGGGCCACCAGGCCCCTTTTTTATCCGCCTCCATGTCGCCACCCGACAGCGCCCTGGTGGCGGCGCGCTGCCGGTGATGCGGCGGCATCCGTCCCGGCTGGCGGCCTCAGAATCGACCGCCGTTGTAATCGTCGATCGCCTGCCGGATTTCCTGCATGGTGTTCATCACGAACGGGCCGTACTTCGCCACCGGCTCGCGCAGCGGCTTGCCGGCGACCAGGATGTACTTCGCGTCGCCGCCGGCGGCGCGCACGCGGATCTCGTCGCCGTCTTCCAGCACCGCAAGCTGTCCACGCAGCAGCCGCACGTCGCGGCCAGGCTCGCGCACGTCCACGTTGCCCTCGTAGATGTAGATGAAGGCGGAGTGGCCGGCCGGCACCGGCTGTGCGTGTTCGCGATCACCCGCCAGCCGCACGTCGATGTAGAGCGGCTCGGTGGGAATGCCGCGTACCGGGCCGGTGGCGCCGCCGGCTTCACCGGCCAGCACGCGCAATTGCACGCCATCGGCGATGCGCACTTCCGGCACCTGCTCCGGCGGGATGTCCTGGTAATACGGCGCTTTCATTTTTTGCGCCGCCGGCAGGTTCACCCACAACTGGAAACCCCACATCAGGCCGTCTTCCTGCTCCGGCATTTCCTCGTGGACGATGCCGCGGCCGGCGGTCATCCACTGCACGCTGCCGGGGCCGAGCAGGCCGGTGTTGCCCTGGTTGTCGCCGTGGCGCATGCGGCCGGCGAGCATGTAGGTGACGGTCTCGAAGCCGCGGTGCGGGTGCGGCGGGAACCCGGCGATGTAGTCGCCGGCCTGGTCCGAGCGGAACTCATCCAGCATCAGGAACGGGTCGAGGTCCTGCAGTTGCGGCTGGCCGATGACGCGCTGGAGTTTCACGCCGGCGCCATCGCTGGCGGGCATGCCGCGGACGACGCGGCTGACGTGGCGGGGCTGGGTGCTCATGGGATTCTCCGTTGGCTGATGGCCGCTGGAGCCCACGATAGGGCGACGGGAGCGGCAGGGTAAGCCGCCGCGTTGCGAACAGTCCGTTCAATCGCGTTGAACGGACTGCCGCCGGGGCGATCTAGCGGCGGCGGGGGCCGCTGCTGTGGCGCCCGCCGCGCGGACCGCCGCGGCCGCCACCGGGGCGGCCGCCGTGGCGGCCGGGATGACGCACCGGCATCGCCGCTTCTTCTTCCTCACCCTCGGCAACGCCATCGGCGTTGCGGCGCTGCAGCTTGGGAATCGGCGCCAGCAACTCTTCCGGCGGCGGCACGCAGGTCAGCTTGCGGCCGATCAGTTTCTCGATGCCCGGCAGCGCGAAGCCGTCTTCCTCGTCGGCGAAGCTCACCGACACGCCGGAAGCGCCGGCGCGGCCGGTGCGGCCGATGCGGTGCACGTAGTCCTCGGGATCTTCCGGCAGCGTGAAGTTGATGACGTGGGTGACGCCGTCGACGTGGATGCCGCGGCCGGCAACGTCGGTGGCCACCAGCGCATCGAGGTCGCCGCTCTTGAAGCGCTCCAGCGTCTTGATGCGACGGTCCTGCGGCACGTCGCCGGACAGCAGCGAGGCGCGGATGCCCATGTCGCGCAGCAACTCGGACAGGCGGCGGGTCTGGTCGCGGCGGTTGGCGAAGATGATGACGCGCCGGGTCTCGGCGGAAATGAGCATGTTGTAGAGCACGCGGAATTTTTCTTCCGTCGTGCACATGTAGACCTTCTGCTCGACGGTGTCGGTGGCCACGCGTTCCGGCTGGATTTCCACCGTCACCGGCTCGAAGGTCCAGCGCCTGGCGAGGTTCATGATGTCGTCGCTGAACGTCGCGCTGAACAGCAGCGTCTGCCGGTGGTCCGACTTCGGCGTCAGGCTGACGATGCGCTTCACGTCAGGGATGAAGCCCATGTCCAGCATGCGGTCGGCTTCGTCGAGCACCAGCACTTCCACCTGGTCGAGGAACAGGTCGCGGCGGGAGACGAAGTCGAGCAGGCGGCCCGGGGTGGCAACCAGGATATCGATCGCCTCGCGGCGGATGCGCTCGCGCTGCTTCTCGAAGTCCATGCCGCCGACCACGGCCATCACGTTCAGGTTGCAGTACTTCGTCAGGCCCTCGGCATCGGCGGCGATCTGCATCACCAGCTCGCGGGTGGGCGCGATGATCAGCGCCCGCGGCTCGCCGGCGTACTGCGCGCCTTCCAGCGGGTTGGTCAGCAGGTCGTTGATGATGGTGACGAGGAAGGCGGCGGTCTTGCCGGTGCCGGTCTGCGCCTTGCCGATGGCGTCGTGGCCGGCAAGGGTGTGGCCGAGGACGTTGGCCTGGATCGGCGTGCAGTAGGTGAACCCGCAGGACTGGATGCTGCGCATCAGCGGCAGCGGCAGGTTGAAGTCGTGGAAGCGGGTCTTGCCTTCGGCCGGCGGCACCGGGAAATCGGCGAGCGTCCAGTCGGGTTTCTCGTGCACGGCGCGCTCGGGATGGGGGCGCGGCGGGTGTGCCGGCTTCGGCGGCTGTTGCTGCTGGCGCGGCGCGGCGGATTGCTCGCGGCGGCCGCCGTCCTGGCGCGGTTTCGGCTGGCTGTCGCGGGGCTTGTCGGCAGCGGCCGGCGCCCCGGGGGCAACCGGCGGCTTGCTGTCAGGGGTGTCGTTGGAGCGGTCGCGGGAGAAAACGCGGCTGAGCAGTTTGATCACGGGGGGGGTCGCTGTCGCTGTCTGGCCAAAATTCGACCGGAATTGTAGCGAACACCCCCCGGATTGTCGTGCGGCTTCTGCCCCGCGGTCAGTGGCCCGACTTCGCGCGCTGGCGGCGCGCGCCGGCCACCAGGATGCGCTGGTAGCTGGTCGGCAGCAGGCGCTGCATGACGTCGATCAGCACCGCGTCGGCGCCGATCAGCTGGCGGCGGCGGTTGTGCAGGATGGCGTTGACGATGTCCTGTCCGGCCTGCTCGGGCGTGGTGCGGGCGATCTTGTCGAAGTCGTCGCCGGCCTTCTTCTTGTCCATGCCGTAGGTGGCATTGCCGCTCATGCGCGCGGCACGGGCAATGTTGGTCTTGATGCCGCCCGGGTGCACGCAGGTGACGCCGACCGGCGCGCCCTCGACTTCCATCTCCTCGCGCAGCGCCTCGGTGAAACCGCGCACCGCGAACTTGGCGGCGTTGTAGGCGCTTTGCGACGGCACCGCGATCAGGCCGAACACGCTGGAAATGTTGACGATGTGGCCGTCGCCGCTCTTCTTGATGTGCGGCAGGAACGACTTGGTGCCATGCACCACGCCCCAGAAGTTGATGCCCATCAGCCACTCGAGGTCCTCGTAGGACATGTCCTCGACGGTGGCGCCGAGCGCGACGCCGGCGTTGTTGATCACGATGTTGACGCGGCCGAAGTGCTTCGCGGTCTCGTCGGCCCAGGCGTGGAACGCAGCGCGGTCGGCCACGTCGAGACGGGTGCCGGTGACCTGAACGCCGTGCGACTTGCACTCGCGCACGGTGTCGGCGAGGCCGGCCTCGTTGACGTCGGACAGGGCGAGGTGGCAGCCCTGGCGGGCCATCAGGATGGCGGTGGCGCGGCCGATGCCGCCGCCGGCACCGGTAATGGCGGCGACCTTGTCCTTGAGCGTTTTCATGCGCGGGCAACTCCCGGGAGTGACGGAGGAAAGAGGGCGTCAATCATCACGGAAGCGGGGTGTTGCGCGCGAGGGGGCCGCCGGTCATCCGGGGCCAGATGCGTAGCCACGCAGGCCAATCGGCATGCCGACCCCGGCGGGCGCCGGGGCCTGGAATCAGGCGACCCGTTGCGGGATCTGCCAGATGCTCTCGAACGGCTTCGGCTGGTCGATGTGGTAGCCCTGCGCGTAGTCGACGCCGAGCACCTGCAGGATATCGAGGATCTCCGAGCCCTCGACGAACTCGGCGACGGTGCGCAGGCGATAGGCGCGCGAGACTTCCACCAGCGCGCGCACCAGCACCTGGCTGTCCGGGTCGTTGTGCAGGTTCCTGATGAACGAGCCGTCGATCTTCACGTAGTCGACCGGCAGTTTCTTCAGGTAATACAGCGATGAGAACCCGACGCCGAAATCGTCCAGCGCGAACTGGCATCCCAGTCCCTTGATCTTGTGCATGATCTGGCTGGTGGCATCGATGTCGGCGATGGCCGCGGTCTCGGTGATCTCGAAGATCAGCGAGGTCGGGTCGACGCCATGGCGCTCGATGCTGCCCTCGATGTGCGCCACCAGCTTCGGGTTGTGGAACGAGGCGCCGGACAGGTTGACCGACAGCCGGGCGCGGACGCTGCTGCGCTGCAGGTCGGCGAGGGTGGATATCACGCGGTCGATCACCAGTTCGTCGACCTGGTGGATCAGCCCGTTGCGCTCGGCGCTGGAAATGAAACGCGCCGGCGACAGGATCTTGCCGCCACCGTCCTTCACCCGCAGCAACGCCTCGTAGTGCGTGACCTCGTTGTGGCGCACGTCGAGGATCGGCTGGAAGTGCACGTTCAGCGTGTTGCCGGACAGCGCCCGCTTGACCTGCTCGTCCCAGTACACGCGCTCGTGGACGCGGGTACGGGTGTGCTCTTCCGGGGTGTACATGTGCCAGGCCTTGCGGCCTTTTTCCTTCGCCTGGTACATGGCGATGTCGGCGTTTGCCAGCAACTCGTCGGCATTGGCGCCGTGTACCGGGAACAGGGCGGCGCCGATCGAGGCGGAGATGCGGTGCGTGGTGCCGTTGCCCTCGACTTCAAGGCCGTCGAGCGCGTTGCAGAAACGGGCGGCAATCAGCTCGGCACTGTCGGCGCCGGTCATCTGCACGATGATCGCGAACTCGTCGCCGCCGAGGCGGGACACGATGTCGGAGGTCCGCGCCTGCGCGCGCAGCACGTCGGACACGCGCTGCAGCAGGCGGTCGCCGACGTGGTGGCCGCTGGTCTCGTTGATGTCCTTGAACTGGTCGAGGTCGATCATCATCACCGCGAAGGTCTGGCCGTAGCGCTCGCAGGTGGCGAGCGTCTGGTCGAGTTCCTCGAGGAAGCGGCGGCGGTTGTAGAGGCCGGTGAGCGGATCGTGCGAACTGAGCCAGCCGAGGTGGTCCTCGGCGATCTTCTGGTCGCTGATGTCGAGGCCGACGGTGAGTACGCGCTTTTCGCCGGAGGCCGGGCAGTCGTACACGGTGTGGTACCACTGCATCGCCACCTGGTCGCCGTCCTTGCGGATCAGCTCGGCCTGGTGGCTGTAGTGGTGGCCGGAAACCGGCAGTTCGTCGAGACGGAACTTGAGGTCGGGTTGCAGTACGGCATCAGGCAGCAACTCGGTGAAGCGCTGGCCGGCAAGTTCCGATTCGCCATAGCCGGTGAGCCAGACCCCGTGGTGGTTGAGGGTGAGGATCCGGCCGGCGGCGTCCTGGGTCAGGATCAGCGCGTGCGGCATCGAGGTCAGCGCGCGGTTCAGCGCTTGCGCATCTTCCAGCCGCAACTCGCGGTCCTTGAGGCGGCGGGCAAGGGAATCCAGTTCCCCGGCCAGTTCCTCGACGCGAACGCGCAGGGTGGCGAGGTCGTCCTCGCGACCCGCCCCCAGAAGACTTCCTACTATGTCGCGGGTTCTGCGCAACATGACTGCTACTCGTCTCGGTTGCACCGGTCCCGGGTGCGTGACGCGCGAAGGATTCCTTGCGCTGTCTTTCTTTTTCGTCGTGCGAACTTCGCATATCCCGGCACGGGTGTGCTACGCATATATGCGTATCGAGGCCGCCCCGCCGGGCAGGTAACCGGCCGGTATATGTATGTAACGTTTTGTTATGAAAGGGAAATTGCCGGCCCCGGCGGGCCGGTGAATGGCTGACAAAATCCGACGAAATGCCGGCAGCACCCGGGGTGCGGGCTGCCGTCCCGGGTGCGGCCGGCGGGCGTGGTCAGCCTGGCGATACGTCCTCGGCCTGCAGGCCCTTGTCGCCGGTGACCACGCGGAAGCGCACCGGCTGGCCGTCCTTCAGGGCGCGATGGCCGCGGCCACGGATCGAACGGTAATGGACGAAGATCTCGTCGCCGTTGTCGCGGACGATGAAGCCGAAGCCCTTCTTGGCGTCGAACCACTTCACCTTGCCGCGCTCGCGCTGCGAGAAGTCGGGCAACGGCACCAGCATCAGCAGCAGGATCACCGGTGGCAGGAACACCAGCGGGAAATCGGTGACCCAGCGGTGCGCCGGCGCGCCGGTGCCGGAAATCTCGGCGGCATGCACGCCGGCGATCAGCACGAAGAACAGCGTCAGCACCGGGTGCACGCGCGCGCGCACCGACGGGCTGAACAGGCACCAGGCAAACGCCAGGCTGATGCAGAGGTAGGTGACGCCGGTCTTGCGCAGCATGTACAGCGGGACGTTGTAGCCGTCACCGAAGTCCTCCAGCTGCATGCGCAGCACCGAGTTCCAGCTGGTCGGGTCGATCAGCAGCCACAGGCCGTTGGCCAGGCAGGCGATCGCGAACAGGGCATAGACCACGCGGGCCGGCAGGCCGGTGTGCAGCGTGGAGCCGGGGAAAGAAGTCATTGCGGTTCCTTGTCAAAGCAGAACAGCGACATGGTGATCACGTCCTTCACGTCGCTTTTCGGGTGGCGGGGATCTTTCGGGCCCAGTTGCGCGGTCACGTCGTCGACGGTCGATTCGCCGGGAGCAGCGGTATCGATCACGAACTCGAAGACCCGCCGGTCCTGGGAAACGACGGTGCCGTTGTAGAGGTTGTCGTCGAGTTCGCCGAAGCAGGGGAAAACAGAGCGCGATACATCGATGCCGTGCTGGCGCAGCACGTCCAGTACCGCCGGATGAGGTACATCGCCGTTGCGCAGGCGCCGGGTGCAGTCCTGGACCCGTTCGTATACCTGCTTCTCCGCCACCTTGGCGAAATCCATGGACCAATCCCCGCAGGCCGGTTGCAAACCGGACCGATTCTAGGGGTGGCCGCGCGCGCCGGCCAGCGCGCCGCCCGGGCATGGCGGACGAGCAGCGTGCGGCGGCGACAACCGGCAGCGGGCGCGCACCTTTGCGCGCTACCAGTGGATGCCCTTCATCAGCGCGGTAAAGGCGACCTGCTCGGGCGAGACCTCGGCCTGGTCGTCCTTGCGCCCCTGTGCGGCGGCGGAGTCGGGGAACATGCGGAAGCCGGTGTTCATCACGATCTCGCTGAGCTTGGGTGCGACGAAGTGCGCCACCTGCAGGAAGATGCCGAGCCGGGTGGCAACGCGCTTGTGCCGGTGGATGATCGCGCCGGCGATCAGTTCGGCCGCTTCCTCCGGGGAAATGGTCGGCACGTGCTCGTAGACCCGGGTCGGCGCGATCATCGGCGTCTTCACCAGCGGCATGTTGATGGTGCTGAAGTGGATGCCCTCATCGGAGAACTCGGCCGCCGCGCAGCGGGTGAACGAGTCCAGCGCGCTCTTGGACGCCACGTAGGCCGAGAAGCGCGGGGCATTGGTCAACACGCCGATCGACGAGATGTTGACGATGTGGCCGCTGCGGCGCTGCTGCATCACCGGCAACAGGCCGATGGTCAGGCGCAGGGCGCCGAAATAGTTCAGCTGCATTGTCCGCTCGAAATCGTGGAAGCGGTCCAGCGAATGCATGATCGAGCGGCGGATCGAGCGGCCGGCATTGTTGACCAGGATGTCGACGTGGCCGTGGTCGCGCAGCACCTCGGTTACCAGCCGGTCGCAGTCGGCCATGTCGCTGACATCGCAGCGGTAGGCGCTGGCCTTGCCGCCGAGCTTGCGGATCTCGTCCAGCGTGGTTTCCAGTTTTTCCGGCGTGCGGGCAACCAGCAGCACGTGGGCGCCGGCTTCCGCCAGCATCAGCGCGGTGGCGTGGCCGATGCCGGAGGTGGCGCCGGTGACCATCACGATGCGGCCTTTCACTGCGCCGGCGAGCGAGCGGTCCACGTACAGGTCCGGGTCGAGGTGCCGTTCCCAGTAATCCCACAGCCGCCAGGCGTAGGTGTCGAGCGGCGGGCACTCGATGCCGCTGCCCTTGAGCGCGCGCACCGCGTCGCGGTTGTCGAAGCGGGTGGGATAGTTGACGAACGAGGTGGCGGTGTCGGGCACGCCGAGATCCTTCAGCACCTGCCGGCGAACGCGGCGTACCGGCCCCAGTGCCGACAACCCCTGTTTCAGCGCCGGCGGCACGAAGCCGAACATGCGGGTATCGATGCGCATGGTGAATTGCGGCGCGTGCGCCGCGCGCGCGAACAGGTTGAGCAGCTCGCCGACGCGGTGGTGCTCGCGGTCGGTGAGATGGAAGCACTGGCCGTCGAGGCCCGGCTGGTGGGCGATGTGGTCCATCGCCGCGGCGACGTAGTCGACCGGCACGATGTTCAGCTTGCCGCCCTCGATGCCGATCATCGGCATCCACGGCGGCAACGATTGCCGCATCTTCTGGATCAGCTTGAAGAAGTAGTAGGGGCCGTCGATCTTGTCCATTTCGCCGGTCTGCGAATGGCCCACCACCATCGCCGGCCGGTACACCCGCCACGGCACCTTGCACTCGTTGCGCACCAGCTTCTCCGATTCGTGCTTGGTGCGCAGGTAGGGGTCGTCGAGGTGCTCGGCTTCCTCGAACATGTCTTCACGGAACGTGCCGCGGAACAATCCTGCGGCGGCGATCGAACTCACGTGGTGGAAGCAGCCGGCGTCGAGTGCGCCGGCCAGCTGCACGGCCGCGCGCGTGCCCTCGATGTTGGTGCGTACCTGCGCTTCTTCCGGCGCCTCGAGATCGTAGATGGCGGCGAGGTGGAAGAAGTGGGTGATCTTGCCCTTCAGCCTTGCCTGGTCGGCGGCGGAAACGCCGAGCAATGGCAGCGTCAGGTCGCCGTGCACGGCCTTGATGCGGCCGTCGTGGTCGCCGACCTTGCGGGCGAGCGCGGCGACTTTCGGCTCCGAGCCGGCGCGCACCAGCACGTGGATGTCGCCATCGCGCTTCAGCAGTTGCTGCACGAGGTGGCGGCCGATGAAGCCGGTGGCGCCGGTGATGAAGGTGGTCATGACACGCACTCCCTGTGTGTGGTGGCCGGGCGGGCGCCGTTGCGGCATCCGCGTTAAACGTACATATGTGAGCCTGAATGAAGCGCCGCGGCGGGCGGGGTGGTCAAGGCGACGAACGTTTACCCATCTGTAATTCGACGACCGGCCGGTTCTGACATCGTGCCGCCCCCGGATTTCTCCCATACACTCGTGCGGTCAATTTCAGGAGGCCGCGCCATGCGACCGACCCGCGCCCAGCAGAAGGAACAGACCCGCCGTCGCCTGGTCGATGCGGCGCTGGCGATGGTTGCCGGCGGGCAGACGCTGGACGCGCTCAGCCTGCGGGAGGTGGCGCGCAACGCCGGCATCGCGCCGACATCCTTTTACAGTCACTTCCCGGACACCGCCGCGCTGGGCGTGGCGCTGATCGACGAGGCCTGCCTGGTGCTGCGCCAGCTGATGCGCCAGGGCCGCCGTGAAATGATCGCCGAGGACAACAACTTCGCGATCCGGCAGACGGTACTGCGGTTCCTCGGCTACATGGACCAGAACGCGCCGTTGCTGCGCCTGATCGTGCGCGAGCGCACCGGCGCCAACGAGGAATTCCGCCGCACCATCCAGCGCGAGATGCGCTTCATCGTCGACGAGCTGGCCGAGGACATCGACCGGGTGATCGCCGAGCAGAAGCGGCTGCCGGTGGATACCCGGCTGGTGGCGGAAATGGCGATCCTGGTGCTGTTCGATTTCGGCGCCGCGGCGCTGGACATGTCGCGCACCGACCGCGACATCGCCGCCGAGCGGGTCATCCGCAAGTTGACGCTGGTGTTCCTCGGCGGCCGCGCGCTGGCCGGCAACAAGACGCTCTAGGGCGTTCCCGCGCGCGCGGTAAAGGGCGTGCCGGGGTTCTGCATCGCGCACAACCCGTATCGAAAAAAAAGGCGGCGCGTCCCGGTGGACGGCCGCCTTTTTTTTCGCGATGCGGGTGGTCAGTCGACCATCACCACGTCTTCGGCCTGCGGGCCTTTCTGGCCGTCAGTCACGGCGAACTCGACTTTCTGGCCGTCGGCCAGGGTGCGGAAGCCGTTGCCGCGGATGGCGCGAAAGTGCACGAACACATCGCCGCCGCCCTGGCGGGAGATGAAGCCGTAGCCCTTGCTTTCGTTGAACCACTTGACGGTTCCGTGTTCACGATTGGACATGTTTATCTCGATTTACCTTGCTGTGCGGATGCAGCCGGCCCGTGGCCGGGGCGCGGATTATAGGCCCAGTCGGCCTGCCGGCCCACGTCAACCGACGAGGGGCGGTACCGGGCAGTCCAGCACTTCACCGATCGCCCGTACCAGTTCCAGCTCCGCCACCTGTACGCGGCCGTCGTGGCGGACCGCGTCGACGCAGGCGTCCAGCAATGGCTTCTTCAACAGTGGCGACAGGTCGGCCAGTTCCTGCAGCGCGGCGTGCAGGCGATCGGCATCGAGGGCGGTGACCGGCAGCAGTGCCGGGGCGCCGATGCCGAAGCCGCGGACGACGCGGGCGTGCAGGTCGGCGCGGCTGTCGACGTTGCCGCCGCCGGCGTGGCACAGCAACGACAGCACCACGTTCAGCGGGCCGGCGACCGCGCGGTAGCTGCGATGCCGTACCGGCCGGCGGGCATCGCTGCCCTCGGCCAGGTGCCGGCGCATCAGCGACAGCGACAGGTACTCGCGCAGCGACAGGTGGCTGTCGAGCCGCGCCAGTTGCTCCAGCGTGGCGAGGAACTTCGTGCGCTCCGCCGCCGACAGCGCGCGCAGCGTCGGCAACGCGAGGTCGTGGCAGGGCAGATACAGCCGGCTGCCGAGCGTGCGCAGCGACGGCAGCGCCTGTTGCAGCAGGACGGCGACATCGGCGCCGTCGTTATCGGTCACGCGTTGCAGCGCCGTTTGCCCGAGCGTGCTGTCGCTGTCGCTCACCATGAAGCCGTAGATCACGGCGCGGGCGCCATCCGGCCGGTGCAGCAACTCACGCAGCGATGCCGGCAGGCTGTCGCGCAGGCGCAGCGCGTAATCGTGATGGGCCGGTGTCGGGTGGCCGACGGTGGCGATGACCACTGCCGGCGTGACGATCGCCGGCGTGGCGGCCGCGACGGCAGCGTCGCCGGCCGCCGTGAACGGCAACGGCGCATCGCGATCGATCGCCGCGGTCTGCGCCGGCGCGAAGCTGCTGATCGCGGCCAGCCGTTCTTCCTGCACCGCTGCCGCGGCGCTTTCGCGGGCGGCGACATGCCGCCGCGCGCGGCCACGTGCCAGCAGCCCGGGATCGATCGCGGTGATGCGCTGCTCCAGCGGCGGATGCGTCGCCAGCAGCCCGGCGAATGCCATCTTCACCGGCCGCGCGATGCACATGTGGCTCATGTCCTCGGCCATCGAACTGTGCAGCAGCGAACCGTCGGTGGCGTGGTGGATGGTGAGCAGGGCCTCGCCGATCCCGTCCGGGTTGCGGGTGAACTGCACCGCGGATGCATCGGCGAGGAATTCGCGCTGCCGCGAGATGGCCGCCTTGATCACCCGGCCGCAGAACAGCCCGGCGTAGCCGACCACCATCAACAGCAGCCCGGCCAGCAGCACCGCCGGGTGCCCGCCGCGCCGCGAATTGCTGCTGCCGCCGGAGCGGCCGACGCTGCGCATCAGGAACTCGCCGATTTTCCCGATCAGCAGGATGCCGGCGAGGATCGCGTAGAGCTGCACGTTCAGGCGCATGTCGCCGTTCAGGATGTGGCTGAACTCGTGGCCGACCACGCCCTGCAATTGTTCGCGATCGAACGCCTCGAGGCCGCCGCGGGTGATGACCAGCACCGCGCGCGTTGGCTCGAAGCCGGCGACGAAGGCGTTGATGCCCGGCTCGTCGTCCATGACCCACACGCTCGGCACCGGCGTGCCGGAGGCGATCGCCATTTCCTCGACCACGTTCAGCAGCACGCGTTCGCGCGCGTCGGCGGTGCTGGGCAGTACGCGGCGGGCATGCACCGATTTGGCGATGACCTCGCCGCCTTCCAGCAGCGAGAGGTAGCGCACCAGCGAACCGGTGAACATCACCAGCAGGGCGGCGCCGGTGATCCAGCGCCAGTAGGGCAACTGCAGCCATGCGCCCAGCGACAGGCCCGGGTCGCCGATGACGCCGCTGACCAGCCAGGCGCCGAGGTTGAGCGCGCCGACGGTGAGCGCCACCGCGAGGAAGAACCATAACAGCAGCAGGCCGGTGCGCTTGCGCGCCCGGTCCTGGTGTTCGAAGAAATCCATCGCCATGCGGCAGGGAATCCGCGCGCCGCCGGCTCAGCGCGCGGCGCGGTCCGCCAGGATCAGGAGAAGCTGACCTTCACCGCCTTGCGCGCGGCGGGCTCGTCCACCTCGTACAGCTCGGCTTCCTTGAAACCGAAGCCGCCGGCGAACAGGTTGTTGGGGAACTGCTCGCGGTAGGTGTTGTAGTTCATTGCCGAGTCGTTGTACGCCTGGCGCGCGAAGCCGACCTTGTTCTCGGTGGAGGTCAGTTCCTCCATCAGTTGCTGCATGGTCTGGTTGGCCTTCAGTTCCGGGTAGTTCTCGGACAGTGCGAAAAAATTCGCCAGCGCGCCGTTCAGTGCGCCCTCGGCCCTCGCCAGTTGCGCCACGCCCTCGCCGCCGGATACTGCCTTCTGGGCACTGACCGCGTTGCCGCGGGCCTGGATGACTTTCTCAAGGGTGTCGCGCTCGTGCGCCATGTAGGCCTTGGCGGTCTCCACCAGGTTGGGGATCAGGTCGTGCCGCCGCTGCAACTGGACATCGATCTGCGCCCAGGCGTTCCTGAACCGGTTCTTCAGCGCCACCAGCTTGTTATAGATGCTGATGCCGTAGATGACCGGCAGGACGACGACCACCAGCACGAAAATCAGGAAGGACCACATGGCGACAGGCTCCGCAGGTCGGGGATGTTTCGGGGGATGACTCGGGGTTGTTCCGGATTTGGTCCGGGGTTTTCCCGGGGCGTCGGGCGAATCTAGCGGATGCCGGTGGCGGGGGGTAGGCGGATGTCGGCCGGCCCGGTCGCGGCCGGCGGCAGCAGGGGGTGCTGTGGTACCCTTTGCGCCCTTTTTTGGGGGGGTGCCCCGGCAGCCCCCCGTGTATCCCGCTTCCGGCCCGCAACCCCGCAGGGCGGACCGGCGCCAGGCGTGAGAGGACCAGCACCATGCGTGAACCCGAGTACCTGTACCGCGTCTCCTTCCTCAACCAGGGGCAGGTGTACGAGGTGTACGTGAAGAACATCTACCAGAGCGACATCTACGGCTTCGTCGAGATCGAGCACTTCGTGTTCGGCGACAAGTCGTCGGTGGTGGTCGACCCGGGCGAGGAAAAACTGAAGACCGAGTTCCAGGACGTGGTCTGCAGTTTCGTGCCGATGCACAGCATCATCCGCATCGACCAGGTCGAGAAGCAGGGCGTGCCGAAGATCAGCGAGCCGCGCGGCAACGGCAACAACGTCTCGCCGTTCCCGGTCAGCTTCCTGCCGCCGACCGACCGCAACCGGCCGAAGCCCTGAGCGCCAGTCTGTTGTGAAAAAGCCCGGCGATGCCGGGCTTTTTTGTGGGCGACTGTTACGCGGGCGGGACCGCGTACGCGGGAAGGACGGCGCGCTTGCTCAGCCGGCCAGCACCGCCGCCGCCATCACCGCTTCCTCGTCGCAGGCAATCACCTGCACGGCCAGTTGCGGCGCGATTGCGCGCAGCCGCGCGGCGATGCGTTCGCGCACCGCCGGCTGGTGCTCGCCGATGCCGCCGGTGAACAGCAGTGTGTCGAGGCCGCCGAGCGCGACGGCGAGCCGGCCGGTTTCGCCGGCGACGTGGTGCACGAAGTAATCCACCGCGGCTTGCGCCCGCGGATCGTCGCTGGCCAGCAGCGCGCGCATGTCGCCGCTGAGGCCGGACAGCCCGAGCAGGCCGGCGCGGCGGTACAGCATCTCCTCCAGCGCATCGACACCGATGCGCTCGCGGCGCAACAGGTACAGCAGCACGCCGGCATCGAGGCGCCCCGGCCGCGTTGCCATCGGCACGCCCTCGAGCGCGCTGAAGCCCATGCTGGTGGCGATGCTGGCGCCGTCGCGCACCGCGGTGACGCTGGCGCCGCTGCCGAGGTGGGCGATCACCAGCCGCGGGGGCAGCGCCTGCGCGCGGCGCAACTGTTCCACTGCCCAGCGACAGGACAGGCCATGGAAACCGTAGGCGTGCAACTCGGGATGGCGCGCGCGGATATCGGCCGGCAGCGCGTATTCGCGCGCCTCCGGCGGCAGTGCCGCGTGGAAGGCGGTGTCCAGGCAGGCGAACTGCAGCAGCGCCGGTTGCGCTGCGGCAACGGCATCGACGATCGCCAGCGCCGGCGGCTGGTGCAGCGGCGCCAGCGGTGCCAGCGCGTGCAGTCGAGCCCGTTCGCCGGCATCCAGCGGTACGCACTCGCGTGTCTCGTCGCCGCCGTGCACTACCCGGTGCGCAACGGCCGTCACCGGCAGCAGCGGGCGCAGCGCGGCGAGCAGTGCGACCACGACCGCCGGGTAATCGCGGCTGGCCGGCAGCGCGAGTGCCGCCGACAGTTCGGAAACCAGCCCGGGTTCACCGGTGATTCGCGGCGGCGTGTCGAGGTGGCGATCGACGCTGATGCGCAGTGCCGCCGGCGCTGCGTCGGCGCGGGACACCGCCAGTTTCAGCGAGGACGAGCCGGCGTTCACCGCCAGCACGGTGCGCACCCCGTTGTTCAAGCGGTGTGCACCTTGCCGCCACGCGCGCGGATCAGCAGCGACGCGAGCGCAATCGATACCACGCGGCCGTAGGCGTTGCCGCTGCGGCTGGTGAGGATCACCGGCACGCGGCCGCCGAGCACGATGCCGGCGGTCTGCGCATCGGCGAGATAGGTGAGTTGCTTGGCGATCATGTTGCCGGCCTCGATGTCCGGCGCCAGCAGGATGTCCACCTCGCCGGACACCGGCGAGACGATGCCCTTGGCGGTAGCGGCCTCGCGCGAGATCGCGTTGTCGAAGGCGAGCGGGCCGTCGAGCACGGCGCCGCTGATCTGGCCGCGGTCCGCCATCTTGCACAGCGCGGCGGCGTCGACGGTGGAGCGGAAGCGCTGGTCGACGTGCTCGACCGCGGCGAGGATCGCCACTTTCGGTCGTGCGATGCCGAGCGCGTGGCCGAGGTCGATGGCGTTCTGCGCGATGTCGCGCTTCTGCGTGAGGTCCGGCTCGACGTTGATCGCGGCGTCGGTGATCAGCAGCAACTTCGGGTAACGGCTGACTTCCATCACGAACACGTGGCTCATGCGGCGATCGGTGCGGATGCCGGCATCCTTGCTCATCGCCGCTTCCATCAGTTCGCCGGTGGCGAGCGCGCCCTTCATGATCGCGTCGACCTCGCCGGCGCGCGCCAGCGTCATCGCCGCGGCGGCAGCCGCGTGGCTGTGCGGCGTATCGACCAGCCGGTATGGCGAGATGTCCAGCCCGGCCTCGGCGGCAGCGGCGCGGATCTTGCGTTCAGGGCCGACCAGCACCGGGTCGAGGATGCCTTCCTGCAGCGCCCCGGCCAGGCTGGTCATGATGGCGGCGCTCACCGGGTGCACCACGGCGGCACGCACCGGCATGTTTTTCTTCGCGGCGGCGACGATCTCGCGCATGTGGGTCAGCGGGCGCATGGGCTCTCCTTGCGATCGGCGGCTGGCCGGCCGATTGTGCCTGCAACCGGCGCGGCGCGGGCATTGTCCTGGCGCAACGATTGCAGTTGCCGGCGCTGTTCCCGGATGGCTCCGGGTTGCGGGTGCAGCATCCGGCGGGCATTCCCGGGCCGGCTATGGCGCCGCTTACCCCACGCCGCTTTTCCCTGCCCCGTATTCCCCCGCGCCTATCTCGAAGTAGGGCGCGAACATCAACACCATCGCCTCGATCAGTTCGTCGTCGCGCACCAGCGGCGCCTCCTCCGAGAGGTGGCGGGCGACGATGGCGAAGGCGCTGATGCTGACGATGTACAGCCGGGTGTGCAGGTTGTCGATCGGGTAGCTGCGGAAGTGCTGGCGGAAGTAGGCCGTCGCCATGTGCTGCATCTGGTTTTCCAGCAGGCGCATGCCGTGGCTGCCCGACAGGTACTTCGGATGGTGCACCAGTTCGTGGATCACCGGGTTGGCGCGCGCCACGCCGAGGCCCAGCGTGAGTGCGCCGCGGATCAGTTCCGCCGGCGTCGCCCGGTACATGTCGATGCTGTCGAAGTAGCGGGTCGCGGCGCGGATCACGTCGTCGGCGAGCGTGCGCAGCAATTCCTCGACCAGGTCTTCCTTGTTGGCGAAGTACTGGTAGAGCGAGGCGATGTCGACGCCGGCTTCCTCGGCGACGTGGTTGGTGGTGGTCAGGTCGATGCCGCGGGCGACGATCACCCGGCCGGTGGCCTCGATCAGGCTTTTTACCAGCGCCTGCGAGCGCTGTTGCCGGGGCTGTTTGCGCATGGGGACGGCTCCGTGGCGCCGCGGGCCGGGGCGGCCGGGCGGGGCAGCATGGCGTAAACGCCAGTTGAATGCCAGTAACTGCTGACGTTAGGGTCCGCCCCGACCAAGCACGTGCTTGGTCCTCGGGCGCAGGGAAGCGACGAGCGAGCCCCCGGTCCCCGTGGAGTAGCCCATGTCCGCCAACGCCCATGCCCTGCACGCCGGGAATCCCGGCAACGCTGCCGGAGCCAGCGCCGGTACCCGTGCCGTCCCTGCCCGCGCCCGCCCGTTCGACAAGACGCAGCAGCCCACGCCCGGCTGGCTGCGGCTGATCGTCGGCCGCGACCTCGCGCCGACCCGCGCCGAGTACGACGCCGCCTGCGCCGCGCTGCACGACGGCGATCCGGCGGCGGACGCGCTGATCGCCTGGATGTTCGAGTACGGCCCGCGGCAGTCGCGCGCGCTGTTCGAGCAGGCGCTGGCGAACGGCATCGCCAGCATTCCCGACGCGCCGCAGCCGCTCAGGGATTTCTTCAAGGCAGTGGAGCGCACGCCGGCGTGGGTGGATTTCGATGCCATCGCCGACGGCGTGCAGTTCATCCATCGCATCGGCCCCACCGCCGCCTACGTGCTGCGCGACCTCGCGCTGATGGGCGGGTACCTGTTGTCCGGTTTCAACCAGCCGCTGGTGATGACCGGCGCGCTGAACAAGGGCACCGCGCAGCGCGTCGCCGAGACCGGCAAGTGGTGGATGGATTGCACCGAGCCGGATGGCCTGCGCCGGTTCGGCGCCGGCTTCCGCACCACGATGCACGTGCGCATGGTGCACGGCCTGGTACGTCGCCACCTCGGCGGCAGCGACAAGTGGGACTACGCGCAGTGGGGCCTGCCGCTGAACCAGATCGATATGGCGTCGACCTACCTCGGCTTCAGCGTGGTGATGCTCGGCGGCCTGCGCAAGATGGGCATCCCGGTCACCGCGCGCGAATCGCGCGGCGTGATGCAGTTGTGGAGTTACGCCTGCTGGCTGATGGGCGTCGACGAGAAATGGCTGCGCCTGCGCGAGACCGAGGGCGTGGTGCTGCTGCAGCACGCGATGATGACGCAGAGCCGCCCCGACTGGACCACGCGCGAACTCGGCCTCGCGCTGTCGAAGGAGCCGCTGGAGCGCACGTTCCCGCGCTTCCAGGCATTCCGCCGCCAGCTCGAGTACCGCAAGCACCTCAGCGTCAGCCAGTACTTCCTCGGCAGCGAAAAAATGCAGCAGCTCGGCCTGCCCGGCGACGTCACCTCTTGGTACCCGCTGCTGACCCTGTTGCCGCGTTTCGCCGGCTATTCCTCGCTGCGGCTGGTGCCGGGCATCGGCGGCTGGCACGCGCGGCACGGTCGCGCCGCGCAGAAGGCGATGCTGGCCAGCATGTTCGGCGATGCCGAGCACGGCGTGATCAAGCCGGGCGAGAACCACCCCGCCCATCTCTGACCGCAGCGGGCTGCGCGCAACGGGTGCGCGGCCCGGTCGCCCCGTTTTCTTCCAGGAGCAACCCATGTCCGCCAAACCGCAAGCCAAAACCGTGTTCATCACCGGCTGCTCGTCCGGCATCGGCCTCGCCACCGCCAGGCACTTCCAGGCGCAGGGCTGGAACGTGGCCGCCACCATGCGCAACCCGGCCGATGCGCCGGAACTGGCGCAGTTGCCGAATGTCATCTGCCCGGCACTGGACGTGAACGACACTGCCGCCATCCAGCGTGCGCTGCAGGAAACGCTGGCGCGCTTCGGCCGCATCGACGCGGTGGTGAACAACGCCGGCTACGCGCTGATGGGCGCGTTCGAGACGCTCGATGCCGGCCAGGTGCGTCGCCAGTTCGACACCAACGTGTTCGCGCTGATGGAAGTCACCCGCGCCGTGCTGCCGCTGTTCCGCGCACAGGGCGGCGGCCACGTTGTCAACGTGTCGAGCATGGTCGGCCGCATCCCGCTGCCGCTGTACAGCATCTACAACGCCAGCAAGCACGCGGTGGAAGGCTTCACCGAGGGTCTCACCTATGAACTGGAGCCGCTGGGCATCCGCGTGAAGCTGGTCCTGCCGGGTGCGGTGAACACCAATTTCTTCGGCCGCTCGGCCGACCGCGACAACAAGACCGGCGTCGACGCCTACGACGAGTACTCGAATTACCAGTTCTCGGTGATGGACCGCACCGGTCCCGGCGGCTCGACGCCGGAAGACGCGGCGAAAGTGATCTTCCGCGCCGCCAGCGACGGCAGCCGGCGCCTGCGCTACAGCGTCGGCCCGGACGCGATGATGCTGCTGGCCTCGCGCCGGTTCATGCCGGAAACGCTGTTCCGCACGGTGATCCGCCTGTGCCTGACGCCGGCGGCGTTCAACAGCGTCGGCCGCGTGCTTTACAAGGTCGACTGAGTGACTACAGCCGCCGGCGACCGCATGGCCCGGCGGCATTTTTTTGCCCATCGTTAACGAACTGCCGGTACCTGCATGACGAACGCAATGACTTCCGCCGACACCGATGGCCTCGACGAACTCGCGCGCCTGCGCGTCTCGCCGACGCTGGCCTGGCCGACCCTGCTGATCCTGGTCGGTGCGCTGGCCACGGTTGCGCTGAGCTGGTGGGCGGTGCTGAACGACGCCTGGCCGCTGTGGGCCTGCATGCTGGCGAACGCGGTTGCCGGCTATGCGCTGTTCACGCCGGCGCACGAGGCGATCCATCGCGCCGCCGCCAGCAGTTCGCGCGCCAACGATTTCATTCTCGCGGCCGCCACTTTTGTCGCGGTGCCGTTCGGCAAGGGCAAGCTGTTCCGCCTGCTGCACATGCAGCACCACCGCTATACCAACGAGGAGCGCGACCCCGATCACTGGATGGCGAGCAGCCTGAAAACGATGCCGCTGTGGGGCATCTGGCCGTTCATTTACCTGTACAGGTTTTTGCGTAACCCGGCGCTGTTGCCCAACGTGCAGCCGGCAGAAATCCGGCGCGAGATCATCGTTGCCGGGCTGATCTTCGGCGCGCTGATTTACTGGGACCCGTACCTGATGCTGATGATGTGGTTGATACCGACCTACGGCGCGTTTTTTCTGATGTGCCTGGTGTTCATGGTGCTGCCGCATTACCCGCACACCGGTCGCCAGGACACCGATCCGAACACCACCGCGCTGATGCGCATGGGACAGGAGTGGTGGCTGACACCGGTGCTGATGTACCAGAACTACCACCTGGTCCACCACCTGTACCCGACCATCCCGTTCTATCGCTACGGCAAGGCATGGAAAGCGCGCGAGGCATATCACCGCACGCATTCCGGCAGCGTGGTGGTCGGGCCGTTCGATCTCGGGCCGCGGGAGCCGCTGCGCGGAGGTTGAGCGGGAGTAGACGCGCGGTACTTGTCGCTGCCGCGCGGGAGGGGGACGCTCACGAATCCTGCCCCGCGTGGCCAGGGCTATTGCCCCCATCAATGATTCCAATTTGCGCGATAGCCGACGGGGGCTTAGGGTCGACCAGTACAGTCACCACGACAGACAAGGAGATGACCTCATGTCAACGGAAAGCAAATGCCCCTACGCCGCCATGCTCGGTGCCCGCACCTCGGTGGCCGCGCGCTCGAACAATGACTGGTGGCCCGACCGGCTCAACCTCGCGATCCTGCGCCAGCATTCGCACAAATCGGACCCGATGGGCGGGCAGTTCAATTACCGCGACGAGTTCCGGAAACTCGATCTCGCCGCGGTGAAAAAAGACCTCGCCGCGCTGATGACCGACTCGCAGTCGTGGTGGCCGGCCGACTGGGGCCACTACGGGGGCCTGATGATCCGCATGGCCTGGCACAGCGCCGGTACCTATCGCATTTCCGACGGCCGCGGTGGCGCCGGCACCGGCAACCAGCGCTTCGCGCCGATCAACAGCTGGCCCGACAACGGCAACCTAGACAAGGCGCGCCGCCTGCTGTGGCCGATCAAGAAAAAATACGGCAACCGTCTTTCCTGGGCGGACCTGATGATCCTTGCCGGCAACGTCGCGCTGGAATCGATGGGGTTCCGGACCTTCGGTTTCGGCGGCGGCCGCGAGGACATCTGGGAGCCGGAGGAAGACATCTACTGGGGCTCGGAGAGCGAGTGGCTCGGCGACCAGCGCTACAGCGGCAACCGCGAACTGGAGAACCCGCTCGCCGCCGTGCAGATGGGCCTGATCTACGTGAACCCGGAAGGGCCGAACGGCAATCCCGACCCGGTCGCCTCCGGCCGCGACGTGCGTGAAACCTTCGCGCGCATGGCGATGAACGACGAGGAAACCGTGGCGCTGGTTGCCGGTGGCCACACCTTCGGCAAGGCGCACGGCGCCGGTGACCCGGCACTGGTCGGTCCGGCGCCGGAAGGCGCGCCGCTGGAGGAAATGGGCCTCGGCTGGAAAAACGCCTTCGGCAGCGGCAAGGGTGTGCATACCACCACCAGCGGCATCGAGGGTGCGTGGAAACCGAATCCCACGAAGTGGGACAACGGTTACTTCGACATGCTGTTCGGCTACGAGTGGGAACTGGTGAAGAGTCCGGCCGGTGCCCACCAGTGGCGCGCGAAGAACGTGAAGCCCGAGCACATGATTCCCGATGCGCACGACCCGTCGAAGAAGCATCCGCCGATGATGACCACCGCGGATCTCTCGCTGCGTTTCGATCCGGCCTACGAAAAAATCTCGCGCCGGTTCCACCAGGATCCGCAGGCCTTCGCCGATGCCTTCGCCCGCGCCTGGTTCAAGCTCACCCACCGCGACATGGGTCCGCGCTCGCGTTACCTCGGCCCCGAGGTGCCGCGTGAGGTGCTGGTCTGGCAGGACCCGGTGCCGGCGGTCGACCATGTGCTGGTCGATGCGCAGGACATCGCCGCGCTGAAAGCGAAAGTGCTGGCGTCCGGGCTCACCACCGCGCAACTGGTCACCACGGCCTGGGCCTCGGCGTCGACCTTCCGTGGCTCCGACAAGCGTGGCGGCGCCAACGGCGCGCGCATCCGGCTGGCACCACAGAAGGACTGGGGAGTGAACCAGCCGGCCGAACTGGCGAAGGTGCTGGCAAAGCTCGAGGCGATCCGGAAGGAGTTCAACGATGCGGCGAAAGGCGGCAAGAAGATCTCGCTGGCAGACCTGATCGTGCTCGGCGGTTGTGCGGCGGTGGAGGACGCGGCGAAGAAGGCGGGGCAGGCGGTGACGGTGCCGTTCTCGCCGGGCCGTACCGATGCCTCCGCGGAGCAGACGGATGCCGCGTCGTTCGCCGTGCTGGAACAGCATGCCGATGGCTTCCGCAACTTCCGCAAGGCGAACTTCAAGGTGCCCGGCGAGCACGCGCTGCTGAATCGCGCGCAGCAGCTCACGCTCACGGCGCCGGAGATGACGGTGCTGGTCGGCGGCCTGCGCGTGCTCGGTGCCAACCACGGGCAGTCGACGCACGGCGTGTTCACCGACAGGCCGGGCACGTTGGGTAACGACTTCTTCGTGAACCTGGTCGACCCGGGCGTTGAGTGGCAGCCGTCGTCGACTGCCGACGTCTACGAGGGTCGCGACCGCAAGACCGGCAAGGTGAAGTGGACCGGCACCCGCGTCGACCTGGTGTTCGGCTCCAACCCGGAGTTGCGCGCGCTGGCCGAGGTCTATGCCAGCGACGATGCGAAAGCGAAGTTCGTGCAGGACTTCGTGGCGGCGTGGGCGAAGGTGATGAACCTCGATCGCTTCGACCTGGCGTGAATTGCCGGGCAGACAGGAGAAAAAAAGCCCGGCATGGCCGGGCTTTTTTATTGCTGCACGCGGCCTGGCTGTCGTGACTTCGCCCGCGCCGCCGCGCCATCGCCCGCGATCACCCACATCGCCGCCAGATCGTCGATGAACTGTTCGCGCGACATCGCGATCTTGCCGTCGAGCCAGTTGAGCACCGCGTCGATGGTGCCGCCGATCAGCAGCGATGCGGCCAGCGACGCGATGGGGTCGGTGGCGCCCTTCGCGTCGTGATGCAGATGGCCGTACGCGGACAACGTCTGCGCGAACGTCTGCACGGCGGCCTGCCGGTGCGCGACCGCGCGCGGGCTGCTTGCCACCTCGGTGAACAACACGCGCGCCCGTTGCGGCTCGTCGAGCAGGAACCCGATCACCGCGCCCAGGACTTTCCGGGCCAGCGCGTCGGTCGGCAGCCCGCTTGCGGCTGCCTCAACCACCGAGCGCATGCCCAGGTCGACCAACTGCGCGGCGAGATCGTCCACCAGCGCGCCGGCCAGCGCGTCGAGGTCGGGAAAGCTCTCGTAGAAGTAGCGCTTGTTGAGCTTCGCCTCGCGGCACAGGTTGTCGATGGTGACCTGGCGCCAGCCGCCGCTGCCCATCAGCGCGAACGCGGTATCGAGCAACTGGTTCCGGCGGACCTTGACGCGGTTTTCCGCGGATTCGCCCTGGTAGGGGCGGGCGGTGGAGGCCATGCGGCGAGCGTCCTGTGCAATGGGGCGGTTCCCCTTGTAGTGGGGGTGGACGACGGCCGCAAGCCGCCGGGTTGACCTGTCTGCCGCTCCCGGCCAATACTGGTACGTAAATGTACCAGATATTGCCGGGTCGGGCGCCGCGCCCTGCCGGCAGCCGACCCCGGAGCACTCCCTTGGCCAGAACCATCCTCATCACCGGCGCCTCCAGCGGCATCGGCCGCGAAACCGCGCTGCGCTTCCAGCGTGAAGGCTGGAACGTGGCGGCGACCATGCGCTCGCCGGAGAAAGAGACCGAACTGAATCGCCTGCCCGGCGTGATCTGCCCGGCGCTGGACGTGACGCGACCGAAAACGATCGCCAGCGCGATCGAGGCGACGCTGGCGCGGTTCGGCCGCATCGATGCGGTGGTGAACAACGCCGGCTACGGCCTGATCGGTGCGTTCGAGACGTTCAGCGATGAACAGATCGAGCGCCAGTTCCAGACCAACGTGTTCGGCCTGATGGCGGTGACGCGTGCCGTGTTGCCGCATTTCCGCGCGCAACGGGACGGCGTGATCGTCAACGTGGCCAGTTTCGCCGGCCGCTCGATCTTCCCGATGTACAGCGTCTACCACGCCAGCAAGTGGGCGGTGGAAGGCTTCAGCGATTCGCTGCAGTACGAAGTGAAGCCGTACGGCATCCGCGTGAAGATCATCGAGCCGGGCATCGTGAAAACCGAGTTCTGGGGCCGCTCGACCGATCGCGCCAACGTCACCGGCGTCACCGCCTACGACGAGGGGCAACCGGTACTCGACCTGATCGATGAAGCCGCCGGCGTCATCGCCACGAAACCGGAAGACGTCGCCGACGCGATCTGGAAAGCCGCCAACGACCGCTCGGATCGCCAGCGCTGGATCATCGGCCTCGATGCCCACCTCACGCTGCTGGCGCGCAAGGTGCTCAGCGACGGCATGTATCGCGCCGTGATGAACACGGTGTTTGCCCGCCGGCAGGTGGACGCCTTCCGGAAATTGACGGCGTCGCTGGCGCGGCGTGCCGGTTGAGTTGCCCGTAACCCCATCCCCAACCCTGTGTCCGCGTTCGCGGAGGAGAAATACCATGAGTACTGTTCAAGCAGCCGGCCGCCACGCCGGTGCCGGCTCGACTGCCGGGGGTTCCGCCGCTGACGCCAGCCGGCTGAAGAAAATCCGCGAGCGCGCGGTGAAGGATCCCGCGGGCGCCAAGGTCGAGGCCTGGGCCTGGCTACGTGAATTGCAGCAGCCCTCCGAGCATCATCGTCTGCACTGGTTGTTCGCGCAGGGTACGGCGCCCGAGGCACCGGATGGTGACTGCGAGGGCATCGTCATGAACCTGTACGGCGAGTTGTGGCTGACCGCCCTCGATCGCCTGGTGCGTCTTGGCCAGTTGCTCGGCGGCATCGGCTGGGCCGGCAAATCGTTCGATCCGAAAACCGGCACCGGCTACAACCGTCTCACCGGCAGCTCGCGCCCGTTCGCCTTCCTGACCCTGCCGCGCTACAAGTTCGAGCGCATCAACGGCGAGTTGATCGGCTTCCATTTCTACCATTCGATCGAGAAGTCGCCGATTGCACCTTATGGACAGGTGCGATCGATCCGGTACGACGCGCCCGAGCACGCCAACCCGCTGGTGATGCCGCGCACGCGCGACGAGCTGGTGGAAATCGTTCCGGATGTTTTCCTGGGCCGCGCCGCGCTGCGTGAGAAGGACGGCTTCAAGGTCGTCGGCTACTTCGGACTGCGCTACCCGGTGGGTGGCTGACATGGCCGTCGACCTGAGGGGTTGCGTGGCCTGCGTCACCGGCGGCGGGCGCGGCATCGGCCGCGCCACCGCCGAGGCTCTGGCGGCGCGTGGCGCGCGGGTGGTGATCGGGGATCTCGACGTGCACCACGCCGAGGAAGTCGCACGCGCCATCGGCGGTGGCGCACTGGCGCTGAAGCTGGACGTCGCGGATCCCGATTCGTTCGCTGCCTTCATCGCCGAGGCCGAGCGCCTCGGCCCGGTCGACCTGCTGGTGAACAACGCCGGCATCATGCGCACCGGTCCGTTTGCCGAGCAGACGCTGCACACCCAGCACCGGGAACTCGCGATCAACCTCGGCGGTGTCGTCACCGGCATGCGGCTGGTGTTGCCGGGCATGCTGGAACGCAATCGCGGCCACATCGTCAACGTCGCCTCGATGGCCGGCAAGATGAGCGTGCCCGGCGCCGCGGTGTACACCGCGACCAAGTTCGGCGTGGCGAGCCTGTCGCGCGCGGTGCGCGCGGAGATCGCGTCGTCGAAGGTAACGATCACCACCATCCTGCCGGCGGCGGTGCGCACCGATCTCACCGCGGGCCTCGACATCAAGGGCGTGCCGGCGGCGGCGCCGGAAGACGTGGCGCGCGAAATCGTCGCCTCCTGCCGGCACGGCCGGCCGGAAATCACGCTGCCGAAAGGGCTGGGCCTGTTCGGCGTGCTTGAGCAGGGCCTGCCCGAAGGTCTTGGCGATTTCGTGAAGCGTGCCGTGGGTGCGCAGAAGCGCATCGCGCCGGACAACGCGAAGGCGAAGGCGTACCAGGACAGGACGGCGCGCTGAGTGACCGCAAGTTCAGGCGCTGCCGACGTGCACGGCTACACGCCGGCCAGCGGTGACCTGTCCTTGTGGGTGAAATGCCACACGCCATCGCGCAGACCGACCGATGCCGCACCTGCTGCGCGCGCGGTTCGGCAGTGAACCGGGTACGGCGGTTTCGCGGAGGTTGTTGATCGACGGCCCTGCGCAAGCGGGTGTGCAAGATCTCACCGGGGGGCGCCCGCGACGCGCCTGGCAGCGGCCCTACCAGCGGCCATCGGGCGGGGTGTGAACGCATCCTGCGCCGACGCCTGGATGGACAGCACGGCCGGGTGGGTGAGCCGTCGTGCGGTGGAGATCGCGTAGATCTCCGCGACGACGCCGTCCAGTTCGCCGAGTATGGCCATGCCGTACTGGCGGCAGACATAATCCGACAGCGCCAGTGGCGCCACGAACAAACCGGCGCCCGATTGCGCCAGCGACTTGAGCAGCCCGCCGTCGTCGATCTCGCCGGCGATACGCGGACGCAGTTCGCGTTCGTGCAGCCATTGCTCGATGCGCGGCCGCAACGCGACGTCGATACCGGGCAGCAGCAGCGCCTCGCGTGTCAGCAGTGCCGCGAAATTGCCGGCGTGCCGCGCCAGCCGGCGCGGGCCGAAGAGCCCGGTGCCGCTGCGCCCGAGCAGGTGATTGAAGGCGCGCACATTCAGGTTCGGCGGCATCGGGCGGTCGGCCAGCACCAGGTCCAGGTCATGCACCGCCAGTGCGCCCAGCAGCGTGTCCAGCGCGCCGTCGCGGCACACCGTGCGCAAGTCCGGGTCCGCGGCCAGCGCCGGCGCCAGCAAGCGCGAGGCAACCGATCGCGCTACGCCGGCGGAAATCCCGACGCGGAAATGCACCACTTGCCGGTGGTTGGCGTCCTGCAGGGCACTCACCATTTCGTCGCCCAGCGCGAAGATTTCGTCGGCGTAACTCAGGGCGCGCCGGCCTTCGTCGGTCAGGGCCAGGCTGCGCCCGGCGCGTCGAAACAGTTTCGTGCCCAGGGCGGCCTCGAGTTCCGCCAACTGCGCACTGATCGCGTGGGCGGTGACATGCAGTTGCTCGCTCGCACGGGCGATGCTGCCAGCGCGCGCGACGGACCAGAAGTAGCGCAGGTGGCGGTAGTTCAGTGCTGCCATGTCCCAATGCTCCGAAAAATCGAGTTATGAATCCCGAACAATCGAGTTTACGGATCATCGCCCGGCCCGGGATGATCGGCCAGTCAACAACGGAGGAAGGCCATGAAAATCCAGACGAGGGCCCGGGGAATCACGCTGGACGCGGCCCTGAAAGACCGCGTGGAGCGTCGGGTGGAATACGCATTGGGGAGCCTGTCCGCGGTGGTGCGCCGGGTCGAGGTGCTGCTCTCGGACGACAACGGCCCGCGCGGTGGCAGCGACCAGCGCTGCCAGGTCCGCGTCACCCTGGAGGGCTTGCCGGCCGTGCAGGTGACGGACGTCCAGGCGGAGATGGGTGTGGCGATCGATCGCGCCGCGGGTCGCGCCGGCCGTACCCTCGCGCGGCAACTCGGGCGGGTGCGCGAACACGGCGTTGATCGCCGCTGGGTCCGGCCGGACGGACTCAC
This sequence comes from Gammaproteobacteria bacterium, assembly GCA_046566765.1. Lineage (GTDB taxonomy): Bacteria > Pseudomonadota > Gammaproteobacteria > Pseudomonadales > JADFDG01 > JADFDG01. The sequence continues at coordinate 28,369 of JBKHWA010000061.1, forward strand.
GACACCGGAGGGGGTGTGACATGCGCGCGCATCAACAGCAGCAGATCGAGGGGCTGATCGGGTTACTGCGGCAGGTGCCGCGATCCGTCTGGATCGCCGTGGCCGTGACCGCCCTGTTGTTCCTTGTCGCGCTCGCCGGCGTGGCGGTGGTCGCCGTGCAGTGGCTGCTGGGACAGGACACGGCGTTGATCGGCCAGGCTGCCGCGTGGCTTGGCCTCGCCAGCGAGGGCGTGCCGGCCGCGCTGCAGCAGGTCGAGGCGGTCGTGCCGGGCGTGGTGGAGCCGGTGCGGCAGGCAGTGCCCGGCATGGCGGAGCAACTGGACCGGTTGATACCGGGCGCGGGCGCGCACCTTGAGCAGGCGGCGGGTGTGGCGGGAACGCTCGGGCAGGATGCCTCGGCCGAAGCCGCGGAGTGACAGCGATACGACGCTTTGGCGCCGAGGCTCAGCGAGCGATGTGCGCGTAGCCGTTGCTGAGCAGTCGCCCGGTATCGCCATCGACCTCGAAAAACAGGTCGGCGCCGTCGTCGTGTTCACGCCGTGCCGTCAGGCGGATGCGCAGGTTGCCCGGCGGCACCAGCAGCGCCGTGCCGCTGGCCGTGGTGGCGGCGGAACTCGGGTTTGCCGACAACGCGGCGTTCCAGCGGGCGTTCAAGCACTGGACCGGGAGTTCGCCGGGCGCCTATCGGCGCGGCGTTGCCGGCGTGCATGCCGACAGTGACGACCCGGCGGAGATTTCGCGGCCAGCGGAGTGAGCCGCGGGGCCCGTGCCCTGGCTGCGTTGTGTGGCTGAGCGCCGCGCGTACGCACCCGGAGTGATGCCCAGCCAGGCCACGAAGGCGCGGTGAAACGCCGCGGCTTCGCTGTAACCGAGCAGCCTTCCGGTCTGCGCGGCGGAAACGCCGGCGTCGAGGTATTCGCAGGCGAGATCCTGGCGCAGGCGCGCCAGCAGCGTCTGGAAATCCTGGCCTTCGGCGGCAAGCCGGCGCTGCAGCGTGCGTTCACTCAGCGAAAGTTGCGCGGCGATCTGCCGCCGCGTGCTTTCGCCCTGCGCCAGCGTGGCAGCGAGCAGCCGTTCGCAGCGCGCGCTGAAGGTATGTTCACGCAGGCCGGAGAGCAAACGCTCTGCGCGCGCGACGGCACGGGCCTCGCTTACCGCGTCGCCGCCCGCAGGCAGGGCGAGCAGGCTGGCAGGGTAGAAAAGACTGTCATGCGCGCAGCCGCCGCGCGTCGGGCAGGCGAAGGCGGATCGATAGGCCGCCGGTTTGATGAGTCGATGACGGAAGGTGACGCACAGGGGCGCAGGCCCGCCGTCGGTGGCATCCGCAAGCAGTCCATCGAGTGTCTGCTTCACGGCGAGCAGCGCGGCGTCGATCTGGTGATGGCTGTACTGCCAGCCGTGGCTGAGCGGGATGTAGCGGATTTCCAGGTGTTCTTCGCCGCTGCGGTTGATTGCACCGCGGTGCAGTTCAAGCGTTCCGCCGTCGCTCACCAGTGGCAGATAGCGTTGCACGCGGGCGAGAACCTCGCCGACGGTGCGGCTGCCCTGCAGGGCATGGGCAAGCAGGTTGAGGTGCAGCGGCCGCAGGCCGAGCCCGGCGTGCAGGCCGAACAGCGGATCGCCGCTGAGGCGGGCGGCGGCATCCCAGGTGGCGATGCAGAGCGGCAGCGGGCAGCGTGGCGCTTCGAATGCATGGGTCCCGACCCCCATGGCGGCGGCCACCGCGTCGCGGTCCACGCCGGCACGCGCCGCGGCATCGAGGATCAGCAGCATCCAGCCGCGCGAGACGGTGGGGGCATGGCGGAGGGTGCCGGGTGTTTCAACGGGCATGGGCGCTACCTGCGGGGGGGCAGGTTGTCTGGATACGCCTGCTACCACCCGGCTATTCTGGCCCGGATTATCAATGCCGGGGAGGGGCGCCAGACCTAGTTTGGCGGTCGCTGCCCGATAGCGGCATTTCCCGGCGGAGGACTCATGAGTACCAGGCGCACCCTCGACGAATGGTTTGAGCTCTACGGCACAAGCCATCGCCACAAGGTCAACAAGGCGATCCATTTCATCGCTGTCCCCTCGATCTACCTGTCGGTCATGGGGCTGCTCTGGGCGATACCGGTGCCGGCGATGATGGCGGCGGTGCCTGGTCTGAACTGGGCCACGTTGACGGCGATCCCGGTGTTGGCGTTCTACCTGCCGCTGTCGTTGCCGATCACCATCGGCATGCTGCTGTTCACCGCGTTGTGCTTCACGATCCTGACGGCGCTGGCTGCCGTCGGCGTGTCGGTTCTGAATTTCTCGGTGGCGCTGTTCGTGGTGATGTGGATCCTGCAGTTCTACGGCCACGCCGTCGAAGGCAAGAAACCTTCATTCTTCCAGGATCTGCAGTTCCTGCTGATCGGCCCTGCCTGGGTGCTGGATTCCCTGCTCGGCAAGGTCGGCATGCGCGCCTGATCCCCAACAGGTTGTTGCTTTTCTGCTGCGCAACGGCCGCGCCTTCGCGACGTGGCCATGCAGCCTGAACTGTCTGCGGAATGTCTGCTTCAACCGCTGTGCTTTTCAAACAACAAGAACATCTGCCGGAACTCACATGAAACACCGCCTTTTATTCTTGCTGGCCCTGCTGGCCATATTCTCCCTGGGCCTGAGCGGCTGCACCTCCCTGCCCGCCGCCAGCAAGCTGCCGGACCAATACACCGTCTATCCAGGCGGCATGCCGGGCCTTCTGAAAACCAGTGACGGGCTGACGCTGTACAGCCAGTGGTGGAAGACCGGACAGGCCGAACCCAGGGCGACCGTCATCATGTTGCACGGTACTGCCGCCCATATCGGCGCCTACACGCCCTGGGCCGAATTCCTGACCAGCCAGGGCTACGCGCTGTTCGCCTACGACATGCGCGGTTGGGGCCAGTCCCAGGGCTTCGGCCGGCGCGCGTTCGTGCGCAGCCACGATGAGTACGTGGATGACCTCGCACTGGCCTTCGCCGAAGTACAGCGCGTTTATCCCGACAAGCCGATCTTTCTGCAGGGCGAATCACTGGGTGCCGGCGTGGCCTTGCTGGCCGACATCCGTGGCGGCTTTCCCGCGCAGGGCCTGATCCTCAACGCGCCGCCGGTGTACGTGAACTTCAAGATCGGGCCAGGCCGCATGCCCAACTGGCTGGCGACGCCGGCACTGGGCATAGCGGGCAGCGCCGGCCGGGTGGCGCCGAATGCGCCGATCTATCCGATGCAGTACAAATTCGCGAGGTCCTTTATGTGGCACAAGGCCATCTTCGACGACTTCAGTCGCCAGACGATGGATGCGGATCCCTATTTCACCCACACACCCATTGCTGCCTCTTATGTCACCGCACTGGGCAAGGGCGCCGCGAAAATTCGCCGCAACGCAGGGAAGGTGAAGACGCCGTTCATCGTGTTGCAGGGCGACAAGGACTACCTGGTATCCACGCCAGCATCCGGTGAGGTGCTGATGGAAAAAACCGGCAGCGCTGACAAGACCCGCAAGATATATCCGGGCATGTCACACACCACCCTGCACGACACCGGCCGTGGCGCCGTGTG
>JBKHWA010000062.1:0-12038 GCA_046566765.1 Gammaproteobacteria bacterium
CGACATCCCGACTGGAGTCCCCCATGGCCGACATCTTCCGCCTCGACGGCAAACGCGTGCTCATCACCGGCGCATCCAGCGGCTTCGGCGCCCACTTCGGCCAGGTGCTGGCGGCGCAGGGCGCCACAGTGATCCTCGGCGCCCGCCGCGTGGAGAAGCTGGAAGAGACCGCCGCCGCGATCCGCGCCGCCGGCGGCAAGGCGGAGACGGTGAAGCTGGACGTCGGCAATGCCGCCAGCGTCGCCGCCGCGTTTGCCGCCATCGGCCGCGTCGACGTGGTGATCAACAACGCCGGCATCAACGTCGAGGCCTCGGCTACCGCGCTCACCGAAGACCAGTGGGACTCGGTGATGGATACCAACCTGAAAGGCGTGTGGCTGGTGTCGAAGGAAGCGCTGAAGCAATGGATGAACGAGAAGCGCCCCGGCAACATCATCAACATCGCCTCGATCCTCGGCCTGCGCGTTGCCAGCCAGCTGCCGGTGTACACCGCGTCGAAGGCCGCCGTGGTGCAGCTGACCAAATCGCTGGCGCTCGATTACGCGCGCCACAACGTGCGCGTCAACGCCATCTGCCCGGGCTACTTCGAGACCGACATCAACCGCGACTGGTTCCACACCGAGCCGGGCCAGAAGATGATCAAGCGCATGCCGTTCCGCCGCCTCGGCAACCTGCCGGAACTCGACGGCCCGGTGCTGCTGCTGGCCTCCGATGCGTCGAGCTACATGAGCGGCAGCATCGTCGTCGTCGACGGCGCCCACACCCAGAATTCGCTCTGAGGCCGGCGGCAACGCCGCCGTATCCCGAAATCGCGGCTGCTGCCGCCCCGTGAGGATTGCACCATGGATTTCACCCTGCCCGCGCACATCGAGCAAACCCGCCTGAAAGTCCGCGCCTTCGTCGAGCGCGAGGTGATGCCGCTGGAGCTGGACAAGGCCAACTTCGACGAGCACGAGAACATCCGCGAGGACGTGGTCGCGAAGATCCGGGTAAAGGCAAAGGCGGAAGGCCTCTGGGGCTTCCAGATGCCGAAGTCGCGCGGCGGCAGCGAGATGGGCGTGGTCGGCATGGCGGCGCTGTATGAAGAAGCGGCGCGCTCGCCGTTCGGCCCGGCGATGTTCAACTGTGCGCCGCCAGACGACGGCAACATGATCCTGCTGAACAAGGTGCTGAAGACCGACGCGCTGAAGGACAAGTGGCTGCAGCCGATCATCGACGGCAAGGTGCGCTCGGCGTTCGCGATGACCGAGCCGGACGGCGGTTGCGGTTCCGACCCGTCGCTCACCTATACGAAGGCGACGAAGAAGGGCGACAAGTGGGTCATCACCGGCCGCAAGTGGTTCATCACCGGTGCGGAGGGTGCGCAGCATTTCATCCTGATCGCGCGCACCTCCGACGACGACCGCAAGGGCCTCACCGCGTTCATGTTCCATGCCAACCAGCCGGGCTGGCGCATCGTGCGTCGCATCCCGATCATGGGCCCGGAAGAACACGGCGGCCACTGCGAGCTGGAATTCAACGGCCTGGAAATCGCCGACGAAGACCGCCTGCTGGAAGTCGGCGACGGCCTGAAGATCACCCAGATCCGCCTCGGCACCGCGCGCCTCACCCACTGCATGCGCTGGCTCGGCCTGAGCAAGCGCTGCATGGAAATCGCCGCCGGTTATGTCGAGCAGCGCAAGAGCTTCGGCATCACGCTGGCGCAGCACGAGGGCGTGCAGTGGATGCTGGGCGAGGTGGCGAAAGACATCCACGTCGGTCGCCTGCTGACGATGAATGCGGCGTGGAAACTCGACCAGGGCGACCACGCCAAGGCCGACATCTCGATCGCCAAGATCCACGTTGCCGATACCCTGCACAAGGCGGCCGACACCGCGCTGCAGCTGATGGGCGCCAGGGGCTACTCGAAGGACACGCTGGTCGACTGGATCTACCGCTACGCGCGCCAGGCCCGGCTCGTCGACGGCGCCAGCGAGATCCACAAGATGGTGCTGTCGCAGACCTACCTGGCGAAGAAGCAGGACTTCTTCAAGTGGGGCGTGTGACCGGTCGCGGCAGGTAAGCAGGCAGTGGATATCCAGAAGCTCGCGGAGTTCATCGCCGCGAAAGACGGCGCCGTCACCGTGCTGGTGGAGAACGTGCGCAAGCTTTCCGGTGGCGCCATCCAGGAGAACTGGGCAGCGGACCTCGTCATCTCCGGCGGCGTGCGCGATGGCGACCTGCAGGTGGTGGTGCGTTGCGACGCGCCCAGCGGCGTTTCCGAGTCGCACTCGCGGGCGCAGGAATTCGCGCTGCTGAAAGCGGCGTTCGACGCCGGCGTCACCGTGCCGGAGCCGCTGTGGCTGGGCGACAAGTCGGTATTCGGCCGCGATTTCTTCGTGATGCGCCGGGTCAGCGGCACCGCCGCCGGCCACCGGCTGGTGAAAGAGTCCGCGCTGGGCGGCGACCGCGTCGCATTGACTCAACGGCTGGGCGAGGAGATCGCGAAGATCCAGCGCGTGCAGCCGTCACCGGCGCTGGCGTTCCTCGAGAAGCCGGACATCCACCCGGCGCTGCACTTCGTCAACAAGTCGCGCGCGTACCTCGACGCCTATCACACACCGTACCCGGCGCTGGAGTGGGGCCTGCGCTGGCTGGAACAGAACGTGCCAGACCGCGCGCAGTGGAAGGATGAACAGCTGGTGCTGGCGCACCGCGATTTCCGCACTGGCAACTACATGGTCGACGAGCGCGGGCTGACCGCGGTGCTCGACTGGGAATTCGCCGCCTGGTCGCATCCGCTGGAAGATCTCGGCTGGCTGTGCGCGCGTTGCTGGCGCTTCGGCCAGCAGGGCGAGGCGAAGGCAGTCGGCGGCATCGGCGCCCGCGAGGACCTGCTGGCCGGTTACAACCGCGTCGCCGGTGCCCGCGTGCAGCCGGCCGATCTCTACTACTGGGAAGTGTTCGGCGAATTGCGCTGGGCGATGATCGCCATCGGCCAGGGCGAGCGGCACATTTCCGGGCGCGAGCCGTCGCTGGAGCTGGCGCTGACCAGCCACATCGTGCCGGAACTCGAGCTGCACATCCTGCGCATGACCGGCGTCGATTTTTCCGGCAAGCCGCTGCCGTCGCCGGCGTGGAAGAAGGGGGGCTGACCATGCGTGACCGTCCGCAGGGCCACGAGTTGCTGGCGATCGCCGCGAAGACCTTCCGCGAGCAGTTGCTGCCGGCGTTGCCGGATGAAAAGAAGTACGCGGCGATGATGCTGCTGAACGCGCTGTCGATCGCCGAGCGGCAGCTGGCCAACGGCGAGGACGCGCTGCACGCGGAAGTCGGGGCGCTGTCGGCGGCGCTGGGTATCGCGGTGCCGGCCGATGCGGCGCTCAATGCGCAACTGGGCACGCTTAATCGCGCGCTGGCGCAGCGAATTCGCAAGGGCGGCGCCGACGATGCGCCGGAGCTGCAGCAATTGCTGTGGGCGATCACCCTGCAGAAGGTGCGCGAGAGCAGTCCGCGCTATCTCAAGGCCGAGGGGATCGGTTGAGGCGATTCGGTGCCGGTTCGCCGGCGCCAGTATCACGGCCCAATTCGAGTGCGCGGCCGCGTCAGCGCTCGTTGTCTTCCCGCCATGCGGTGTGCGGCACCTGGAAGTAGTCCAGGAACACGCCGGTCCGCTTCCAGCCGGCACGCTTCGCCAGCTTGCTGAAGTTGAATCCCAGCCCGACGAAGGTGGTGCGCTGCTCGTTGCCGGCGACGTCGTCGGCGTAGCCGCGGGCAAAGTAGCCCGAGTGCAGCTCGATCCAGCGCAGCGGCTCCGGCATCGCCTCGAAGCCTTCCAGTTTCAGCACCAGGTAATAGCGCCAGCGCTCGTAGTCGGTGAAGAAATCGGCCGCCTCGTGGCGGTTCACGTGGTACTCGCCGCGCAACGCCAGCTTGCGGTCCAGCGACGGTTGCGTCGCCAGCAGCCAGGCGGCGCCGGCGCCGAGCAGGTTCATCGCCGCGTCTTCCTCCGAGTAGCCGTAAGGGCTGTAGCCGTCGCCCAACTCCATCAGCATCATCGCGCCGAGCGAGCTGCCGACGCCGGCGAGCACCGCCTTGTCATGGTCGTAACCATAGTGGCGGAACAGGCCGGTGAGGCCGCGGCCGAGCGCGTAGGTCGCGTAGAAATGCCCGCCCTTGTCGGCGCCGCCTTCGTCGGTGGACTGGCCGAACCAGCCTTCGTCGCGTGCATGCCAGTGTTCCTGGCCGTAATCCCAGTTGGCGTAACCCCAGCCGGCGATGAACGCGGCGACGGCGAGATCGGTGGCGATGACTTTCTGTGTCGGCGTCCACCGGCCCTCAATCGCCGCCTCGTCGGCAGCGCGTACGCCGGCCGAAGCGGCGACCAGCAGCGCGAGCAGGAGGAAGGATGTGCGCAGCGACATGGTGGAAGCCGTTCCCGGGATAGCCTGCGCGGATCATTGCCGCCACGGCGGGGGCGGTCAATTGCGGCGGCAGGCGGCGGGGACGGCGTGAACGTCGCCACATCCTGCCGACACGCCCGGCCGTCACCGACGCCGGTGCGATTGCAGGTGGACTCAGCCGGCGCGGCGGTCCAGTGCGCGCAGGCCGAGCGCTTCCAGCAGTGCGCTGCGACCGACCCGCGGTTCCGCCGCCAGGTCGGCGACGGTGCGCGCCACCCGCAGCACGCGGTCGGTGGCGCGGGCGGACAACCGCATTTTTTCCAGCGCCGTGACGAGGAAGGCGCGGTCGGCATCTTCCAGTGCGACGGCGTCGAGCAGCGCACGGCCATCGAGCGCGGCGTTGGCACAACCCTGTCGGGCCAGTTGCCGTTCACGCGCGGCGATCACCCGTGAACGAACCGTGGCGCTGGGCTCGCCGGCATCGCGGCCGGTGAGCGTCGCCGGCGGCAGTGCGGTGACCTCGACGTGGATGTCGATGCGGTCAAGCAGCGGCCCGGACAATTTCGCGCGGTAGCGATCGGCGCGTTCGCAGGTGTAGCCGCAACCGCGTTCCGGGTCGCCGAGGAATCCGCAGGGGCAGGGATTCATCGCCGCCACCAGCTGGAAGCGCGCGGGAAATTCCACCTGGCGTGCGCTGCGGGCGATATGCACGGTGCCGGATTCCAGCGGCTCGCGCAGCGTCTCCAGCGTGTGGCGATCGAACTCCGGCAATTCGTCGAGGAACAACACGCCATGGTGCGCCAGCGAGATCTCGCCGGGGCGCGGCACGCTGCCGCCGCCGACCAGCGCGCTGGCCGATGCCGAGTGGTGCGGTGCGCGATACGGCCGCGCGCCGGCCAGCAGCGCCGCCGGCACCGGCCCGCGCAGCGAACGCACCGCCGCCGCTTCCAGCGCCTCGCCGGCGGTGAGTGGCGGCAGGATGCCGGGCAGCCGCGAGGCGAGCATGGTCTTGCCGCTGCCCGGCGGCCCGATCATCAACAACGAATGCGCGCCGGCGGCGGCAATTTCCAGCGCGCGCCGCGCGTGCGCCTGGCCGCGCACGTCGGCGAGGTCCGGCATTGTGCTGGCGGCAGTTTCAACCGGGTTCGCGTGATGTGCCGGCAGCACGGCCTCGCCGCGCAGGTGCGCGCACACGTCCAGCAGGTTGCGTGCTGCCACTACCTTTGCGCCGGGCGGCAGAGCTGCTTCGTCGGCATTCTCCGGCGCCACCACCAGCTCGACGCCGGCGCGGGCGCAGGCAATCGCCGCCGGCAGCACGCCGTGCACGGCGCGCAGCTCGCCGTTCAGTGCCAGTTCGGCGAGGAATTCGCGTCCTGAAAGCGCGGTTGCCGGCACTTGCCCCGACGCTGCGAGGATGCCGATGGCAATCGGCAGGTCGAAGCGGCCGCCTTCCTTCGGCAGGTCGGCCGGCGCCAGGTTGAGCGTGATGCGGCCGACCGGGAATTCGAAGCGCGAGGTCTGCAGGGCGCTGCGCACGCGGTCCTTGCTCTCGCGCACCGCGGTTTCCGGCAGGCCGACGATAGATACCGACGGCAGGCCGCCGGCGAGGTGGGTTTCCACCTGCACGGCGGGCGCATCGATACCGCGCGAGGCGCGGGTGGCGACGACGGCAAGGCGCATGCGGGCTCCGCGGTTCGCACCGGTTGCAGTGCGGGAACGGCAGGTTGCAGCGGGCGCGCGGGAAAGTCGTGCGGGAGATGCCGCCGGGCGGCGTGCGAAACCGGCGCGGCGCGCTGTGCGCCGCCGGCGGGGATCAGCTGCGCTTGTCTTCCAGTTGCGCCAGCCGCAGTTCGAGATCCTGCAGTTCGCGCGCCAGCGCTTCCAGTTGCTCGCGCGAACGCGCCAGCACGCGGGCCTGCGCGTCGAATTCCTCGCGGGTGACCAGCTCCATGCGCGAGAACGCATCCGACAGCACGGCGCGCGCGGCGGCGGTGAATTCCTCGCGCGCGGCGGCGACGCTGCCGGGCAGGTTGCGGGCGAGCTGGTCGACCAGCCGGTTGATGGCGTTTTCCTGGTTCATGGCGCTTTCGCTGGCTGTGGCGGCGGTTTCGGTGGCATCGGCCGCGGTGGCATCGCATGCGGTGGCGCCGGATGCCGTCGCATCGGTTGCCGTGGCGGCGCGCGCAGCATAACAGCGGCCGGCACGCGCGGCTTGGCGGGCGCGCCGCGATCGTGCACCACGATGGGACGGTGCCCCGGAGCGGTGCGTTATACTCGCCGCGGACTCGGGCACCCTGTGTCGCCCGGGCTCTAACCCTCTGTTTTTGCGCTTGTTTTCAGGTCAGGCATGGATCGTGCACCGGCGGGTGCACAGGCTGCAAAAAGGGGTCTGGACGGGTGGGAACCGCAATCCGCGGGTCGTCGCCTGAAAGTCGAAGTCCAACAGCGCCGGCAACGCCGGCCAGTACAGGAGAGAGCCATGAAGCTGGTAACGGCAATCATCAAGCCCTTCAAGCTCGATGATGTCCGCGAGGCGCTGAGCGAGATCGGCGTACAGGGCATCACCGTGACCGAAGTGAAAGGCTTCGGTCGGCAGAAGGGTCACACCGAGCTCTACCGCGGTGCCGAGTACGTCGTCGACTTCCTGCCGAAGGTGAAGGTGGAAGTCGCCTGCGCCGACGGCAGCGTCGAGGGCGTCATCGAGGCAATCACCAAGGCGGCGAACACCGGCAAGATCGGCGACGGCAAGATTTTCGTCAGCCCGCTCGAGCAGGTGATCCGCATCCGCACCGGCGAGACCGGCAACGAAGCGATCTGATTTACCCGTTCAACGCCGCGACCCACGCAAGTCGCAGCGGCAGCCACCGATCCATGCCGTCCCGCGAGGGACACCGACAAGGTTGACCTGACAAATTTTTCGCGCAAGCGGAGGTAACAACGTGAAACGCCTTTTGATCGCCCTCACCCTGGGGTGCGCCGTCTTCGGCGCCAGCCCCGTGTTCGCCGAGGAGGCAGCAGCCGTTGCCGCCGAAGCGCCCGTGGCCATGGAGGCCGTAACCGCCGAGGCACCCGTTGCCGAGGCCGCACCCGCTGAAGCCGCCCCGGCGGAAGAAGCGGCCCCCACCCGCGACAAGGGCGACATCGCCTGGATGCTGGTCGCCACCATCATCGTGCTGTTCATGACGCTGCCCGGCGTCGCGCTGTTCTACGGCGGCATGGTGCGCAGCAAGAACATGCTGTCGGTACTGATGCAGGTGTTCACGGTGTTCTGCCTGGTCGCCGTGCTGTGGGTGGTCTATGGCTACTCGCTGGCCTTCACCACCAACGCCAGCGGCGCGCTCGACCCGTTCGTGGGCGGCCTGTCGAAGGTGTTCATGAGCGGCGTCACCTACGATTCCTGGGTCGAGACGTTCTCCAAGGGCGTGCAGATCCCGGAGTTGTTGTTCGCGATGTTCCAGCTGACCTTCGCCGGCATCACCTGCGCGCTGATCGTCGGCGGCTTCGCCGAGCGGATGAAGTTCGCCGCGATCCTGCTGTTCACCGTCATCTGGTTCACCTTCGCCTACGCGCCGATGGCGCACATGGTCTGGTACTGGGGCGGCCCGAGCGCGTATGACGCAGCCAGCGGCTTCCTGTTCGGCAAGGGCGCGCTCGATTTCGCCGGCGGCACCGTGGTGCACATCAACGCAGGTATCGCCGGCCTGGTCGGCGCGATCATGGTTGGCAAGCGCCTCGGTTACGGCAAGGTGTCGATGGCCCCGCACTCGCTGACGATGACGATGATCGGCGCCTGCATCCTGTGGATGGGCTGGTTCGGCTTCAACGCCGGCTCCAACCTGGAAGCCAACAGCTTCGCGGTCGTACCGTTCGCCAACACGATGTTTGCCACCGCGGTAGCGGCACTGGCCTGGACCTTCGTCGAGTGGTTCCACAAGGGCAAGCCGAGCCTGCTCGGCGCGGCCTCGGGCGCCATCGCCGGTCTCGTCGCCATCACCCCGGCCTGCGGCTTCGTCGGCCTCGGCGGTGCACTGGTGATCGGCCTGGCCGGCGGCGTGCTCTGCTTCTTCGCGGTCACCGTGCTGAAGGCGAAGCTGGGCTTCGACGACTCGCTGGACGTGTTCGGCGTGCACGCGGTCGGCGGCATCGTCGGTGCGCTGCTCACCGGCGTGTTCGTCAACCCGGCGCTCGGCGGCATGGGCGTGGTGGATTACTCGGTCACCCCGGCCGGCGTTGCCGCCTACGACTTCGGCGCGCAGATGATGGCGCAGGCCACCGGCGTGATTACCGCGGTGGTGTGGAGCGCGGTGGTTGCCTTCATCGCCTTCAAGATCGCCGACATGGTGATCGGCCTGCGGGTGTCGGAAGACCAGGAGCGCGAAGGCCTGGATCTCGCCGAGCACGGCGAGCGCGCCTACACCCCGTAATACCGGCTACACGCTCCACGCATAAAACGCGCAATAAAAAAGGGGCCCTCCGGGGCCCCTTTTTCGTTCCCGGGTTTCGCCGGGATCGGCGCCGGGCTGTTGCCCGGCGGCGGCGTTGCAGCAGTTACGACTGGATCGCCTTCTGCATGAACGGCGGCAGCACCAGCGCACCCTTGTGGATGTCGGCGCTGTAGTAGAGCGTCTCGAACTTCTTCGCGCGGGCGTCGGCCTCGCGGAAGCCGTTGACGTTGCCGCCCTTGGTAGCGAGCGTGCAGCTCCACCAGCCCGAGGGATACACGATCTGCGGGAACGGCAGCGTCTGGGTGCCGGTGAAGCCGGCGGCGCGCATGTTCCGGTGCAGGTCGCGGATGATGGTGGCGCTGTGCAGCAGCGGCGACTCGCTCTGCTGCACGATGATGCCGCCCTTCTTCAGGATGCGGATGCAGTCGCGGAAGAACTCGACCTTGAACAGGCCCTCGGCGAAGCCGACCGGGTCGGTGGAGTCGACGATGATGATGTCCAGCGACTCGTCCGGCTGGTCCTTGACCCACTGCACGCCGTCGATGAACAGCAGCTTCGCGCGCGGGTCGTTGTTGAACTCGCACAGTTCCGGGAAGTACTTCTCGGACATGCGGGTGACCTGCTCGTCGATGTCGATCTGGGTCGCGCTTTTCACGCCCGGGTGGCGCAGCACCTCGCGCAGCGTGCCGCAGTCGCCGCCGCCGATGATGGCGACGCGCTCCGGGTTGGCGTGCGAGAACAGCGCCGGGTGCGACATCATCTCGTGGTAGAGGAAGTTGTCGCGGGTCGACACCATGGTCGCGCCGTCGATGGTCATCAGCCGGCCGAAGGTCTCGGTATCCCAGATCTCGATGTGCTGGTACGGGCTCTGCACCGAGTCGAGTTTTTGCGCGTTCTTCAGCTTCAGGCCGAAGGCGGTGCCGGCGGATTCGAAGTACTCGATGTACCAGTCGGAACGGGCGGTCATGGCGAGGGCCTCACGGGTGGGGATTCGGGAGCGGGAGGCGGCGGCTGGCACCCCTCCGGCGAAGGGCGCGCATGATAGCAGCCGGGGTCCCCGGGCCGGGCACTTTGCCGGCGGGCGGGGGCATAATACCGCCGCTTTCCCGACCGCCCCGTGAACCCCGGAAGACCCGATGACGAACTGGACGCACGACGACGCCCTGGCCACCTGGAACATCCGCCACTGGGGCGACGGCTACTTCGACATCGACGCCGACGGCGACGTGGTGGTGCATCCGGACGGCGTCGGCGATGCCCGCGCGGTCTCGCTGCACGAGGTGATCGAGGCGATCCAGGCGCAGGGCCTGCGGCTGCCGGCGCTGGTGCGTTTCTCCGGCATCCTGCGCCACCGCACCCGTCGCCTGCGCGATGCCTTCGCGCAGGTGATCGCCGAGACCGGTTACCGCGGCGGCTACACGCCGGTGTTCCCGATCAAGGTGAACCAGCAGCGGCGCGTGGTGGAAGAAATCGTTTCCGTCGGCGAGCCGGGCCGGCCGGTGGGCCTCGAGGCCGGTTCCAAGCCGGAACTGCTGGCGGTGCTGGCGATGAGCCGCCATGCCGGCGACACCATCGTCTGCAACGGCTACAAGGACCGCGAGTACATCCGCTTCGCACTGCTCGGAGAGAAACTCGGCCACAAGGTCACCATCGTCGTCGAGAAACTGTCCGAGCTGGACCTGATCCTCGACGAAGCGAAGAAAATGAACGTCGTGCCGCGCATCGGCGTGCGGGTGCGGCTGATGAGCATCGGCAAGGGCAACTGGCAGAACACCGGCGGCGAGAAATCCAAGTTCGGGCTGTCGCCGGTGCAGATCCTGGAAGTGGTGGAGCGCTGCCGCGCCGCCGGCCGGATCGACAGCGTGCAGATGCTGCATTTCCACCTTGGCTCGCAGATCGCCAACATCGAGGACATCAAGAACGGCATGCGCGAAGCCGCACGCTACTATGTCGAGCTGCGCAAGCTCGGCGTGCCGGTGACGGTGCTGGATGTCGGCGGCGGGCTGTCGGTGGACTACGAGGGCACGCGCTCGCGCTCGTACTGCTCGATGAACTACGGCCTCAGCGACTACGCCTGGCAGATCGTGCACTCGGTGCAGGAGCTGTGCGATGCCAACCACGTGCCGCACCCGGACATCGTCAGCGAGTCGGGCCGCGCGCTGACCGCCCACCACGCGGTGCTGGTGACCAACGTGATCGACGTCGAGCGCATCGCCGAGGAGACGCTCGATGCGCCGCCGGCCGGTGCCTCCGCCAGCGTCGACTATCTCTGGCAGTTGCACGGCAAGCTGGTGTCGTCGCGCGAGCCGGTCAACACGCTGGAGGTCTACCACGACGTGGTGAACGCGTTCCAGGACGTGTTGTCGCAGTTCCAGCACCAGGAGCTGCCGCTGGTGGCGCGCGCCTGGGCCGAGCGGGCCTACCACGCCTGCCTGCGTCGCGTGCGCGATCGCCTCGACCCGCAACGTCGCAAGCAGCGCGAACTCTACGACCAGCTGAACGAGAAACTGGCCGACAAGCTGTTCCTCAATTTCTCGCTGTTCCAGTCGGCGCCGGACGTCTGGGGCATCGACCAGATCTTCCCGGTGCTGCCGCTGGAACGGTTGATGGAGAAGCCGACCGCGCGCGCGGTGGTGCAGGACATCACCTGCGACTCCGACGGCCGGATCGACAGTTACGTTGACGGCGAGGGCATCGAGAGCACGCTGCCGCTGCCGCCGTACGACCCGGCGAAGCCGTACCACGTCGGCATCTTCATGGTCGGCGCCTACCAGGAAATCCTCGGCGACCTGCACAACCTGTTCGGCGATACCGACGCGGTGGACGTGGAGATCGACGCCAAAGGCAACGTCGACATCCGCAACGCGATCCGTGGCGACACCGTCAGCAGCGTGCTGCGCTACGTGAACTACAGGCCGGATGAACTGCTGGCGAGGATCGAGAAGAAGCTCGACGCCGCGAAGCTGGCTGACAAGGCCGCCTATCTTGCCGAGGTGCGTGACGGCCTCGACGGTTATACCTATCTCGAGTAATCCCGGCTGATGCCGGGGCTGCCACGCCGACGCCCCAGGAGCAATCGACGAGATGTCCGCCGACGGATCGACTCGCGCCATCCTCTATGCCCTGTTCGCCAACGGCGGCATCGCCATCGCCAAGGGCTGGGCCGCCTGGTACACGCGCTCCGGCGCGATGCTGGCCGAGGCGATCCACT
>JBKHWA010000063.1:0-5025 GCA_046566765.1 Gammaproteobacteria bacterium
CGGTAGCCCAGCGTTGCATAAACCGACTCGGTGTCGGCCACCACGCCGTCGGTCTCGACGACGGTGCCCTCGACCAGCGCCAGCAGCTTGCCGTTGTCGTACTGCAGGCCAACGGCCTGGTAAAGGATGTCGGCATCCTCGATCGGGTCGATCGCGCCCAGCGCCACCAGTGCATCGAACAGCGGGTTGGAGGCGTTGAGCCGGGCGCCCGACACGTTCAGGCCGAACTGCCAGTCGCCGACGCTGCTGCCGAGGCCGACGCCCCAGGCGTTGCGGACATCGACTGGAATGGACGAATCGTCCGCCGCGGCGGTCGAACCCCAGTTCACGCGGAAATCATGCTCCCAGCTGCCGGCGTTGAACTTGTGCGTCCAGGACAGGCCGTCGTAGGACGACGGGAAACTCGGGCTGTAGACCTCGGTGGGCGGCGTGATCCACGGATACGCGTAACCGACCTCGAGGTACTCGCTCATCATGTAGAACGAGGTGCGCAGGCGCCCGGCGCGGAACTCGTCGGCCTCGGTCGGCCGCCAGCCGATGTAGGCCCACTCGGCAGAGGCCTCGAAGTTCTCGTCGCCGCGTGCCACCAGTTGCAGCACGGCGTTCATCTCGTCGTTGACCTTGCCCTCGACCTGCAGGCCGACGATCGAGTCGGCGGTGTGCGACACGTCCTCGTCGAGACCGGCATAGCTGAAGTCGTCGATGTCGGCGCGGCCGAAGCCGGCGGACATGAAACCGTTGAACTTGAACTTGCCGGCAGCCGCGTCGGCGGCCGGCGCCGCGGCCTCCTTCTCGCCGGCTTCCAGTTGCGCGATCCGCGCCTCCAGCGCCTGCAACTGCTCGCTCGAGACTTCCGCTTGTGCCATCGGCGCGCCAAGCGCCGAGGCCATCACGGCCAGGGAAATCAGGGTACGTTTCATCGTCGTCTCCATCTGTTCTTGTTGTGTTGGAGCACCAGCCTGGCTTCTACCGGAACACGCACGTCATTGTGCGCGCAGGTCGAGCGTCACCTTTACCTCGCCGGCGTCGCGGAACCGCAGCACGCCTTCCAGCCTGCCGCCCGCCGCCAGCGGTTGTTGCGCGTCGATCAGCATCAGGTGCAGGCCGCCGGGCGCGAGTTGCACGCTGCCGCCGGCGGGCACCGCCACCGATTCGCGACGCTGCATCCGCAGCATGTCGCCGTCGCGCACCATCTCGTGGATCTCGACCACGCGGATGCCGTCGACGCGGGCGCCGAGCAAAACGTCGTCGGCATCGCCGTGGTTCATCACCGTGACGTAGCCGGCGGTGGTCTTCGTCACCGGCGGCATCGCGCGCGCCCAGCCACCTTGCAGGTGGATCGCCGGCGCGGCGGCAGCGCTGCCGGCCAGCAGCAAGGCGAACAGCACGGTGACCATGCGCGTCATCACTTCTTCTCCGCCGCCAGCTGGTCGCTGTGGTCTTTTTGCGAATCGCGGAGCAGTCGCTTCACCGCCTCGACGATCGCCGCTTCAGGATCCTTGCTGCCCACCAGCAGCCGCACCCGGCCGACGGTGTCGATCACATAGATGAAATCGCTGTGCTGGAACACGTACCCGGAGGCGGAACCGGCGTCCTGCTTGAGGTAGATCACCTTGTACTGCCGGGCCAGGTCCGCCGTCTGCGTCGCATCGCCACGCAGGCCGATGATCGACGGGTGGAAATATGCGACGTATTCACGCAGGTGGTCCAGCGTGTCGCGCTCCGGGTCGAACGTGACGAATACTGACTGCACGCGCGCCATGTCCGCGCCCTGCGCTTCCAGTTCGCGCAGCGCGGCGCCCATGCGGGTCAGCACCAGCGGGCAGATATCCGGGCAGTGGGTGAAGCCGAAGTTGAGCAGCACCACCTTGCCGCGCAGGTCGGCGAGCGCCAGGTCGGTGCCGGTGGTGGACGGCAGCGAAAAGTCGCCGCCCAGCCCGGAAACCACCGGCAGCGAACCGGCCGCCGGTGGCGGCACCGCGCCGGCGGCCACCGGCGGCGCCGGTGGCAACGTCATCCAGTAGGTGATCGACACCGCGACGACCGCCAGCAGCGCGAGGCCGGCGTTGCGCAGGGTACGGCGGGGCTTCGCGGGTTCCGACATCGGGGTTCCGGCTGGCAAATGGCGTGGGCCGCCACCATAGCGCCGACCCGGATACCGGTCACTTGCGGATGCCCGTATTGCACGCGCGTGCACGACCTTCATCCGCCCGCCACGGCGCCCTATACTGCCGCGCCCCGCAGCCCCCCGACCGAAACCGGACCCGACTGCCATGACCCTGCCGCACGACCCCGCCGCCGGCCACGCCGCGCCGGCCTCCGCGCCGAAAACGCCGCGCAAGCTCTACATCGAGACCCACGGCTGCCAGATGAACGAGTACGACTCGTCGCGCATGGCCGACCTGCTGGACGCCAGCGAGGGCATCGAGCGCACCGACAACCCGGAAGAGGCCGACATCCTGCTGATGAACACCTGTTCCGTGCGCGAAAAAGCGCAGGAAAAGGTGTTCAGCGAACTCGGCCGCTGGAAGCGGCTGAAACAACAGAAGCCGGGGCTGGTGATCGGTGTCGGCGGCTGCGTTGCCTCGCAGGAAGGCGAGGCCATCCGCGAGCGCGCGCCGTACGTGGACGTCGTGTTCGGCCCGCAGACACTGCACCGGTTGCCGGACCTGATCGGCAGCGCGAAGGCGAACAGGATCCCGGTGCTGGACATCTCGTTCCCGGCAATCGAGAAATTCGACGCGCTGCCGGAGCCGAGCGTCGACGGCGTCACCGCCTTCGTGTCGATCATGGAAGGCTGCGACAAGTACTGCACCTTCTGCGTCGTGCCCTACACCCGCGGACCGGAAGTCAGCCGGCCGGCAGCGGACGTGCTGCGCGAGATCGAACACCTGGCGTCGCTGGGCGTGCGCGAGGTGACGCTGCTCGGGCAGAACGTGAACGGCTGGCGCGAACCGGTCGCCGCCGGCGCAAGCGGCGCGGATTTCGCCGACCTGCTGCGCCGCGTGCACGCCATCGACGGCATCGGCCGCATCCGCTACACCACCAGCCACCCGCTGGAAGTCACCGACTCGCTGATCGAGGCGCACCGCGACCTGCCGAAGCTGGTCGCCCACCTGCACCTGCCGGTGCAGGCCGGCTCCGACCGCGTGCTGGCGGCAATGAAACGCAACCACACCCGCGCCGACTACCTCGCGATCATCGCCAGGCTGAAGGCCGCTCGGCCGGACATCGCGCTCAGTTCGGACTTCATCGTCGGCTTCCCCGGCGAGACCGATGAAGACTTCATCGACACCATGAACCTGATCGCCGAGGTCGGCTTCGACGCCTCGTACTCGTTCGTCTACAGCCCGCGCCCCGGCACGCCGGCGGCCGAACTCGACGACCCGGTCGACCTGCACGCCAAGAAGCAGCGGCTGGCGATCCTGCAGGAGCGGATCAACCAGCAGGCGTTCGACATCAGCCGGCGCATGGTCGGCAGCCGGCAGGTCATCCTGGTCGAGGGCATCTCGAAGAAGGACCCCGGCCAGCTGCGCGGCCGCACCGAGAACAACCGGGTGGTGAACTTCGCCTCCACCGACGACAGCCTGATCGGCCGCTTCGTCGCCGTGACCATCGCCGAGGCCAAGCCGCACTCGCTGCGCGGTACGGACCCGGTCGCCGTTGACTGACGCTCTCGCAGCCCCGCCCCGGCGCGGCCGGGAGGTGTGTGGATGCGGCGAGCGAAAGCGAGGAGCAGGAACACACCTCCCGAGCCAGCCGGCGGATGCCCTCGCGACCCAACCCCGGCGCGGCCGGGAGGTGTGCGGATGCGGCGAGCGAAAGCGAGAAGCAGGAGTACACCTCCCGAGCCAGCCGGCGGCACAGCGCCGCCGGGCGCCCATCCGCGCCCGTAACCGCCAGTAAGCACCCGCCAACCTGCCAACCCTCGCAGGGACGGCTGATCTGCCGCCCGCCAGCGCTGCGGTGGCACCCCCGCGCAGCGGCCGCTACCATGTCGGTCCCATGCACATCCGCCCCCGGCGGAGGACCACCGCCCAGCCGGTGTCCACATCCCGACTTGGACAGTAGCCCCCAGACCGCCAGCCTCACCCTCGAGCCCTACGACGCCCGCCGCCTGGCGGTCCTCTGCGGGCGCCTCGACGAGCACCTGCGCCAGATCGAACGCCGGCTCGGCGTCGACATCCGCAACCGTGGCAACGAGTTCCACTTCTCCGGCGACGCCGCCTCGGTGAAGGCTGCCTCCGCCCTGCTCGAGCGCCTCTATGACCAGACCGCCGACGGCGAGGAACTCACCGCCGACGACGTCCACGTCCAGTTGCAGGATTCCAGCGCCCGCGGCCCGCGCCCGGCCGGCGAGGAGCGCGCCGTGCTGCGCACCCGCCGCGGCTGGATCCGCCCGCGCGGCGAGAACCAGGTGAAGTACGTCGAGCGCATCCTCGACCACGACATTTCCTTCGGCATCGGCCCGGCCGGCACCGGCAAGACCTACCTCGCCGTGGCCGCCGCGGTCGACGCGCTGGAGCGCGACGAGATCCGCCGCATATTGCTGGTGCGCCCGGCGGTGGAGGCCGGCGAAAAACTCGGCTTCCTGCCCGGCGACCTCGCCGAGAAGATCAATCCCTACCTGCGGCCGCTGTACGACGCGCTGTACGAGATGCTCGGCTTCGAGCGCGTCGCCAAGTTGCTCGACCGGCAGGTGATCGAGGTCGCGCCGCTGGCGTACATGCGCGGCCGCACGCTGAACAACAGCTTCATCATCCTCGACGAGGCACAGAACACCACCCGCGAGCAGATGAAGATGTTCCTCACCCGCCTCGGCTTCGGCTCAAAGGCGGTGATCACCGGCGACATCAGCCAGACCGACCTGCCGCGCGGCACCGAGTCCGGCCTGCTGCACGTGATCAGCATCCTGAAGGACGTGAAAGGCATCGCCTTCACCCACTTCGAATCGCGCGACGTGGTCCGGCACACCCTGGTTCAACGCATCGTCGAAGCCTACGACCGCCATGACGGCAACCCGCA
>JBKHWA010000064.1:0-19201 GCA_046566765.1 Gammaproteobacteria bacterium
CATGTGACAGCGTCGTCGCCAACCCCAGGCCCGGCTGCAGCCTGCCCCCGGGTCAGCGTCGGACATTACCAGCCCCCCGCCCGGCAACGATTTCCCGGGCCAACGACCGACGGACTAGCCTTATACGCAAAGTAGAAATACATTGCGTATAACTTCACTGCCGCCTTTCCCCATGCAGGCTCATCCGCTCTCCCTCACTGCCCGCACCCTGTACGCCGAACTGCGCGAGCTGGCGCTGGCGATCGGTGCGACCGAGAACATCGGTGCGCTGCCCGGATCCATCGTCCACAAGACGCTGGGGGGCCGGGCCTACCTTTACCACCAGTACCGCGACCTCGCCGGCACCACCCGCCAGACCTACCTGGGCCCGGACGACGAAGCGACCGGCGCGCTGGTCGCCCGCCTGCACGCCCGCGCGCAGGACCGGGCGGCGGACCTGCAGCGGCTCGACGAGGTGCGCGCCGCCTTCCTGGCGGCCGGCGGCACCGCGCTGGCGCACGGGCCGTTCCGGGTGCTGCGCGCCTTCGCCGATTCCGGCGTGCTGGGCCCGGGGGTGGGCCGCGCCGTGCTGGTCGGCACCCACGCCTTCATCGCCATGGGCAACCTGCTCGGCGTGCAGTGGGCCAGCCAGGTGACGACGCAGGACATCGATGTCGCGGCGATCCGCGACATCAACATCGCCGTGCCGCATCCCGGCCTGCCGGCGCCGGATGTGCTGGAACAACTCGGCATGGGTTTCATCCCGGTCCCTTCGCTCGACTCGCGGGCGCCGTCGACCTCGTTCCGCGTACGCGGGCAGGAATTGCGGGTGGACCTGCTGACGCCGCTGACCGGCAAGGAAACCGGGAAGCCGGTGTTTGTCCCGGCGTTGAACGCGCCGGCGCAGGCGCTGCGATTCCTCGACTACCTGCTGGAGGATCCGCTGCCGGTGCCGCTGCTGTCCGGCACCGGCATCGTACTGGCGAACATTCCCCGCCCGGCGCGTTTCGCGCTGCACAAGCTGATCGTTTCCGAATCGCGCGGCGAGGCTTTCGCCACCAAGGCGGAGAAAGACCGGCGGCAGGCGGCACAACTGCTCGAGGTCCTGCTGGAAGAAACGCCGGACTCGGTACAGGCTGCGCATGCCGCGCTCGTCTCCCGCGGCAAGGGCTGGACCGACCGCCTCGATCGCGCATGGAAAAAAATGTCGCCGGCCATCCCGCCGCTTCCGGGGACAGGAAACCCCTGATGAAACCGTCGATGCCGTTGCTGTTACTCATCGCACTCGCACTGTTCGCCGGCGTTGCGCCCGCGGCAAACGCGGCCGACGACGTGCCGGCTGCCGACACCACCGCCACCTGCCCCGACTTCCCCCTGCTCGCCCCGCTGCCGGACCGCCCGCGCGTCGGCCTGGTACTCAGCGGCGGCGGCGCGCGCGGCGCGGCGCATGTCGGCGTGCTGAAGGTGATCGAGGAATACGGCATCCCGGTGGACCTGGTGGTCGGCACCAGCATGGGCAGTCTGGTGGGAGCGCTGTACGCCGGCGGCATGCCGGTCGCCGAACTGGAAACGCTGATGACCGACACCGACTGGGCGACGGTGCTGGACGACAAGCCGTCGCGTGCCACGGTGTCGCTGCGCCGCAAGGCGGAAGACCGCGCGTTCGCCGCCGGCCTGCGCGTGGGCATCGGCCGCGATGGCTTGCGGCTGCCGGCCGGCGCCCGCGACGGCCAGAACGTGCGCATCCTGCTGCGCGGGCTGACGCAGCACGTGGCGCAGCAGCGTTGCTTCGCGCAACTGCCGCTGCCGTTCGCCGCGGTCGCCACCGATGCGCAAACTGCCGAGCAAGTCACGCTCGATCGCGGCGACCTGCCGACCGCGCTGCACGCCAGCATGGCGATCCCCGCGTATTTCGCGCCGGTCGACATCGACGGCCGGCTGCTGGTCGACGGCGGCGTCGCCAGCAACCTACCGGTGTCGGTGGCGCGGGCGATGGGTGCCGATGTCGTGATCGCGGTCGACGTGTCATCGCCGCTGGCCAGCCGCAAGGAACTGCGCAACGTGCTCGACATGGCCGGCCAGATGAGCACGGTGCTGGCGCGCCGCGGCGCGCAGGCGGAGATCGCGTCGCTGCGCGAGCAGGACGTGTTCCTGGTGCCGCCGCTGCGCAACATCGGCACGCTGGAGTACCCGCGCATGGGCGAGGCGGTCGCCGCCGGCGAGCAGGCCGCGCACGCCGCGCTGGCCGAGTCGCCGCTGCGTAATCGCGTCGCCGCCGACGCACGGCCGGCCGCGCGCATCACCACGCAACGGCAGGCGGCGCGCGTGCCGACGGAAATCCGCGCGATCACCGTCGCCGGCAGCACCGACATCCCGGCGCAGCAGCTGATCGACAGCCTCAACCTGCAGCCCGGCGATCGCGCCGACGCGCGGATGCTCGCCCGCGCCGTCGACCGCGCGCGCGGCCTCGATTATTTCTCGCTGGTCGATTACCGGCTGGATGCCGACGGCACGCTGACGCTGCTGCCCGTCGCGCGCGACCAGGGCCCGGATTACCTGCAGTTCGGGCTCGGCCTGTACAACGATTTCCAGGGCATCGACCACTACCAGCTCGGCGCCAGTTACACCGCCACTGCGCTCAACCGTTTCACCGGCCAGTTGCATGCGCAGTTGTTGCTGGGCGATACCCAGCGCGTCTACGCCGAGCTGTACCAGGCACTGTCGCAGCACGGCCAGCATTTGTTTGTGGCCCCCTGGCTGCTGTACCAGCGCGAGAGCATCGACCTGTGGGATGCCGAGGACCCGGTGGCGCGCCAGCGCAGCGGACGCGACGAGGCCGGCATCGACATCGGTTTCACCCACCGCTACGCCGAGTGGCGGCTGGGCATCGGCGGCGGCGTGCGCAGCACGGCGACGCTGCTGGCGGCGGCGCCGATCGCCGAATTCCGCAGCGACATCGGCTACACCCGCCTCGGCGGTTTCCTCGACACCTTCGACCACCGCGACTTCCCGTCCGGCGGCAGCCTGCTGCGATTCAACGCCGAGGCCGGCCTGGACGAACTCGGCTCGGAAGGCAATTACGAGCTCGGCACGCTGCAGTACGACCACGCCTGGGCCTTCGGGAAATACGCGCTGGAACTGGGCACCACGCTGGAATCGCAGCGGCGCGGCGCGCTGCCGTTGCCGCCGCGGCAACTCGGCGGGATCCTGCGGATGAGCGCCTTCGTGCCCGGCGAACTCAGCGGCGACCACGCCGGCACGCTGCGCGCGGTGCTGCGCCGGCCGCTGAACCGGTTGCGCTGGCTGCGCGTGCACGGCGGCATCGCGCTGGAATACGGCGGCGCCTGGAACGGCAGCTACGACGATGCGCGCAATCCGGACCTGTGGCCGGTGGCCGCCGGCTTCGTCGGCCTCAATACGCCGCTGGGGCCATTGTGGCTGGTCGGCGGCATCTCGGAAGACAACCGCGCCGCGGTGCAGATGCAGCTGGGGACGCGGTTCTGACGCGGGAAACGCCCGGCAGGACTGCCGGGCAGGTCGCGGTTACTCGCGGATCCGCTGCAAGCCTTCCTGCACCACCGAGCAGACCAGCCGGCCGTCGCGCGACCAGATCTTGCCGAAGTTGAGGCCGCGCGCGCCGACCGCGGTCGGCGATTCCATTTCGTACAGCAGCCAGTCGTCGATGCGGAACGGGCGGTGGAACCACATCGCGTGGTCGAGGCTGGCGCCCTGCACGTTCTGGTTGAACCAGCTGAAACCGTGCGGAAGCATCGCCGTGCCCATCAGCCCGAAGTCGGACGAGAACGCCAGCAGCGCCTGGTGAATGCGCGGATCGTCCGGCAGCGTGCCGTCGAGGCGGAACCACACCAGCTTGCGCGGCGCGCGCTTGTCCGGCGCGAACGGGTTCTGCGGATCGATCGGCCGCATGTCGATCGGCCGCTTGCGGGTGAATCCGGCGCGCACTTTTTCCGGCAGGTGCTGCGCCCATTCGGCGCGCCACTCGTACTCGGACTTCAGCGTTTCCGGCGCCGGCACATCCGGCATCGTCGACTGGTGCTCGACGCCCTTCTCCGGCACCTGGAACGACACCGCCATGTTGAAGATCGCCTCGCCGTGCTGGATCGCCTTGATCCGGCGGGTGGTAAAGCTCTTGCCATCGCGGATGCGGTCGACGTCGTAGACGATCGGCACCTTCACGTCGCCCGGGCGCAGGAAGTAGCCGTGCAGCGAATGCACCGTGCGCTCCGGCTCCACCGTGCGCAGCGCCGCCGCCAGCGCCTGGCCGAGCACCTGGCCGCCGAATACCGACTTGTTGCCGATGTCGTGGCTCTGGCCACGGAACAGGTTGATCTCCAGCGGCTCGACGTCGAGCAGGGCCAGCAACCCGCGGACTGCCTCGGACAGGGAATCGGACATGTGGAAATCTCGCTCGGCAACGGCCGGAACTGCGTCCCGGGCCGGCAATTGATGGGGGCGGGCTACTATAATCGCCGTCCCGGGCCGGCACAGCCCGTATCAACCACGACGGAGCCCCCGATGCGCAGCCGCCATGTCCTCGCCCTCGCCACCCTGCTCGCGCTGGTGCTCGCCGCCTGCGCAGTGTCGCCCACCGGCCGCAAGCAGCTGCTGCTGTTCGGCGACAGCGACTTGGCCGCCATGGGCGTCACCGCCTTCAGCCAGCAGAAATCCCAGCTGCCGCTGAGCACCGACAGCCGCAAGAACGCCTACGTGCAGTGCGTGTCCCACAAGCTGCTGACGGCGATGGGCGAGAACCCGTCGTCGTGGGAAGTGGTGCTGTTCGAGTCGGCGCAGGCGAACGCGTTCGCGCTGCCGGGCGGCAAGATCGGGATCTACACCGGCCTGCTGCCGGTGGCCAGCAACCAGCACATGCTGGCGGCGGTGGTCGGCCACGAGATCGGCCACGTGATCGCCAAGCACTCCAACGAGCGGCTGTCGACGCAGCAGGCGACCACGCAGGGCCTCGGCATCATCCAGGCCGTGATGAGCAGCGGCGAACAAACGCAGCAGAAGCAGTTGCTGATGGGCGCGCTCGGCCTTGGCGCGCAGTACGGCGTGATCATGCCCTACGGCCGCGCGCAGGAATCAGAAGCCGACGAGATCGGCCTCGACCTGATGGCCAAGGCCGGCTTCGACCCGGCGCATGCGATCACCCTGTGGCAGAACATGTCGGCGGCATCCGGCGGCAAGGCACCGCCGCAGATCCTGTCGACCCACCCGTCGAACGAAACCCGCATCCGCGACATCCAGAAGCACCTGCCGAAGTCGCAGGCGCTGCTGCAGCAGGCACGCGCCGCCGGTCTCAATCCCGCCTGCCAGTGAGTTCATCGCCCACGTTCTTCCCGCCGGCCGCGCCGGCGGCCGGCGACAGCGCGCGTCGCGTTCCCGGCCTTGCCGGCAGCGCGCCCGCGCTGTACATCGTCGAGCAGGCGCGCGCGCTGGCGCGACCCTGCCTGGTGGTCACCGCCAGCACCACCGACGCCTACCGGCTGGAAGAGGAACTGCGCTTCTTCGTCGGCCGCGACGACATCCCGGTGCTGCACTTCCCGGACTGGGAAACGCTGCCGTACGACAATTTCTCGCCGCACCAGGACCTGGTCTCGCGCCGGCTGGAAGCACTGGCGAAACTGCCGCAACTGGCACGCGCGATCGTCGTGCTGCCGGTCACCACCCTGCTGCACCGGCTGTGCCCGCCGTCGTTCGTCGCCGCCGGCCTGCGGCTGCGTGCCGGCGAGCGGCTGGACGTGACGAAGCTGCGCCGCACGCTGGAGGAAACCGGCTACCTCTGCGTCGACACCGTGTTCGAGCACGGCCAGTTCGCGGTGCGCGGCTCGCTGGTCGACCTCTTTCCGATGGGCCACGACACGCCGGTGCGCATCGAGTTGCTGGACGACGAAGTCGACACCCTGCGCACCTTCGACCCGGAAACGCAGCGCTCGCTGGAAAAGGTCGCGCTGATCGACCTGCTGCCGGCGCGTGAATACCCGTTCACGCGGGAAGCGCTGGACAAGTTCCGCGAACGCTTCCGCGAACGTTTCGACGTCGACCACCGTGCCTGTCCGCTGTACCAGGACATCCAGCGCGGGATCGCGCCGCCGGGCATCGAATATTACCAGCCGCTGTTCTTCGACCGGCTTGCCACCCTCGGCGACTACCTGCCGGCCGCCAGCGAACTGTTCCTGTTCCCCGGCCTGCACGAGGCGGCGGAAACGTTCTGGCGCGAAGTGCGCGAGCGCCACGAGGATCGCCGCCACGACCGGCTGGCACCGATCCTGCCGCCGTCGGACCTGTTCCTCGCCGTCGACGAGTTGTTCGCGGCGCTGAAGCAGCGGCCGCGCAGCGAGTTCGTGATCGACGACTCCGCTGCCGCCCTGCCGTCGCTGCCGGTGCACGCGCGCGAGCCGGACCCGGTCGCGGCGCTGCGTGCGCACCTGCCGGCGCAGCGGACGCTGATCGCCGCCGAGTCGGCCGGCCGCCGCGAGGCACTGCTGGAACTGCTCGGCCGCCACGGCCTGCACCCGGTGCCGGTGGAAAGCTGGCAGGAATTCACCGGCGGCGGCGCCCGTTTCGCCGTCACCGTCGCACCGCTGGAGCGCGGTGCCGAGTTGCCGGGGCTGTCACTGGTCGCCGAGCCGCAACTGTTCGGCGACCGCGTGATGCAGCGCCGCCGCCGCGAGCGGCAGGTGGCGCAGGCGGCGGAAAACACCATCCGCAACCTGAGCGAATTGCGCGTCGGCGCCCCGGTAGTGCATGTCGATGCCGGCGTCGGCCGCTACCTCGGCCTGAACACGCTGACCATCGACGGCCAGGCACTGGAATTCCTCACCCTCGAATACGCCGAGGGCGCGAAGCTGTATGTACCGGTGTCCAACCTGCATCTCATCGCCCGCTGGAGCGGCAGCGACGAGGACAGCGCGCCGCTGCACAAGCTCGGCTCGGACCAGTGGGCAAAGGCGCGCCGCAAGGCCGCCGAGCAGGTACGCGACGTCGCCGCCGAGCTGCTGGACCTGCACGCCCGCCGCGCCGCCCGCAAGGGCCAGTCGTTCGGCGTGCTGGAACTCGATTACGCCGCGTTCTGCGAGGGCTTCCCGTTCGAGGAAACGCCGGACCAGCAGATGGCGATCGACGCCGTGCTGGCCGACCTGAAAGCACCGAAGCCGATGGACCGCCTCGTCTGCGGCGACGTCGGCTTCGGCAAGACGGAAGTGGCGATGCGCGCGGCGTTCGTCGTCGCCCAGGCCGGCAAGCAGGTGGCGGTGCTGGTACCCACCACCCTGCTCGCCCAGCAACACTACGAGTCGTTCCGCGACCGCTTCGCCGACTGGCCGGTGACCATCGAGGTGCTGTCGCGCTTCAACACCGGGCCGGAACAGGACGCGGTGCTGAAGAAAGTCGCCGACGGCAAGGTCGACATCGTGATCGGCACCCACAAGCTGCTGCAGGGTGACGTGCGCTTCGCGCGGCTGGGGCTGGTCATCGTCGACGAGGAGCACCGCTTCGGCGTCCGCCAGAAAGAGCAGCTCAAGCAGCTGCGCGCGGAAGTCGACCTGCTGACGCTGACCGCGACACCGATCCCGCGCACGCTGAACATGGCGCTGGCCGGCATGCGGGACATTTCCATCATCGCCACCCCGCCGGCTCGCCGACTGTCGATCAAGACCTTCGTCCGCGAGGAAGGTCCCGCGCTGATCAAGGAAGCGCTGCTGCGCGAGTTGCTGCGCGGCGGCCAGGTGTACTACCTGCACAACGACGTGAAGACCATCGAGAAGTGCGCGGCCGACCTCGCGGCGCTGGTGCCGGAAGCGCGCATCGCGGTGGCACACGGCCAGATGCGCGAGCGCGAGCTGGAAGAAGTGATGAGCGCGTTCTACCACCGCCGCCACAACGTGCTGGTCTGCTCGACCATCATCGAAACCGGCATCGACGTGCCCAGCGCCAACACCATCGTCATCGAGCGCGCCGACAAGTTCGGCCTCGCCCAGTTGCACCAGTTGCGCGGCCGCGTCGGCCGTTCGCACCACCAGGCCTACGCGTGGCTGCTGACGCCGCACCGCCGGGCGATGAGCGAGGACGCGATCAAGCGGCTGGATGCCATCGCCTCCGCGCAGGAACTCGGCGCCGGCTTCGCGCTGGCCAGCCACGACCTCGAGATCCGCGGCGCCGGCGAACTGCTGGGCGACGAGCAGAGCGGCAACATCCAGACCATCGGCATGGCGATGTACATGGACATGCTGGAACGCGCGGTGAAGGCGATCCGCGCCGGCAAGCAGCCCAACCTCGACCAGCCGTTCCACCACGGCACCGAGATCAACCTCGGCATCCCGGCGCTGATCCCCGAGGATTACCTGCCGGACGTGCACACCCGGCTGGTGCTTTACAAGCGCATCGCCAACTGCGGCAGCGACGACGAACTCAGTGAGTTGCAGGTGGAACTGGTCGACCGCTTCGGCCTGCTGCCGCCGCAGGTGAAACTGCTGTTCCGCGTCACCGCGATGAAACTGCGGGCGGAACTGCTCGGCATCCGCAAGGTCGATGCCTCGGCACAGGGCGGGCGGCTGGAGTTCGACCAGGACACGCCAGTCGACCCGGCGTCGATCATCAAGCTGGTGCAGCGCGAACCGAAACGCTACAAGATGGAAGGCGGCAACCGCCTGCGCTACATCGAACCCGCCACCACCCACGACGAGCGCCTGCTGTCGCTGGGGCGGGTGTTGTCGGCGCTGGTCGTCCGCCAGTGAACGCCGTATCGCGCCGGCTTGTCGCGGCACGGTTTTACCCGCCCGGGTTCAACCACGCCGTTGCTTGCCGATCATTGCCCAACGCATAGCCACCCACCGAACCATCGCCACGGGAACCCAAGATGCGCATCGCCAACCGTCGCCCTGCTGCAATCCTCGCCCGCTGCGTCGCCGGCCTCCTGCTGCTCACCGCCGCCACCGCCGATGCTGCCCTGCGCGTCGACGTGCTGGTATTCGGCCAGCCGGCCGCCAGCAGCGAGGGCCTTGGCTGGACGACCACCTCCCCGCTGCCGCCCTGCCATGCCGTGCAACTGCGCGACGGCTCCGGCGCCGAGGCGGCGTTCGCCAATGACAGCGAATGCCAGCCGGTGGCAGGCAAGGAGCCGATGTACGCCGGTTATGCGGGTGCGGGTGCCGCGTCGCTCACCAACGCCGCCACCAAGCTGAAGAACGGCGGCCATCCATTGCTGGTCAACCGTGGCTGGCGACAATCGCCGGACCTGTCGCCGGTGTTGCTGCGCGGCGGCGCCGACATCGCCGGCCGGCCGGAAGTGATGGGCACCTTCACCCTCGGGGTGCAGGAAAAATACGTCGAGGTGACGCTGGACCTGGTGCTCACCCGCCTGAACAAGACCAGCGGCCAGCCGGAATTCCTGGTGATCCGCGAGACGCGCAAGATGAAGACCGGCGAGCCGCACTACCTCGACCACCCGCTGCTGGGCGCGATCGTGCAGGTGGTGGATACCGAGCAGGAAGAGAAGAAGGCGGCGCGCTGAATCGCCGCCAGGCAGCGACTGCTCCGCAGGAGCACCCGCCGGCGCCCCGCAGGATCACTTCTTCAGGAACGCGCCGATCGTATCGCGCACCCGGCCCATGCCCTCGGCCAGCACGCGGTTGATGTCTTCCATGGTGATCTCGACGTCGGACTTGCCCGCCGCCGGGTTCACCACCAGGCACAGCATCGCGTAGCGGATGCCCAGCTCGCGGGCGAGCCCCGCTTCCGGCATCGCCGTCATGCCGACGATATCGCAGCCGTCGCGCTCGTACTTGCGGATCTCCGCCGGCGTTTCCAGCCGCGGGCCCTGGGTAGCGGCGTAGACGCCGAAATCGCTGTAGTCGTAGCCGAGTTCGCGCAGGCAGTCGTTGAGCGTGGTGCGCAGCGCGCGATCGAACGGCTCGCTGAAATCCACGTGCAGCAACTCGCTGTCCGGCGAACCGTCGCTGTAGGTGTGTTCGCGACCGTGGGTGTAGTCGATGAGATCGTGCGGCACGCAGATATGGCCGGCACCCATCGCCGCGTGGATTCCCCCGACCGCGTTCACCGCCAGGATGCGGTCGACGCCGGCATCCTTCAGCGCGCGCAGGTTGGCGCGGTAGTTGACCTTGTGCGGCGGCAGCTTGTGCGGGTGGCCGTGGCGCGGCAGGAAGACGACGTCGCGGCCGGCGTAACTGCCGAACAGCAACGGCGCCGACGGCGCGCCAAAAGGCGTGCTGACGCTGCGCGTTTCGCGGGCGGTGAAACCGTCGAGTTGCGACAGGCCGGTGCCGCCGATGATTGCCAGCATGTGTATCTCCGGAAACTTGGGGAAAGCGTCGCCCCCGCAGGGGCTCCTACAGGCCTTTGACGGCGTAGATACCCGGCGCGTTGCGCCAGTAACCCTGGTAATCCATGCCGTAGCCGAACAGGTAGCGATCGGCGATATCGAGACCGGTGTAATCCGCGCGCATGCCAGGCCGGGCCTTGCGGTCGTGGCGCTTGTCGACCAGCACTGCGGTGCGCACCGACGCCGCGCCCTGCTCGCGGCAGGCGGCGACGATCGCGTCCAGCGTCGCACCGACGTCGAGGATGTCGTCCACCACCAGCACGTGGCGGCCGGCCAGCGAAACGCTCGGCGGCACCTTCCACTGCAGGCCGCTGCCCTGGGTGGTGTTGTTGTAGCGGGTGGCGTGCACGTAGTCGAAATCGAGCGGGAAATGCAGCGCGGTCAGCAACTTGCCGCCGAACACGATGCCGCCCTTCACCACGCACAGCACCACCGGCAACTGCTCGCGCAGGTCGCGGGTGATCTCGACCGCGACGCGGATGATGGCACGCTCGACCGTGGCTTCGTCGGCGAGGCAGTCGGCCTCGTCCATGACCTGCTGCAGTTGCTCGCGGCTCAGCGTGCTCATACCGTTGCTCCGTCGCCGACCGTCGGCCCCTTGCTGACGACGCCGATATTCAGCGGCGCGATGCGCTCGCGGGCAGCGACCAGGCGCTGCGGATCGGCGGCGGTGAAATTGCCGCGCAGGCTCTCGATCCGCGCGGTGGCGATCGCGTCGCCGGCACGCTGCTCGAGGTAGGCCAGCGTTTCCAGCGCGGCGGCGCGGCGATTGCAGACCAGCACCATGTCGCAGCCGGCATCGAGTGCGGCGCGCGCGCGCTCGGGGTAGGAGCCGACGCCGGCGGCGCCTTCCATGCTGAGGTCGTCGCTGAAAATCACGCCGTCGAAGCCGAGCTGGCCGCGCAGCACGTCCTGCAGCCAGTAACGGGAGAAGCCCGCCGGCTGCGGGTCGATTTTCTCGTAGACCACGTGCGCCGGCATGATGCCGCCGAGCCGCTGCGCGAGCTTGCGGAACGGCACCAGGTCGTCGGCTTCCAGCGCCGCGAGTTCACGGTCGTCGACCGGGATCGCGTGGTGCGAATCGGCGGCGACGTAACCATGGCCGGGAAAATGCTTGCCGGTGGCCTGCATGCCCGCCGCGTTCATGCCATGCACGAAGGCGCCGGCCAGCGCCGTCACCGCCAGCGGATCACGGTGGAAGGAGCGGTCGCCGATCACCGCGCTGGCGCCGAAGTCGAGGTCCAGCACCGGCGCGAAACTGATGTCGATGCCCATCGCCAGAACCTCGGCTGCCATCAGCCAGCCGCAATCGGCGGCGGCGGTGATCGCCGCCTCGCGGTCACGGTTCCACATCTCGCCGAAAACCCGCATCGGCGGCAACTTGACGAAGCCTTCGCGCAGCCGCTGTACGCGCCCGCCTTCCTGGTCGACGGCGATGAGGATCTGCGGCCGCAGCGCGCGCACCTCGGCCACCAGCGCGCGCACCTGCGCCGGGTTGACGATGTTGCGGCTGAACAGGATCAGGCCGCCGACGGCGGGGTTTTGCAGCAGGCTGCGCTCGTCGTCGGCCAGCGTGGTGCCGGCAAGATCGAGCATCAACGGTCCGGGGCGCATGCGGGTCTCCTGCGCGTTGCGGGCGGTGGCCACGGCGCACCGTGAAAGAAATGACGCCGCGCATTCTAGCCGAGACGCCGCCCTGCCAACCCATGCGTCCCGCCTGCCGATTCGCCCGGCGAGCGGCGCCGCCCTGCCTGCCGACGATCTCGGCCGACGATCTCAGCCGACGATGTCGACCGGCGTGCCGGCCGGTACCCGGTCGAACAGCGCGACGAGGTCGGCGTTGCGCATGCGGATGCAACCGTGCGACAGCGGCACGCCCATCGGCTCGCTGTCCGGCGTGCCGTGGATGTAGATGTAGCGCTGCATGGTGTCGACATCGCCCAGCCGGTTGCGGCCGGGCTCCAGTCCGCTCAGCCAGAGGATGCGGGTGAGGATCCAGTCGCGGCCGGGATACTGCCCGGCGAGTTCCGGGCTCCAGGTCTCGCCGGTCGGGCGGCGGCCACGCAGCACGGTGCCAACCGGCAGGCCGTCGCCGATCCGCGCCCGCACGTAGTGGGCGCCGCGCGGCGTCTGCTCCGAGTTCTTGCGCTCGCCGACGCCGTTGCGCGCGGTCGATACCGGCCAGGACGCCAGCAACGTGTCACCGTCGAGCAGGTCCAGTCGCTGGGCGGCAACGTCGACGCGGATGTGCAAACCGTTCGCCGCACTCCTGCCGGCGCTCACGACTGCACCCCCTGCACCAGTGCGCGCTCGAGGAACGGCAGCAAGCGGGCCGTGACCTCGGCGAAATCCGGACGCTGGCCGAAGGTGGCCGCCGCCAGCGCCGACAGCGGCGCCAGCCCGGACAGCGTGAACACCACCGAGCCCAGCGCAAAGTGCGTGCGCCAGAACAGCTCTTCGCGCGGCACGTCGGGCATCGACGCTGCCAGCAGCCGCTCCAGCCGCGCGAACGTGCGGCCGTACTGGGCGCGCAGGTAGCCGCGCAGGTGCCCCTGCGATTCGCTGTAGGCAAGTCCGGTGAGGCGCATGAACACCACCGTGCGCTGCGGATCGCGCGCATGCAGGTCAATCGCGGTGCGGGCGACCAGCGCCAGCAGTTCCGCTGGCGGTATCACCGCCGGGCCACCGGCCAGCCGGCGGTCGAGACAGGCATCCAGGGCCGCGCAGAACGGCGTCAGGAAGCGCTCGAACACCGCCTGGATCAGCGCGTCCTTGGAACCGAAGTGGTAATTGACCGCCGCCAGGTTGACGCCGGCACGACCGGTGATCGTCCGCAGCGAGGTCTCGGCAAAGCCGCGCTCGGCGAACAGTTGCTCGGCGGTGTCGAGGATGCGGACGGCGGTATCCGGCTGGGCCATGGCGGTGCAGGCGATTTGCTCACGCTGGGTGAACCCGGCAGCGAGGGCCGGGCAAACAAGCGTTTGAAACATAGGTTTGCCGTCGCGCCGGCGTCAAGCCGGGAACGTGCAGGATGCGGGCGGGTTCGGGGCGAGCAGACTCGAGGCGGACAGCCCGGGCCGGGCGACTCCCACCGGACAGCAGAAATAAATCCGGGCCCGATACTGCTGGGCCCGGTACTGCCGGAGAAGAAGAACGTCAGACAGGAATGAAGAAGACCTTCGTAAAACGCGGGCACTGCGGTAACGCGGGTATCACTGCGGTACGCCGGCACTGCCGTGCGACCGCGCGGAGCGGGAACTCAGTGGGCGTCGCGGGCCGACATCCCCGCCGGGGCGCCGACCACGTCGCCGTCCTGGATGCGCTGCCAGATCTCCTCGCGATGGACGGAGACGGTTTTCGGCGCCTCGATGCCCACCTTGTACTGGTTGCCGCGGACACCGAGCAGCGTGATGACGACGTCATCGCCGATCCGGATCTTTTCACCTACGCGACGGGTAAGAACAAGCATTTCGAGGCTCCTTATCGTCCTTGGGGACGGGAGCATCATCGCCAACGGCAGGCAGGCGGGAAATTCGTAGAACTACGGGGGGGATGCGGACTGTCCGCAGCGCCTTGCGGCGCGCGGAACTACTGGGTGACGCCCAGGTCGATCGCCATCTTCACCAGGTCGGCCAGCGAACGGGCCTGCATCTTCTCCATCACCCGCGCGCGGTGGATCTCCACCGTGCGCTGGCTGAGGTTCAGATCCAGCGCGATCACCTTGTTGGCCTTGCCGGCCACCACCATCAGCATCACCTCGCGCTCGCGGTCGGTGAGGCTGTCGTAGCGGGTCGACAGGGTGGCACGCTGCGATTCCGCGCTGCGGTTGCGCGAATCCTCGGCCAATGCCGTGTGGATGCAATCCAGCAGGTCCTGGTCACGGAACGGCTTCTGCACGAAATCGGCAGCGCCTTCCTTGATCGCCTGCACCGCCATCGGGATGTCGCCGTGGCCGGTGATGAAGATGACCGGCAGGCGGCTGCCCTGCTCGCGGAGCTTTTGCTGCAATTCCAGCCCGCTCATCTTCGGCATGCGGATGTCGAGCACCAGGCAGCCGGTCAGGTCCGGGCGGTACCGCTCGAGGAAGGCCAGCGCCGAGTCGAAGGTTTCCACCGGCAGGTCGACCGAGCGCAACAGCATGCCGAGCGAGTCGCGAACCGCGTCGTCGTCGTCAACAACGAACACCGTCTGTTTGGCGTTTCCGGCGCGTACCGACATGTGGCATCACTCCTTGCTGCACGGATGTTCTTCTTATACCGCCACCCGGTCTTCTTGCGGGCGGCAACCGGACGACTTGAGATCGGCCGGCAGGCGGAAGCGGAACCGGGTGCCCCTGTCGCAGGCTTCGTCAACGACCAGCTCGCCACGGTGTGACCGGATTATAGACATACTGATCGGCAGTCCCATGCCCAGCCCGCGTTCCTTGGTCGAGTAGAACGGCTCGAAGATCCGTTCCTGGTCGTCCGGGGCCAGCCCGGCGCCCCGGTCCTCGATGTCCACCTCGACGAAATCCCCTTGCCGCCGGGTGGCAATGCGCACTACCCGCTCCTCGGGCGGCACCGCGTCGACGGCCTCGAGCGCGTTGCGCAGCAACTGCACCACCACCTGCTGGATCTGGGCCGGATCAGCGAAAACCGGCACGTCGGCCCCCTCCTCCACCTCGACCTGCGCGCCGTGCTGCGCGATCTCCTCGCTCATCAACTCGATGACTTCCCGCACCAGCCGGTTGATGCAGGCCTGGTTGGAACCCGGGCCCGGCTCGTTCGACACCAGCGAACGGATCCGGTGGATGGCCGCGCCGGCGCGCTGCGCCTGCTCGTCGATGCGATCCAGCGTGCGCACCAGGTCGTCGCCGGCGGGCTTGCCCGACACCAGGAGGCGACGACAGGCACGGGCGTAGTTGGCAATGGCCGCGAGGGGCTGGTTGACCTCGTGGGCGATACCGGCTGCCAACTCCACCAGCGCGCTGCTGCGGCCGGCCTGTGCCAGCTTCTCGCGCGACTCGTGCAACGCCTGCTCCGCCTCGCGCAGCACGCGCGCAGACTCCTCGCGGGCAGTGATGTCACGCAGCGACACCAGCACGTAAGGCCCCTTGCGCGAGGCCGCACCCGCCAGGCGTCGTAGTGCGATGTCGACCACCTGCAGCGGCCGGCCCGGCCGCTGCAGGCGCCAGGAGAACAGCCCACTGCCCTCCGCCACCGCCGCATCGACCTGCCGCCCCAGCGCATCGAGATCGCGCTCGCCACCAAGGCCAAGCCGGGAAAATGCAACGCGCCACGGCAGGCCCAGCACGTCGCTCGCCCGGCACCCGAACATTTCGCAGAAACGCTCGTTGCACTCCTCGATGCCGTCGCCGATCAGCAACACGCCCTCGGCGGTGTTGGCAAACAACGTGCGGTAACGCTCCTCGCTGCGCTCGATGCTGCGCAGCAGCGGTGCTGTCATCCGGTAAAACAGCGCGAGACCGATCGCCAGCAACAGGGCGATGCCGGCCGCCGCATAGAGTGCGGCGCGATGGAACGGTGCGCGGATGTCCGCCAGCGGCACCCAGGCCACCACGACGGCCTGGGCGTCGATCGGGCGCAACGCGGCCAGGTATTGCGGTGTATCCAGCCAGGCGGCCTCGCCGCCGGCCCCGGAACCACCGGTTTCGGGGCGCGATGGCAGCGCGGCGGCAATCGCCGGTGGCAGTGCACTGCCGAGCGCGACCCGCCACTCTTCCCCGACCAGCGCCAGCGACGCCGAATGATTGCCCGGCCGCGCGCCGGCCGCCATGTCGTCCAGCCGCGCCACGACAGCATCGCGCGTTTCGCCCAGGCTGGCCTCGAACAGCGACACGATCGCGATGCCGACGGCGCCGATGGCGACGGCCACGATGATGGCGGCAAGCAAGACGAGACGGCGACGACCCTGCACGGCGATACCTGTTTCCACGATCAACAGCCGGAAACTAGCACAGCGGCGACATGCGGCGCGGCTGCAGGTTCCGCAACCGGCGGGGCAAAACGGGTAGGTATTTTCCGAAGACCCGGCGCGCGCCTGCGCGTTGGCGCCGGTCACCGGCGCCAACGGCAGGCATCCGGATCAATATTCGTCGAGGGTGACGAGGAACTCGTCGAGCAGCGAT
Source organism: Gammaproteobacteria bacterium (assembly GCA_046566765.1). GTDB lineage: Bacteria > Pseudomonadota > Gammaproteobacteria > Pseudomonadales > JADFDG01 > JADFDG01. The sequence continues at coordinate 16,467 of JBKHWA010000064.1, forward strand.
TTCCAGCCGGCGATCCAGCGACGGATGCGCGCGAAGTCGGCGTCGGTCAGCGGCTCGATCTCTTCGACGGTGACTGCACGGATGGCAATGCGCCCGCCGGCCGCCGGTGCTGCGTGCTCATGCTCGTGGGCATGCTCGTGGGCATGCTCGTGGGCATGGTCGTGATCGTCATCGGCATCGCGCTGGCCACCCGGCGTCGCCGACAACGCCAGACGGCACTCGGCAACACACTCCGCCAGCCAGCCGCTTTCCGCCAGTTGCGCCACCCGGTTGAGTTCCGGCGAGGCCATGCCCTTTGCCTGCAGCGCGGCGTCGAGGGCGCTGATCGTCAGCGTCTCCGGCGAGCGCGGCACGCGCAACCGCTCGGCGACATCGTCAAGGAAACCGGTAAGCGCCGCGTGCAGTTGCAGCACCGCCGACTGGCGACAGGCCATGGCCAGACCGTGCCGGTTCGGCGCATCGCCCGCCAGCTCGCGCGTGGCCAACTTCAGCAGTTCACTGGCAAAGAACAGGCGCTGCCGCAGCGCGGCAATGCCGTCCTGGCGTCCGGGAGAGGTTTTCATCGGCGATCAGTCTTCCTTGCTGCCCGCTTTCGCCACGCTGGCCACCCACTTGCCGTCCTTGTAGAACGCGCGCCAGCCGGTCGGCTTGCCGTCCACTTCCGACTGCACGTACTGCTCGCGGGTCTTGCGGCTGAAGCGCACCAGCGCCGGGTGACCCTGCGGGTCCTTCGCCGGCGCATCGGCGATGTAGCGCAACTTCGGGTCGAGCTTGTCCCTGACGCTGCGGACTTCCTCGACCGTCGGCGGCCGTGTCTCGCGGTTTTTCGGGAACTTGCTGGCGGCAAGGAAGATGCCGGACGCACCGTCGCGCAGCAGATAGAAGTCGTCGACCTTCTCGCACTTGAGGTGCGGCATCGGGATCGGGTCCGCCTTCGGCGGCGCCGCCTCGCCGCTGCGCAGCAACTTGCGGGTGTTGCCGCATTCCTTGTTGGTGCACCCGAAGTACTTGCCGAAGCGGCCGGTCTTCAGTTGCATCTCGGAGCCGCACTTCTCGCATTCGAGCTTCGGGCCGTCATAACCCTTCAACTTGAACTCGCCCTGCTCCACCTCGTGGCCCGGGCAATCCGGCGCCATGCCGCAGATGTGCAGCTTGCGCTTCGCGTCGAGCAGGTAACTGTCCATTGCCGCGCCGCACTTCTTGCAGCGACGCTTCTGGTGCTGCAGGCGGGCCTCGACTTCCTCGGCCTCGTCGTCCTCGCTCACCGACACGACTTCGTCGGCCGAGGTGAGGTTCATGGTGGTGGTGCAGCGCTCCTTCGGCGGCAGCGCATAACCGGAACAACCGAGGAACACCCCGGTCGAGCCGAAGCGGATCTGCATCTTGCGGCCGCAGGCCGGGCAGGCGATGTCGGTTTCCACCGGCAGGTTGGCGCGCATGCCGCCCACCGCTTCCTTGCCCTCGCCCTTGCCGCCGGCCTTCTTCAGTTTCTTGCTGAAATCGGCGTAGAACTCGTCGAGCACGTCCCGCCACTTGCGCCGGCCGGCCGCCACCTCGTCGAGTTTCTCCTCCATCTGGGCAGTGAAGCCGTAATCGAGCAGGTTGTCGAAGTTCTCGACCAGGCGATCGGTAACGATGTCGCCCATTTTCTCCGCGTAGAAACGCCGGGCGGCGACCCGGGCGTAACCGCGATCCTGGATGGTGGAAATGATCGCGGCGTAGGTGGACGGGCGGCCGATGCCGCGCTTTTCCAGTTCGCGCACCAGCGCCGCTTCGGTGTAGCGCGCCGGCGGCTTGGTGAAGTGCTGGCTGGGATCGAGTTTCACCAGTTGCAGCGTCTCGCCGACCTTCACGTCCGGCAGCGGCGTGTCTTCCGGCGCCTGCTTGCCGGCGGGCGGCAACACCTTCGTGTAACCGTCGAATTTCACCACCCGGCCGCGGGCACGAAGTTCGCAATTGGCCGCCTCGATGGTGATCACCGTGCCGAGATATTCGGCCGGCGGCATCTGGCAAGCCAGGAACTGGCGCCAGATCAGGTCGTACAGGCGCTTGCCGTCGGCCTCGGCATCGAGGTCGTCGGCTTTCAGGTTCACGTCGGACGGGCGGATCGCCTCGTGCGCTTCCTGTGCACCTTCCTTGCTGGAGTAAACGTTGGGCGAGTCCGGCAGGTACTGCTTGCCGAACTTCTTCTCGATGTAACCGCGCGCCATCGCCAGTGCGTCGGCGCTGAGATTGGTCGAGTCGGTACGCATGTAGGTGATGTAGCCGGCCTCGTACAGGCGCTGCGCCACGGTCATCGTCCGCTTGACCGAGAAACCGAGGCGCGTGCTCGCCGCCTGTTGCAGCGTCGACGTAATGAACGGCGCGTTCGGCTTCGACTTGCTGGGCTTGTCGTCGCGCGCAGCGACCACCAGCGGCGCCTTCTCCAGCCGGGCCACGGTTTTCTTCACCGCCGCCTCGGTGGCCGGGCGGAATTCCTTGCCGTCTTCCCTGGCTACCGCGAAGCGGATCGCCGCTTTCTTCGCGGTCGTGGTATCGGCGTGCAGTTCCCAGTATTCCTCGGGGATGAATGCCCGGATCTCGCGCTCACGCTCGACCAGCAGCCGCGCCGCCACCGACTGCACGCGGCCGGCCGACAGGCCGCGGGCGATCTTGCTCCACAACAGCGGCGACACCATGTAGCCGACCACGCGATCAAGGAAGCGCCGCGCCTGCTGCGCCTCGACCCGGTGCAT
>JBKHWA010000065.1:0-2399 GCA_046566765.1 Gammaproteobacteria bacterium
TAATTGACGTAGTAGACGATGCCGCCGGCGTCGGTGTCCTCGATGTACACCCGCACCGGGATCGCGAACTCGCGCAGCGGCGCCGCCGGCTCGCTCATGGCTGGAACAGGTCGCCGTCGTTGCCGCCGCTGCCGGCGGCGTTGCGCGGCGCCTTCAACCCGAAGTGCAGGTAGGCCTGGCGCGTCGCCATCCGGCCGCGCGGCGTGCGGATCACGAAGCCCTGCTGGATCAGGTACGGCTCGACCACGTCTTCCAGCGTGCCGGCGTCCTCGTTGATCGAGGCGGAAAGACTGTCGAGCCCGACGGGGCCGCCATCGAAGTTCTCGATCATGGTCAGCAGCATCTTGCGGTCCAGCGCGTCGAAACCATGGGTATCGACTTCCAGCATGTCCAGCGCGGCGGCGGCCGTCTCGCGAGAGACCTTGCCGCCGGCCTTCACGTCGGCGTAATCGCGCACCCGGCGCAGCAGCCGGTTGGCAATGCGCGGGGTGCCGCGCGCGCGGCGGGCGATCTCGGCGGCGCCGTCCTCGCCCATGTCGATGCCGAGGATGCCGGCCGAGCGGGCAACGATGCGGGCGAGGTCGTCGACCGCGTAGAACTGCAGCCGCTGCACGATGCCGAAGCGGTCGCGCAGCGGCGAGGTCAGCAGGCCGGCACGGGTGGTGGCGCCGACCAGGGTGAACGGCGGCAGGTCGATCTTGATCGAGCGCGCGGCCGGGCCCTCGCCGATCATGATGTCGAGCTGGTAGTCCTCCATCGCCGGGTAGAGGATTTCCTCCACCACCGGCGAGAGACGGTGGATCTCGTCGATGAACAGCACGTCGCCGGCTTCGAGGTTGGTCAGCAGCGCGGCGAGGTCGCCGGCCTTTTCCAGCACCGGGCCGGAAGTGGAGCGCAACTCGCCGCCCATCTCGCGGGCAATGATGTTGGCCAGCGTGGTCTTGCCCAGGCCCGGCGGGCCGAAGATCAGCGTGTGGTCGAGCGCATCGCCGCGGCTCTTCGCGGCATGGATGAAGATCTCCATCTGCTCGCGCACCTTCTGCTGGCCGGCGTAGTCGGCCAGCGAGGTCGGGCGGATCGCGCGGTCGAAGGCTTCCTCGCGCTTGCCGGCGACGGCGGGGGCGATCAGGCGCTCGTTCTCACTCATCGGGCATCAACCTGTTTTCGCCATCGATTTCAGGGCGCGGCGGATCAGTTCCTCGCTGCTCAGCCCTTCCTCCTTGTTGGCGGCGGCAACCGCCTTCGCGGCCTCCTGCGGCTTGTAGCCGAGGGCTTCCAGCGCGCTTTGCGCGTCCTGCGCCGGCGTCGCCGGGGCGGCGGTAATGAAGGTGGGCTTGCCGCCCTTCAGCTCGACTTCGCCGAGAGCCTTCAGCCGGTCACGCATCTCGACCACCAGGCGCTCGGCCGTTTTCTTGCCGACGCCGGGAATGCGCACCAGCGTCGACACGTCGCCATCCTGCACGCAGCGTACGAACGCCTCGGCCTCGATGCCGGAGAGGATCGACAACGCCAGCTTCGGGCCGACGCCGTTCACCTTGATCAGCTCGCGGAACAGCGTGCGCTCTTCCAGCGTGGCGAAGCCGAACAGCAGGTGGGCGTCCTCGCGCACGGTGAGATGGGTGTGCAGCAGTACCTCGTCGCCGACGGCACCGAGGCGATAGAAGGTGGTCATCGGCGCCGACACTTCGTAGCCGACGCCACCGACGTCCACCAGCAGTTCCGGCGCGTGCTTGGCGGCGATGCGGCCGCGCAGACGGCCAATCATCGACGCACCCGGCCGCGCAAACGCGCGCCGCTGAGTGCTTCCTGCAGCCCGGCGTTGCGGGCAGCGCCGGCAATACGCGACAGGCTGGTACGGGTATTGGCGTGGCACAGCGCGACCGCCAGTGCGTCGGCCGCGTCGGCCGGCGGGATTTCCGGCAGTTTCAGCATCATCCGGATCATCTGCTGGACCTGGGCCTTCTCGGCACTGCCGGTGCCGACCACCGCCTGCTTCACCTGCTTGGCCGAGTACTCGGACACCGGCAGCCCGGCGTTCACCGCGGCGACGATTGCCACCCCGCGTGCCTGCCCGAGCTTCAGCGCCGAATCCGCGCTCTTGCCCATGAAGATTTTCTCGATGGCGACCTCGGCCGGCGCGTAGCGGGCAACGATGTCGGTGATGCCGGCGTAGATGTCGCGCAGCCGGGAGGAGACATCCTCTTCCTTCTCGCCGATCCACAGGCAACCGCAGTCGACGAATTCGTTGCGGGAGCCGTTCTGGCGGACGAGCCCCCAGCCCGTCACGCGGGAACCGGGGTCAATGCCGAGGATGAGTGTCATGGCGCCATTGTCGGTTGCGCGCCGGAAATGACAAGGGCCGGCATGGCCGGCCCCCGGGGTATCAGCCCGCCTTCGGC
>JBKHWA010000066.1:0-2234 GCA_046566765.1 Gammaproteobacteria bacterium
GTTCTACGTGCCGATGGCCACCACCGAGGGCACGCTGGTCGCCAGTTATTCGCGCGGCATGCGCCTGTGCCGCGAGGCCGGCGCCATCCGCACCACGGTGATCGACGATGCCATGCAGCGCGCGCCGTTGTTCGTCTTTGCCGATGCGCGCGCGGCGCGCGACTTCGGGCTGTGGGTGGACGCGAATTTCGCGGCGATCAAGGCGAAGGCCGAGGAAACCACGGCCAGTGGCCGGCTGCGCAACATCGAGCAGCATGCGCTGGGCAAGATGCGCTGGCTGCGCTTCAACTTCACTACCGGTGATGCCGCCGGGCAGAACATGGTGAGCAAGGCGACGCGCCATGCCTGCCAGTGGATGATGGCGCAGGGCATTGCCGGGCTTGAGCACTTCACGCTCGCCGCGCAGATGGATACCGACAAGAAACATTCAACGCTGAACAACCTGCACACGCGCGGCAAGCGCGTGGTTGCCGAGATCACCCTGCCGGATGCCCTGTTGCGCGAGGTGATGCACACCAGTGGCGCTGCCATGTTCAGGCAGCGGCAACTCTCGAACATGGGCACGCTGCTGTCCGGCTCGATCAACAACGGCGCGCACTTCGCCAACGGCATCACCGCGCTGTTCATCGCCTGCGGCCAGGACGTGGCCAACGTCGCCGAGTCGTCGGCCGGCTTTGTCTACGGGGAAGTGAAGGACAACGGTGATTACTATTTTTCGGTGACCATCCCGTCACTGATCGTCGCGACCTACGGCGGCGGCACGGCCTTGCCGACGCAGCAGGAATGCCTGGCGCTGCTCGGTTGCGTCGGTGCCGGCAAGGTCAACAAGCTGGCGGAAATCGTCGCCGCGACGGTGTTGTGCGGCGAGTTGTCGCTGGCGTCGGCCATCGTCGCCGATGAGTGGGTGTCCAGCCACGACCGCTACGGGCGCAACCGCAAACAGGCCGTCATTCCCCGCGCACCAGACGGCATGTGAAACGCACCGACAGGGAGGATTTCGCCAATGACCTCGTTCAACACCGATCGCAAGTTCTGGGGCTGGGGTTATTCCTCGGTAGTGTTTCCCGAGGCCATGCGCCTGCTGGCGCAGGCGTTCCTGCAGGCGAAATTCGGCGCGGCGCCGCCACCGCAGCGCCCGGTGCCGACGCTGGACAGCCTGCGCATGCCGGAACCGGCACTCGCCGTACCGGCGCAGTTTGCCGACATCATCACCGCCGAGCGCTACCACCGCGCCGTGCATACTTACGGCAAGGCGTTCCGCGATCTGGTGCGGGCGCTGGACGGGGATTTCACCTGCGCGCCCGACCTGGTTGCCTATCCGCGCGATGAAGACGATGTGTCGCGCCTGCTGCGCTGGGCGGCCGACGCGCATGTCGCGGTGGTTCCGTTCGGCGGCGGCTCCAGCGTGGTCGGCGGTGTCGAGCCGGACCGCGAGACGCGGGCGAATTTCGCCGGCGTACTGACGCTGGACCTGTGCCGGCTGGACCGCGTGCTGGAGGTTGATCGCGAATCGCGCTGCGTGCGTGTCCAGGGCGGCACCTACGGCCCGGCGCTGGAAGCCCAGCTGAAACCGCACGGCTACACGCTGCGCCATTTCCCGCAGAGCTTCGAGTTCTCCACGGTTGGCGGCTGGATTGCGACGCGCGCCGGCGGCCACTACGCCACCAACTACACCCACATCGACGATTTCGTGCAGAGCACGCGCCTGGTGACGCCGCAGGGCGTGCTGGAAACGCGCCGCCTGCCCGGCAACGGCGCCGGCCCGCAGGAAGACCGGCTGGTGCTCGGTTCCGAGGGCGTGTTCGGCGTGATCACCGAGGCCTGGCTGCGCGTGCAGGACTTGCCGCGCTGCCGTGCCGGCTGCACCGTATTGTTCGAGACCTTTGCCGCAGGCGCGGCGGCGTGCCGCGTGTTGGCGCAGAGCGGCCTTTTTCCGGCCAACGCGCGGTTGATCGAGCGTGACGAGGCGCTGTTCATGGGCGCCGGTGACGGCACGCACCACATCCTCGTGCTCGGTTTCGAGTCGGCGCTCCTGCCGCAGGAAGACAAGCTGCAGGCGGCGCTGGACATCTGCCGTGCCGCCGGCGGCAAGCCGAAGAAATCGGTGATCCGCAACGACCTGCAGGCCGGTGCCGCCGGACAGCAAGCGGATGAAAGCGCTGACCAGTGGAAGCAATCCTTCCTGCGCGCGCCCTACCTGCGTGACGAGATCGCGCGCATGGGCTATGTCAGCG
>JBKHWA010000067.1:0-4131 GCA_046566765.1 Gammaproteobacteria bacterium
TTCCATGCCGGCGACCACGGCGCCGGCCAGGTGGCGAAGATCTGCAACAACATGCTGCTCGCCATCCACATGGTCGGCACCGCCGAGGCGCTGCAACTCGGCGTCGACAACGGTCTCGACCCGAAGACGCTGAGCGACATCATGCTCAAGAGTTCCGGCCGCACCTGGTCGCTGGAGTTGTACAACCCGTACCCGGGCGTGATGGAAAACGTGCCGGCGTCGCGCAACTACGACGGCGGCTTCAAGACGCGCTTGATGAACAAGGACCTCGGCCTTGCTGCCGAGGCGGCGCAGGCATCGCACTCGAAGACGCCGATGGGCGACCTCGCGCGCGCGCTCTACCAGCAGCACGGCGCAAGCGGCGCCGACGACCTGGATTTCTCCAGCATCCAGAAACTGTTCGCGCAGCGCTGATCGCTCAGCCGGCGAGTTCCGGGAACGGGACCGCCGGGGCGTGGATCTCCAGCGGCGCGCCGTCGGGCGCGCCCAGCCTTACGCCGGTGGCGATGGCATCGTGCCGCACCACCAGCGCGAGATGGGTGTGTGCGCCGGTACTGGCCGCGCTCACCACGTGGCCCACTTCCTGCGCCTCGCCGGCGCGGAACACCGGCGCGCCCGGTGCGGCCGCCGCGATGCCGCCGGCCGCCACCGCGCTGTACAGGCGCTCCTTCATCTTCCCCTTGAAGTGCATGCGGGCGACCACTTCCTGCCCGGTGTAGCAGCCCTTTTTGAAACTCACGCCGTCGATGACGTCGTAGTTCAGTCCCTGCGGCAGGAACTTGTCGGCGTTGGCGCCGTCGACCAGCAATTCGCCGGCGGCGATTGCCGATTGCGTCCAGTGCGCGAGGTCGCCGGCGACAGCGCCCGCGATCGCCAGTGGCGCCGCCGAGATCGCCAGCAAGCGATGCTTGCCGCGCAGGCGCAGCAGGGTGAGTGCATCGGTGGTGACCGCGTCATGCGTCGCCGCCGGCACGTTGCCGGCCAGATCAGCTGCTGCGGCTTCGGCGCCGGCGCCGAACAGCCCGGTGAGCAGTCGCTCGTCGCCGGCATCGCGCAGCATGACCTTCGAGAACACCGCGTATTTCTTCAGGTGCTGCAGCACCGGCGCCACGCGATCGCGCGGCATCACCAGCCGCAGGCCGTCCGGCGCGGCGACCACGAAGAACGAGGCGATCATCCGCCCCTGCAGGTTGCACAGCGCGCCCAGCGCGCCGCGCGAGGGGCTGACCAGGCGGGCATCGCAGGTGGCCTGGCCCTGCAGGAAAGTGGCGGCATCCGGGCCGTCGATGGCGAGTACGCCGAACTGTGGGGCGAGGTCGACGGTGAAGGTGGTCATGCGGGTGTCCTGCGCACGGCGGGAATCGTCGGCGGATGATACGAAGACGCGCCGGCCATTGCAGCCGGTTGCGGCAGTTGGCGCTGGCCGGCTGCCACCGCAGGCGGAATAATGGCGGCCGTTTTGTGTGGATGTTCCGGCGCGGTGCCGGGCGCCGCGCCTGTTGCCGGGAGCCCCCCGGCAATCCCCGGAGATTCCGCATGCGTTCCGACGAAGAATTTGCCCGCCGCCTGCAACGGCTGGAATGGGATTGCCGCCGCGGCATGAAGGAAACCGAGGTGATGCTGTCGCCGTTCCGCGTCGAGCGCTTCCCCGCGCTCGATCGCGCCGGCCAGGAAGCCTTCCTCGACCTGCTCGATTTCAGCGACGCCGACCTGTTCGCCTGGTTCACCAGCACCGAGCGCCCCGACGACCCGGCGTTGGCGCAGATGGTGGAACTTGTCCTCGCCGACGCCGCCGCTCGCGGTTGAAGTCCGCCCGTCGCGGCTTTATGCCGCGTCGTTGTTCGCGCTGGCGGCCTGCGTGCTGGTCGCGGCGCCGCTGTCGAATCTTTCGCTGCCGCTGAAATCGGCGCTTGCGCTGTTCGCTGTCGTGCTGCTGTTCAAGGCCGGGCGCGACGAGCGCGCTGCCGGCCTGCGCAGCCTCAGGATCGATGGCGAAGGCGATCGCCGCGAGTTCACTGCCTGCCTCGCCGACGGCACCCTGCTGCGCGCTTCCGGCGCCGGCCACGCCTGGCTGGGCACTGTCGCTATCTTCGTGTTTCTCGAACGCGACGGCTGGCGTCGCCACCTCGGCCCACGCCGCCTGTGCATCCTGCGCGACGCGGTGACAGCCGATGATTTCCGCCGCCTGCGCACACGTCTTGCACTGGGATGAATGCCGCAAGGCATGACCTTGCACCGGCGCGGCCGGGCGGGATGTTATCCGGGCGCAGCGGTCAGCGGAGCCCGGAAACACCCCGCCTGAGCCAGCCGGCGGCACGGTACCTGCTGCGCATTCAACCGCGCTTCTCCGGCACCAGCACCGAGTCCTCCGCCACCGGCAGCATCGCCGGGTAATCCAGCGTGTAGTGCAGGCCGCGGCTTTCCTTGCGCAGTTGCGCGCAGCGGATGATCAGCTCGGCGACCAGCGCCAGGTTGCGCAGCTCGATCAGGTCGGCGGTGACCTTGTAGTTGCGGTAGTAGTCGTGGATTTCCTGCTTCAGCAGCAGCATCCGGTTCAGCGCCCGCTGCAGGCGCTTGTCGGTGCGGACGATGCCGACGTAGTCCCACATGAAGCGGCGGATCTCGTCCCAGTTGTGGGCAATCACCACGTCCTCGTCGGAGTCGGTCACCTGCGATTCGTCCCAGGGCCGCGCCGGTTGCGGCGCTGGCACGCTGGCCAGCTTGGCGACGATGTCGTCGCTGGCCGCCTTGCCGAACACGAAGCATTCCAGCAGCGAGTTCGACGCCATGCGGTTGGCACCGTGCAGGCCGGTGCAGGAACTCTCGCCGATCACGTACAGGCCCGGCAGGTCGCTGCGGCCGTTGAGGTCGGTGAGCACGCCGCCGCAGGTGTAGTGCGCGGCCGGCACCACCGGCATCGGGTCGCGGGTGATGTCGATGCCCAGCGACAGGCACTTGGCGTAGATGGTCGGGAAGTGGTTGATGATGAAATCTTTCGGCTTGTGCGAGATGTCGAGCAGCACGTGGTCGAGGCCGAGTCGCTTCATCTCGTGGTCGATGGCGCGGGCGACGATGTCGCGCGGCGCCAGCTCGGCGCGCTCGTCGAAGCGCGGCATGAAGCGTTCGCCGTTCGGCAGTTTCAGCAGGCCGCCTTCGCCGCGGATCGCCTCGGTGATCAGGAACGATTTCGCCGCCGGGTGGTACAGGCAGGTCGGGTGGAACTGGTTGAACTCGAGGTTGGCGACGCGGCAGCCGGCACGCCAGGCCATGGCGATGCCGTCGCCGGTGGCGATGTCCGGGTTGGTGGTGTAGAGGTAGCTCTTGCTGGCGCCGCCGGTGGCCAGCACCACGAAGCGCGCCATCACCGCGCGGATTTTCCCGCTCTGCTTGTCCAGCACGTAGGCGCCGGCGACGCGCCGCTCGCCGTTGACGATCTGCACGATCAGGTCGATGGCGATCTGGTGCTCGTGCACCTCCACTTCCGGGTGCTCGCGCAGGCGGTCGATCAGCGTCGACGAGATCACCAGCCCGGTGGCGTCGGCGGCGTGGATGATGCGTCGCGCGCTGTGGCCGCCTTCGCGTGTCAGGTGGTAGACCCAGGTGCCGTCCGGCTGTTCCTCGGTGGTGAACGCCACGCCCTGGTCGATCAGCCAGCGGATCGCCGCCGGGCCGTTGCGCACGGTGAAGTCGACCGCGTCGCGCTTGCACAGGCCGGCGCCGGCGATCAGCGTGTCGTCGAGGTGCGCAGTCAGCGAATCGCCCTCGTCGAGCACGGCGGCGACGCCGCCCTGCGCGTAGTAGGTGCTGGCGGCAGTGAGCTCGCCCTTCGACAGCACGCAGACCTTCGCCTTGCCGCTCAGGCGCAGCGCGGTGGTGAGGCCGGCAGCACCGCTGCCGATGACGAGGACGTCGAAGACCGGTTCGTGGTTCATGGGGGCTGGCAGGGTGCCGTGGCGGGCAGGGCAGGCGAGTATAGCCAAGGCGCCCCGCGCGGCCGGCGGGGAGCCGGGGCGCTTTGTAGCAGTCTGTATACTCCCTGTTCGCGGCCGGTAACCGGCCTGAACTTTGCGCGATGCGGGGCGTCACACGGTCAGGTTCATCCTGTGAGGCCTGTCCCCATGTCGATATCAA
>JBKHWA010000068.1:0-2643 GCA_046566765.1 Gammaproteobacteria bacterium
GCGCCGGGGCGGGGTCTTGCCATGAACTTTGATCTGACCGACGACCAGCGCGCCATCATCGAGGTGGCGCGCACGTTTGCGCGCAAGCAACTGGCGCCGCATGCGGCGCAATGGGATGCGGATAGTCATTTCCCGGTCGACGTGATCCGCCGCGCCGGCGAGCTCGGCTTCTGTTCGCTGTACTGCCCGCCGGAACTTGGCGGCATGGGCCTGCCACGGCTCGATGCGACGCTGGTATTCGAGGAACTGTCGGCGGCCTGCACCTCGACCACCGCCTACATCACCATCCACAACATGGCGACCTGGATGGCGTGCACCTTCGGCGGCGAAGCGGTGAAAACAGAGTGGGTGCCGCAACTGGTCACCGGTGAAAAACTGGCGTCCTACGCGCTCACCGAGCCGGGTGCCGGTTCCGACGCCGCCTCGCTGAAAACGCGCGCGGTGCGCGACGGCGACGATTACCTGCTCAGCGGCAGCAAGGCGTTCATCTCCGGTGCCGGAAGCACCGATGCGCTGGTGCTGATGGCGCGCACCGGCGCCGACGGCCCGAAGGGCATCAGCTGCTTCCTGGTGCCGGCCGATGCGCCGGGCATCAGTTACGGCCGCAACGAGGACAAGATGGGCTGGAAGTCGCAGCCGACCCGCCTCGTCACGCTCGACAACGTGCGCATCCCGGCGCGCTACCGCCTCGGCGCCGAGGGCGAGGGCTTCCGCATCGCGATGAAAGGGCTCGACGGCGGCCGGCTGAACATCGCCACCTGTTCGGTCGGTACCGCGCAGGCGGCGCTGGAACGCTCGGCGGCCTATCTCAATGAACGCAGGCAGTTCGGCAAGGCGCTGGCGGAATTCCAGGCGCTGCAGTTCCGGCTGGCCGACATGGCCACCGATCTCGTCGCCGCGCGGCAGATGGTGCGCATGGCGGCGTGGAAGCTGGACAATGCCGACCCGGAGGCCACCACCTACTGCGCGATGGCCAAGCGGTTCGCCACCGATGCCGGTTTTGCGGTGTGCAACGAGGCGCTGCAGTTGCACGGCGGTTATGGCTATATCCGCGAGTACCCGCTGGAGCGGCACCTGCGCGATACCCGCGTGCACCAGATCCTCGAGGGCACCAACGAAGTCATGCGGCTGATCGTCGCCCGCCGGTTGCTGGCGGACGCCGAGGCTGCATCGAGAATACGCTGACATGCCCCGCGGCCTGCATCCCCGTCATGGCCGGTGGCAGATTGTGCGCCCGGCTGCCTCGGGCGGTGTGCTGCGTCCTTCGCTGATCGCTCCGGACATCCGCACACCACCCGGTCGCGCCGGGGGCTGTGCGTGGCGCCGGCCATGAACAACCAGGAGAAAAACGTGAGTTCACCGGTCCTGTTCGAAGAAATCCCCGCCGCCGATGGCTACCGCATCGGCCGCGCCACCCTCAACGCCGAGAAGTCGATCAACTCGCTGACGCTGGAGATGATCGACCTGCTCGATGCGAAGCTGGTCGAGTGGCAGGCCGATCCGAAGATTGCCTGCATATTCCTCGACGGCGCCGGCGAGAAGGGCTTCTGCGCCGGCGGCGACGTGCGCAAGCTGTACGAGTCGGCGAAGGAGTGCGGCGCTGAAAAGCCGAACGACTACGCCCGCGATTTCTTCGGCCGTGAATACCGGCTCGACCACCGCATCCACACCTTTCCCAAGCCGATCGTGGTGTGGGGACACGGCGTGGTCATGGGTGGCGGCGTCGGCCTGATGTCCGGTGCCTCGCACCGGGTGGTGACCGAGGCCACGCGTTTCGCGATGCCGGAAATCACCATCGGCCTGTTCCCGGATGTCGGCGGCAGCTTTTTTCTCAACCGCATGCCGGGCCGCAGCGGCCTGTTCCTCGGGCTCACCGGTGCGCACTGCAACGCCGCCGACGTGCTGTTCCTCGGGCTGGCCGACCGCTACATCCCCAACGGCCAGCGGCAGGCGGTGCTCGATGCGCTGTCGGCCGCGCGCTGGAGCGACAGCGAAGAACTCAACAGCGCCACCGTTGGCAAGGTGCTGCGCACCGCGGAGCGTGTGGCGGAGGGCGAGCGCCCGCTGTCGAACGTCCGCACCCACCTTGATCTCATCCAGCAGCTCACCGACGCCGACAGTTGTGACGCCGTGGTGCGCAAGATCCTCGCCTGCGACAGCGCCGATCCGTGGATCCAGCGCGCGCAGAAAACCCTGCGTGGCGGCTGCCCGGTGACCGCGCTGCTGGTGTGGGAGCAAATCCGCCGCGCGAAGCACCTGTCGCTGGCCGACATCTTCCGCATGGAACTCGTCGTCGCCGTGCAGTGCCTGCGCCACCCGGATTTCGCCGAGGGCGTGCGCGCATTGCTGGTCGACAAGGATGGCGCGCCCAGGTGGCTGCATCCCGATGTCGCCAGCGTGCCGCAGAACTACCTCGAGGAATTCTTCACCACTCCGTTTGCACAGCACCCGCTTGCCGACCTGTAACAACTACAACTTTGCCCCGGCCGGATGTTCCGAGCGATCAGCGAGGGATACAGCACACCGCCCGAGGCAGCCGGGCGCACGACGCCGGTTACACCGATCCAGTCGCACGACCCCGAATGCATGACGCCAGATCTACAGGAGCTCCGACCATGACCACGATTGCATTCCTCGGCCTCG
>JBKHWA010000069.1:0-3879 GCA_046566765.1 Gammaproteobacteria bacterium
TGGATTTCGTACGGCACCTTCCTGCCCAGCGCCTGCTCGGCGGCCACGATCACTTCCCGCACCGAGTAACCCTGGCCGTTGCCGAGGTTGAACACGTGCGCGCCCGGGTGCGTCTCCAGGTATTGCAGCGCCCGCCAGTGCGCGTCGGCGAGGTCGTTGACGTGCACGTAGTCGCGGACGCAGGTGCCGTCCGGCGTCGGCCAGTCGTCGCCGAACAGCGACAGCGGGCTGCCGCCGAACGCCGCGCGCATCACGTTCGGGATCAGGTGGGTTTCCGGCTCATGCCATTCGCCGATGCTGCCGTCCGGGTGCGCGCCGGCGGCGTTGAAATAACGCAGCGAAACGCTGTCCAGCCAGCCGGCGCGTTCGCGCAGCAGTTGCTCGACCGCCAGCTTGGTCTCGCCGTACGGATTCACCGGCTGCTTCGGGTGCGATTCGTCGATGCGCTCCGCGTGCGGCATGCCATAGACCGCCGCGGTCGAGGAGAACACCAGCCGGCGATGGCCGGTGGCCTGCATCACGTCGAGCAGGTTCTGCGCGCCACCGACGTTGACCCGCCGGTACAGTTCCGGCTCGCGCACCGATTCGCCCACCAGCGAGCGGGCACAGAAATGAATCACCGCGTCGAACGGGCCGTGGACATCGAACGCGCGGCGCAGCGCTGCCGCGTCGCAGACATCGACGTCCACCAGTGGCGCGTCGCCGGCCAGCAGCGCATGGCCGGTCGACAGGTTGTCGAACACCACCACCGCCACGTCGCGGTCCCGCAGGAAACGCACCATGTGACTGCCGATGTAGCCTGCGCCGCCGAGTACCAGGATCTTCATGCGTGCTCCCCTGCCTGCCCGCGTTGTGCCATCGCCACCAGCACCCGTCGCGCGTCGGCGGCGGTGGCCAGCGGTTCGGGAAATGCCACCCAGCGCAACTGCCGGCCACAGCGCAGGTGCATGCCCAGACGGTCGATCGCCGCCATCGTCACCTCGCCTTCCGCCGGCGTGCCGAAAGCCTGCAGCCAGTAATGCGCGCAGGCGTCGGCGTGGTCGTCGTTCATGTGGTCGAGCACGCGGCGGGTAGCGGCGCGATCGAGCGGCGATACCAGTTGCAGCGCCGCCGGTGCCAGCGGCGCCGCCTTGCCGAAGCCACCGTTGTAGCGGGCGGCCACCACGTCCAGCCGGAAGAAATGGAACCCGAGCTGGCGGAACCACGCATCGGCACGCGGATAGCAGCGGATGTAGACGTCGCGCGCCGACGCCACGTCCGCGTCGTCCACCAGCCTTCGCGCATCGCAGGTGAGCTCGAGCCGTTCGCCGGTGAGGATGTCGCCGTCGTTGTCCTCGGCGACCAGCAGCGCGCAGCGGCCGTCCGCCAGCAGGTTGGGATGATGCGGCGCCAGCGGCGAGAACAGGCCGGCCAGCCAGCCTTCCGGCGCCAGCGCGAACGGCACCGCCGACAGCGACGGATAGCCCGGCTGCGCCAGCGATTGCGTGGCCAGCACCGCCTGCGGCCGGCGGCGCAGGAACGCGGCGGCGGCCGGCGCCAGTTCGTCGGCCAGGGCAGCGGCGGTCTCGCCCGGCGCCGGCGGATTGTTTTCCATGACCGGATTGTTTTCCATGAGTGGCATCCCGGTATCGTACGAGCGGGTAGAGTCTAGCGCCGAACACCAACAGCCACCCGGCCCCGCCGGCCACCGGATCCCGCATGGACGAAAAACGCGCTGCCATCCTTGCCGCCCTGCTCGCCATTCCCGCCGGCCACGTCACCAGTTACGGCGAGGTGGCGCGCCGCGCCGGGCTGCCCGGCTACCAGCGCTACGTTTGCCGGGTACTGCGCGAGTTGCCGGACCGTGCGCGCACCCCGTGGTGGCGCGTGATCCGCGCCGATGGCCGCTTCGCGATGGACGCCGGGTCGCGCGGCGGCCGCGAGCAGCGCCGGCGACTCGCCGCCGAGGGGCTGGAGATCGTCAACGACCGGGTCCGCGGGCCCTGGTGGTGAGCACGGACATGGAGATCGCGATGGCACACCCGGTGAAGCATTTCCTGCGGGCGATATGGCTGGTATTGGCAGCCGCCAACGCCAACGCCGGCGCGGCGACGGCGCCGACGGCCATCGAGCCGCTGATCGAGGCCCGCATCGCCGCGCTCGCCGACGGCGAACCGCTGCAGGTGCTGGGCAGCGACCTGCGCAACCGCGAAACGCTGCAGGAGTTCTATACCGCGCGCGCATTCCGCCCCGCCTGGACCGATCCCGAGGCAATCGCCGCGCTGGTGAACGCCGTGCGCAACAGCGCGCGCGAAGGCCTGCAGCCGCAGCATTACCGGCTGGACCAGTTGCTCACGCTGCAGGCGCAACTCGCGGCGCGGCGGCCATCGGTATTCGCCCGCGCCGACGCGGAACTATTGTTCAGCGATACGCTGGCGCAACTCGCGCACGAGTACAAATTCGGCCGGGTCGCCGATGTCGATGGCAGCGGCAGCAGCCCCGCCGCCGGCCTGCGCCCGGAAAACCGCCGCTCCGCCGGCGATGCCGCCGCGTTGCTGGCCCGCCTGGTCGGCCCGGACCTGCAACCGGCGCTGAACGCCGAGTTGCCGCAGCACCCGATCTACCGCGCGATGCGCGAACAACTGGCGCGCCACCGCGAGATTGCCGCTGCCGGCGGCTGGCCGGAAATCCCGCCGGCCAGCGACCGGAAGAAAAGGAGCCTGAAACCCGGTGAACGCGACGGGCGCGTGCCTCTGCTGCGGCAGCGGCTGGCAATCAGCGGCGATTACGGCGCCGTTGCCGCCGGCAGCGGCAGCGGCAGCGAAAACCGCGACACGGCAACGATCGATCCCGCTGTCTACGACGACACGCTGGCCGCCGCCATGAAGCGCTTCCAGTCGCGGCACGGGCTCACCGCCGACGGCGCGATCGGTCCGGCGACGCTGGCGCAACTGAACGTGCCGGTAACCGCGCGCATCGACACCCTGCGCGTCAACCTCGATCGGGCGCGGGTGCTGACCCAGGACATGCCGCCACGCTTCGTGGTGGTCAACATCGCCGGCTTCCAGGTGTACCTGGTCGAGGACGGCAAGCTGCGCTGGCAGGCGCGCGCCGTCGTCGGCCAGCTTTATCGCCAGACGCCGCAGTTCCGTTCCGCCATCAGCTACCTGCAGTGGAACCCGACCTGGACAGTGCCGCCGGGCATCATCCTCAAGGACATCCTGCCGGACGCGCGCCGCGATCCGCACAGCATCACCCGCCGCGGCCTGCAGGTACTGGACGCCGACGGCAACGTGCTGGACCCGGCCGGCATCGACTGGCATCGCTTCCGCAGCGGCCACATCCCGTACACCTTGCGCCAGCAGCCGGGGCCGAAAAACGCGCTCGGCCGGGTGAAGTTCATGTTCCCCAATACCCACCAGGTCTACCTGCACGACACGCCGTCGAAGAGCCTGTTCGATCGCGATGCGCGCACCTTCAGTTCCGGCTGCGTGCGGGTGGAGGACGCGTTCACCCTCGCCCGGCTGCTGATCAACGATCCCGGGTGGGACGACGCGCGCATTGCGAAAGTACTGGCGGACGAGGAAACACAGACGCTGGTGCTGAAGCAACGCGTGCCGGTGCTGCTGGCGTACTGGACGGCCTGGATCGACGAAACCGGCGCGCAGCAGTTCCGTCCCGACATCTACGGCCGCGACGCCGCGTGGCTGGCAGCGCTGGATGCGGCGCCCTGACCTCGCGCATCATGGCGCGCACCCGCCGACTCCCTGCCTGAGCACCGACTGCCGCCGATGACCGCCGCCCGCCCCACCCTGCGCCAGGCATTCGCCCAGCCGGCGGCGCTCACCCTGTTTTTCTTTGGCTTCACCTCCGGCCTGCCGTTCCTGCTGGTCGGCGGCA
>JBKHWA010000070.1:0-4363 GCA_046566765.1 Gammaproteobacteria bacterium
GCCAGAAGGACCCCAAGCGGCAGTCGGTGAAGGCGTTCAAGTCGCTGAACTACCGGGTGATCGCCGCCGGCGACTCCTACAACGACACCACCATGCTGGCCGAGGCCGACGCCGGCATCCTGTTCCACGCGCCGGAGAACGTCATTCGCGAGTTCCCGCAGTTCCCGGCGGTGCACACCTACGAAGACCTCAAGAAGACCATCGCGGCCTCGAGCAACCGCAAGATCAAGGTCTGATTTCCTTTTAAATCAAAGAGTAGGGCGGACTTCTTAAAGCAGGATTCCGCCCTTGTTTTTGTGTATTTATGATCAAAACATCAAAACAGCAGATGGGTATTAACCCAAAGCTTCCAATGCGTGCATGAGCGGCTGCAGCTTGTGCCGGCATTCCTCGTCCTCGGCCTCGGCCACCGAGTCGGCGACGATCCCGGCGCCGGCCCAGCCATGGATGCTGCCGTCCCGGACCACGAAGGTGCGGATGGCGATGTTGCTGCCGAAGCGGCCGTCGGCCAGCGCCCAGAAAATCGACCCGCAATAGACGTCCCGCGGCCCGGGTTCCAGTTCGGCAATGATCTCCATCGCCCGCCGCTTGGGCGCCCCGGTGATCGAGCCGCCGGGGAAGGCCGCCAGCAGCAGGTCGGCCAGGTCCATGCCGGGCGCCAGCGTGCCGCTAACCCGGCTCACCAGGTGGTGGACGTTGGGGAAGGATTCGACCTCGAACAGCGCCGGCACCCGCACCGAGCCGGGCACGCAGACCTTGCCGAGATCGTTGCGCAGCAGGTCGACGATCATCAGGTTTTCCGCGCGGTCCTTCGGGTGGTTGCGCAGGTCTTCGGCGAGCGCGCGGTCGGTGGCCGGGTCGGCGTGGCGGGGGCGGGTGCCCTTGATCGGGCGGGTGATCACCGCGCGGCCCTCGACCTCGAGAAACGATTCCGGCGACAGGCTCAGCAGTTGCCGGTCGCCCATGTCGACATACGCCGCGAACGGCGGCCGGAACTGCGCCCGCAGCGCCTCGAACGCCCGCCGCGGGTCGCCTTCGCAGCCGGCGCTGAAGCGCTGGGCGAGGTTGACCTGGTAGGCATCGCCGGCGGCGAGGTACTGCTGCACTCGGCGCACCCCGGCGACGTAGCTGCCGGCCGGCTGGTCGGCGCGGAACGGCCGGGTCAGCCGGAATTCGCCGGTGGCCGGGCCGGCGGCGGCCGGGTCCTGCTGCTGGTAGCGGTCGAACAGGTACAGGCTTGCCGGGGTGGCGCCGGGGTCCGGGTGCGGCGACGGGTAAGGCAGGACCCCGACCAGCAAGCCGTCCGGGAGCTGCGCCAGCTGTGCGAACGCGTCCCGTAGCGGCAGTCCGGCGAGCGCTGGTGACCGCCAGGTCATGGTCGGGCTGCTGGCCGCCAGCCGCAGCGGCCGGCCGGCGCTGTCCCGGCCGTCGAGGCAGCAGGAGGGGCTGGGTGGCCGGGGTGGCTGGAGGGTGGTCATCGGACGGGCGGGACGGTGGCCGGACGGGCGGCAGAAGCCGGGGTTTTGTGAGCGTGGGCAAGCAGTTATAGTACAGGCGTTTATGGCTGCGGATTTCCGGTTTGGAGGGTGTTTATCCCTCGCCGGCGTGCCGGCGCTCCCCCGGGGGCGCACTACAACGAGAACAACAAATTGATGCTCACAGACGTCCAGGGTATTTCGTCCCGCTTCCGTCGTGTGGTCGCCACCGGTTTCGCCGTGGCGTTGTCGCTGTGCGCGCCGCAATTGCCGGCGGCAACCATCATCGTCACCGGAGTTGAGGACGGCGCGCTGGCCAGTGGCTGTACGCTGCGCGCGGCGATCATCAATGCCGAGACCGGCTCCAAGGCAGGTTCCATTGCCTGTGCACGTGGCGACGCCGGCCCCGACACCATCATCCTGCCGCCGGTAACCATCGGCATTGCCAGCTCCACGGTCGAGGAAGCCGACACGTCCGCGGGTGATCTCGATATCACCACCGAGATCACCATCCTCGGCAGCGGCCAGCAGTTTTCGATCATCGATGCCGGCCTGACCGGGCGCATTTTCGATGTGCACGCCAGTGGCAACCTGACGCTCAGCCGCGTGATGTTGCTCGAAGGTTATGCCGACGATCTTTCCGGCGGCCAGCCGCACGGCGGCGCGATACGCGTGGCCGGCACCCTGGTCGGCGAGGATCTGGGCGTCCAGTTTTCGGTGACGTCCGATCTCGTCGCCAACGGGCGTGGCGGCGGCATCTACGCGGCGCCGGGCTCGGTCGTTTCGCTCAGCCGCAGCGCGTTGCACTGGAACCGTTCCGAAGGCCTGAACGGTGCCGGCGGCGCCCTCTACTGTGACGGTTGCCAACTCGACATCGACGCCAGCAGCTTCGGCGAAAACAAGGCGCAGGTAGCGGCCGGCATCTACGTGGAGGCGGGCAGCAACGCGGTGCTGGAATACGCCACGATCGGCTTCAACCAGGCGCCGGCGTACGCTGGTCTCTACAACGCCGGCGCACTGCAACTGTTTGCAACCAACCTCGCCGACAATGGCGCGGCGATGAGCGGCGATGACCTGTACTGCGCGGGCGGCACGTTCGCCGCCGAGTACAGTTTTGCGGAATTCCAGCTGGACTGTTCGCCGCTGACCGGGCTCGATACGCGTGCCACGGACCTGCCGGTCGGATACGAGCCGCAGTTGCTGCGTGAGTTGACCCACAACCGTTTCAGCGGCCAGCCGAGCCTGGCGTTGCCGTGGGAGCGGGGCGTGTTCGCGGCGGTGCCCGCGGGCCATGCGAAGTGTGTCGGCCACCTGGACCAGCTGGGTACCCCGGGGGTCAACGTGCCGCTGTCGGGTCCGGCCAGCACCGATCCGGGTTGCATGAGCGGTTCCTACGAGAGTCCGGTGGCTGCCATCAGCCCGATGGCTCGCGGCGCGATTGCGAACGGTCCCAACGTGGTTTTCGACATCGGCCTCCTCGCCAACACCAGTGTCGATGCAGAAATGCATTTCCGGACGCGCGGCGCCGGCGGTATCGGCGAAACCTGCGACTTCAAGGATCCGCTCACCGGCCTGCCGCCGGCACCGGTGGCGATCCCGGCCGGTGCGCCCGGCCTGACGTTCTCGATCGATCCCGACTGGTTGTTCCATGCGCCGTCGCTGGACCGGCACCAGCGCGTTTGCGAAATCGAGGGCGTGGTCGTCAGCCCGGACCCGGCGATCAACGGTGCCACCACCGGCATTATCCGCATCCTGTTCGACGATGGCCTGCTCGGCATCGGCACCGGCTTCTCGTCGCCGGCGCCGGGCAACTACCTGCAGTTCGGTACCGTGCCTTACGGCGATTACGTGCCGTTCGCTGACGACGGCCGTGATGGCGGCGGCGATGCCTCGATCTTCTTCTTCGGTGGCCCGGCCCTGGTGCACATCACCGGCGCTACCCTCACCGATCCGACCCGCTTCCAGGTCAACAACGAGCCGACCGCGCTCGCACCGCTGGCGGTGCCGGCCGGCATAGCTGGCGCTGTTCCACTGTCCATTCGTTGCAAGGGCGGCACCTTCGGCGATTTCGACGACGTGCTCACCGTCACCGCCGTCCGCAACCCGATGCCGGAAACCGCCGGTCCCGAGGAGCCGCTGACGCTGGTGTACGGCTTGCGCTGCCGTGTCGCGCACGTTCTCACGGTGTCGGCGTCGCCGTACTTCGGCCAGATCGGTGAGGCCGACGGTGTCGACCTGCAACTGATCGGGCGCCTCGATTCGCCGAACGCCACCGGCGGCCCGATCGACTTCCAGTTCGTTTATGACGGTGGCACCGCGACCCTGGGCAGCGACTTCAATTTCCTGTCGCCGTTCGCCGCCAGCATTCCCGCGAACGCCGGCCAGTCGGCTGCCTTCGAGGTACAGATCATCAATGACCTCGTGTTCAGCGAGCCGGTCGAGACGGTGCTGCTGCACACGGATTTCCCGCTGCGCAACGACGTCGAACTTTCCGGCAGCGGCGTCCTCGAGTTGATGATTGTCGACGACGATGTTCCGGTCGACGGCGCTGCCATCACTGTCAGCGGGATGCCGACGCAGGTGAACCCGGCGTCGGAGATCGAGGTGCGGATCGTTGCCGAGAACACCTCCAGTGTCGCGTCGCTGGGTGCGTTTGCCGTGACCAGCAACGTCGATGCTCCGGCCCGCCTGCTCAGTTACCTGGTGACCGAGGTGGTGGTGACCTGCGAGGCGTACACCGAGTACCTCGCGTTCAAGTACAAGGACACGCCGCCGCCCCCGCCGAGCGGCTGTGCGCCGGGCGAGCTGCTGTCGTCGTTGCCGCAGGGGGCGACCCCGGCCAACGAGCTGGCGCTGCGCCTGGTGGCAGGTTCCTTCTGCGAGATTTC
>JBKHWA010000071.1:0-2677 GCA_046566765.1 Gammaproteobacteria bacterium
ATGGACTACTACTGCGGCAAGACCGGCCTGTCGGTCGAAAAAAGCGATTTTTACCGCGTGTACGGCCTGTTCCGCATGGCCGGCATCATCCAGCAGATCTACTACCGCTATCACCACGGGCAGACCAGGGACCCGCGCTTCGGGCCGCTGATCTATTACGTGAAGTACCTCATCGAGACCGGCCGCGAGCAGATGCGGAACTCGTTGCTCTAACGCCCGCCAGACCACACTGACCCTGTCCGCAAACGCGGCTCCCCCTGGAGGCACTGCCATGACTGTCGACCTGTTCAACCTGAAAGGCCGCATCGCGCTGGTCACCGGCGCCAGCCGCGGCATCGGCGAGTCCATCGCCCGCCTGCTCGCCGCACATGGCGCGCACATCATCGTCTCCTCGCGCAAGGTCGTCGACTGCGAACGCGTGGTGGAAGGCATCCGCGACGCCGGCGGCTCGGCGGAGGCGCTGGCCTGCCACATCGGCGAGCTCGACCAGATCCGCGATGCCTTCGCCCACATCCGCGCCACCCATGGCCGGCTGGACATCCTGGTCAACAACGCGGCGGCGAATCCCTATTTCGGCCACATCCTCGACACCGACCTCGGCGCCTTCCAGAAAACCGTGGACGTGAACATCCGCGGCTATTTCTTCATGTGCGTCGAGGGCGGCAGGCTGATGCGCGAAACCGACAAGGGTGGCGCCATCGTCAATGTCGCCAGCGTGAACGGCATCATCCCCGGCCCGATGCAGGGCATCTACTCGATCAGCAAGGCGGCGGTGATCTCCATGACCAAGGCCTTCGCCCGCGAATGCGCCGGCCTGAACATCCGCGTCAACGCGCTGCTGCCGGGCCTGACCGATACCAAATTTGCCTCGGCGCTGGTGAAGAACGACGCGATCCGCAACACCGCGCTGCAGCACGTGCCGATGAACCGCGTCGCGCAACCGGACGAGATGGCCGGCGCCGTGCTGTACCTGGTGTCCGACGCGGCGAGCTACACCACCGGCGCCTGCCTGAATGCCGACGGCGGCTACCTGGTGTCATGAAGCCATTGCCTTGCTGAAGACACCGGCATGATCAAGCAGACGTGCGACCTGGCCCGGCACGGTTGCGCCGGTATGCTGGTGCTCGCGTTGCTCGCCGGCTGTGCGTCGCGCGACACAACGGCCGATCCTGCGCAGCACGTCGAACTGCCACCGCAATGGAAAGGTGCAGCGGCAGCAGCCAGCGACCAGGTCGTCGATCCCGCTGGCTTCTGGCAACAGTTCGACGACCCGCTGCTTGCTTCCTTGATCGACGACGCGCTCGCGCACAACACCGACCTGCGGTCCGCGCAGGCCGCCCTGGCGCAGGCGCGTGCGCGCCGGGACCGGGCGCGCGCCGGCTGGTTTCCGTCGCTCGATGCCGGCGTCACCGCGCGCGAAAACCGGAGCGGCGGCGTGAGCAGCGAGCGTTACAGCGCCGGCCTCGATGCCGGATGGGAGGTCGACCTGTTCCGTGCCACGGCACGCACGGTGGACGCCGCCACGGCTGACCTGGCTGCCAGCACCGCCACCCGCGACGGCGTGCAGCTCGCGCTCGCCGGGGAAGTCGCGCTGGCCTATGTCGAGGTGCGGGCGAACCAGTTGCGGCTGGACATCGCGCAACGCAGTCTCGCCGCGCAGGATGAAACGCTGGCGCTTGCCGGCTGGCGCGCGCAGGCAGGCCTCGCCTCCGAACTGGATGTCGCCCAGGCGCGCGCCGCGCGCGAACAGACCCGCGCGCAACTGGCGACACGCGATGCCGCATTGGCCACCGCACGCCACCGGCTGGCCGTGCTCACCGGACGGCCACCAGCAGCGCTCGATGACAGGCTCGCCACGGCAGGCCCGGTGCCGCGCGCGCGGCGCACGCCGGACGCCGGCATCCCGGCCGAAACGCTGCGGCGACGCCCGGACGTTCGCGCGGCGGAACAGCGCCTGCTGGCCGAATCGGCGCGCCTGCGCGCGACGCGGGCTGCGCGCTATCCAAGCCTCAGCCTGGGCGGCGCTCTGGGTGTGGAGTCGTTGACCGCCGGCGGGCTGGCCGGTGGCGGCACCACGACCCGTTCGCTGCTGGCATCACTGTCGGTGCCGTTGCTGGACGGTGGCCGCCGGCGCGCCGACATCGCCATGCAACTGGCGGTGCACGAACAGACGATCGCCGCCTACGAAGCCGTGCTGCTCGGCGCGCTGCAGGACGTGGAAAACACGCTGGCTGCCCGCCACGGCGCCGCGCAGCGCATCGAGGCGCTGCGCGCGGCTGCCGATGCCGCAGAAACGGCCACGATGCAGGCACGCCACCGCTATGCCACCGGCACCATCGATTTCGCCGCACTGCTCGACAGCGAACGCACCCTGTTGTCGGTGCAGGACAGCCTCGCACTCACCGTTGCCGACGAAACCTCGGCGGTCATCAGCCTGTACAAGGCGCTCGGTGGCGGCTGGACACCGCAGACGGAGCCACCCACGGCGCCGCAGGAGGACACGCCATGAACAACGCATTCATCGCCGCACTGCGCCGCAGGAAAAAATGGCTGGCGATCGCCGCCGGCGTCCTGCTTGTCGTCATCGCCGTGCTCTCGCTGCAGAACGATCCGGATCCGGCCGCCGGCTGGCGCACCGAGCCGGCCACGCGCGGCAACCTGCTGATCACCGTGTCCG
>JBKHWA010000072.1:0-19080 GCA_046566765.1 Gammaproteobacteria bacterium
GGGCAAGGCGCTGCCGGTGCTGGAATCGGTGATCGATGAGGCGACGGTCGTCGTTTCGGCGGAAGCCATCGGCATCATGGAATCGCTCTACAAGACCACCGTCGAGTACACCAAGACCCGCAAGCAGTTCGGCGTGCCGATCGGCAGCTTCCAGGTCCTGCAACACCGCATGGTCGACATGTTCATCCACCACGAGCAGGCCAAGTCGCTGCTGTTGATGGCGGCGATCCGGCTCGGCGAGAACGACCCGGTCGAGCGCCGCAAGGCGGTTTCCGCGCTGAAGGCGTACGTCGGCAAGGCGGGCCGTTACTGCGGCCAGCAGGCGGTGCAACTGCACGGCGGCATGGGCATGACCGACGAGTTCATCGTCGGTCACTATTTCAAGCGGCTGACGGCGATCGACATCCTGTTCGGCAACGAGGACTTCCACCTGCGCCGCTTCGCCGACGCCGCCTGATGCGCGCCGCGGCGACGCTGGTCCTGGCGCGCGACGGCAGCGACGGGCTGGAAGTATTGCTGGTAAAACGTGGCGAGGCCGGGGATTTCCCCGGCCTTCACGTTTTCCCCGGCGGCCTGGTCGACCCGGCGGACGCCGATCCGCGGCTGGTTGCCGCGTCGCGCCGCGATGCGGCGTCGGCCGATCGCCTGCTCGCCGCCGATGCCGCGCTGCCCTGCTTCATCGCCGCGGTGCGTGAATCGCTGGAGGAAGTCGGCGTCCTGCTCGCCGCAGGCCAGCACGACAGCGGGCAGGTGCGCGACTGGCAACAGCGGCTGCTGGCCCGCGAATTCACTTTCGCGGACCTGGTGGCGCGCGAGTCGCTGCAGTTGGCGACCGATCGACTCGGCTATTTCAGCCACTGGGTCACGCCGCTCGGCATTCCCCGCCGCTACGACACCCGCTTCCTCGTGGCGGCCATGCCCGCCGGGCAGCCGGTGCAGGTCGATGGCCGCGAGGCGGTCAGCCACGACTGGCTGCGGCCGTCGGCGGCGCTGGCAGCGAACATGCGTGGCGAGTTGCGGCTGATCTTCCCGACCATCCGCAACCTGGAGGCGCTGGCCGCCTACGCGAACACCGCCGAATTGCTGGCGCATGCACAGCAAGTGCGACCGGTACCGGCGATGCTGCCGAAAATCGTCGGCCAGAAGGCCGACAGCAAGGACGCCAGCGGACTGCGATTGCTGGTGCCGGGCGATCCCGGTTACGACGAGGCATGACCGCGATGCACGAACTCACGCCGGGCAAGCCGGTTCGCCTTTCGGATCACGTCTGGCGCGTGCTGGCACCCAATCCTTCGGTGTTCACCGGCCCCGGTACCAACACATACCTGGTGGTGGATGGCGACGACATCACGGTGATCGATCCCGGCCCTGCCGACGAATCGCACCTGGATGCCCTGCTGGCCGCGGCTGCCCAGGCCGGCGGACGCATCCGTCGCATCGTCTGCACGCACACCCACGAGGACCACTCACCCGGTGCCGCGCCGCTGGCCGCGCGCTGCGGTGTCCCGCAGATCGGCACGCCGCCACCCGGTGATGGCTACAACGACATGACGTTCCGCCCGGACCAGGTGCCGGCCGAAAACGAGGTCATCGCCTGCGGATCGCTGCGATTGCGCGCGATCGCGACCCCCGGCCACGTGTCGAATCACTTCTGCTTCCTGCTGGAAGACGAGGGGCTGTTGTTCACCGGCGATCACCTGATGCAGGGCTCGACCGTGGTGATCGTGCCGCCGGAAGGCTCGATGCGCGAATACCTGGCCTCGCTGCGCAAGCTGGAAAACCTGGCGGTAACGGCGATCGCGCCTGGCCACGGCCAGCTGATGCACGATCCGCAACAGGTCATCGCTGCCACCATTCGCCACCGGCTGGCACGCGAATCGAAGACCTTGCGCGCGCTGCAGGCGCTGCTGGCGGTGGGCGCCGACGACGCGGCGACTGCCGATATCCTGCCCCGCGCCTACGACGACGTCCCGGTGGCCATGCACCCGGTGGCCCGCCTCTCGCTGGAGGCCCACCTGGTGAAGCTGGCCGAGGACGGCATCGTGCGCCGCACGGACATCCACGCGGGGCCTGTCGGCGAACACCTGGCGAACGCCCGCTGGTTGACCGGCTGATTCACCGAGCCGGCGATTCGGGTGGCGAGAGTGACGGCGGCCGGGCACTGGCCGCCGTCAGGTCGATGGACGATCAGCGACGGCGGGATTTCGCCGGCTTTTCCGCCTTTTCCTGCTTCGCCGCTGATGGTTTCGGCGGCGTGCCGGAAGCCGTACGACGACGTGCTTCCTCCAGATGCAGTTCGCGCAGCCGCTCGATGCGTTCAGCCACCTTTGCGTACACCGAGCCCGGCGTGAATCCACCGTTCTTCAGCGACTTGCCGGCAGGCGTATCCATCAGCAACTCGACCGCCTCGTCGACATGGCCGGCGCCGAAGATGCGGAACTCACCCTTCTCAACCGCCGCCAGCACGTCGTCGCGCAACATCAGGTTCTGCACGTTCGATTTCGGCACGATCACCGCCTTGCCGACATAGGTATCCAGCGTCCGGCAGGCATCGAAGAAGCCTTCGACCTTCTCGTTGACGCCGCCGATCGCCTGGACGATACCGAACTGGTTGACCGAGCCGGTCATGGCGAACGACTGGTTGATCGGGATGCCGGACAAGGACGACAACAGCGCGCAAAGTTCCGCCAGCGAGGCGCTGTCGCCCTCGACGCCGTAGTACGACTGCTCGAACACGATCTGCGCCGACAGCGGGATCGGCTTTTCCTGCGCAAACAGCGTGCTGATGAACGCCGACATGATCATCACCCCCTTGGAGTGGATCTTGCCGCCCAGCTGGACGTTGCGCTCGATGTCGATCACCTCGCCGTCACCGTAGCGCGTGGTGGCGGTAATGCGTGACGGCATGCCGAACTCGAAACCCGGCAGCATCAGTACCGTCAGGCCGTTGATCTGGCCAACCTCGCGGCCGGCGACATCGATCATCAGCGTCTTGTTGCGCAGGGTTTCCAGGTAGTCGTCACGAATGCGGCCGGCGCGATGGTGCTGGCGATCGCGGGCGGCGCGCACATCCTCGGCGGTCACCCGTTTGCGACCGGCTTCGCGGGCGCAGAACGAGGCCTCGCGCAAGGTTTCCTGCAGCGACGCGGCGTGCAGCGACAACTTGTTCTGGTCCCCTGCCCAGCGGGCGGCCAGCTCGATGGTGCGCGCCACGGCACCCTTGTCGAGTGGCAGCAGCCCCTGCTGGCCGGCCATGGTGCCGATGAAGCGCGCATACAGCAGCTCGTTTTCAGGCGTGCGCGGCATGTCGTCCTCGAAATCGGCGACGACCCGGAACAGCTCGTCGAAATCGGGATCCATTTCGCGCAGCAGGTACAGCAGGTGGTGGCTGCCAAGCAGCACGACCTTGATATTGGCCGGGATCGGCTCCGGCTCCAGCGAAATGGTGCCGGTGAGGGTGAGGATTTTTTCGAGCGCATCAACCTGGATGGTGCCGTTGCGCAGGGTGCGCTTCAGGCTCTCCCATACGAACGGCTGCTCGAGCAGTTTCTCGACCTCGACCACGAGAAAGCCGCCATTGGCCTTGTGCAGCGAGCCGGGCCGGATCAGCGTGAAATCGGTGGCAACGGTGCCCATGTAGGTCACCTGCTCGATGCGTCCGACCAGGTTGTTGTGCGCCGGCAGGTCATCGACCACCACCGGCGAGCCCCTGGCCGGGTCGTGCGACACCATCACGTTCACCTGGTACCGTGGCGGCGTGTTGCTGCCGGTGACCGTGGCCGATGCCTCCTGCTGCTCCTCGTTGCCCGGCAGGAAGATGCTGAAATTCTCGATCAGGTCCTGGCGCACCCGCTTGAGGTGCGCGGTGACCGGCTCCAGCGACTGGTACTGCTCGATCAGCTCGTCGAGCAAATGGTTCACCACCTGCTCGGCGGTTTCCTCGTTGAGCTGGCGAACCTTGCGGCGATGGACCTGTTCCCGCTGGCCGATGTCGCGCAGCGACGACCGCAGCCGGCGATCCATGTCGTCCATGTCCTGCCGGTACTTGTCCTGGCGCTGTTGCGACAGCTTCTTGAAACGGTCCGGCTCGATCATCTCCTCGCCGTCCACCGGCATGAAGCTGTAGCCGCCCGGGGTGTTCAGCACCATCTTGAGGCTGCGCTTCTCCGCTTCACCGGCGATCTCGGTCAGCGCCGCCTGTTGCTCCTTGAGCAGTTCGCCCTTGAGCAACTCCACGCGCTGGAAGTACTTCTCGTTGTCGAATGCCTGCGGGATGGCCTCGCCCAGCTCGGTAAGCAGCTTCTCCATGTCGCGCCGCAACTTGATGCCGGTGCCGGCCGGCAGGCGCAGTACGCGCGGCTCGCGCGCGTTGTCGAAGTTGTTGACGTAGCAGAAGTCGTCCGGCGCCGGCAGGCTGCGCGCGTACTCCTCGAGGCTGCGCAACACCAGCGTGCGCTTGCCCAGGCCGTCGGTGCCGACGGCATAGACGTTGTAGCCGCGCAGGCCCATCGACACCGCGTAGCGGATGGCTGCCTGCGCGCGCTCCTGCCCGAGGAAACCGGTCAGCGGCTCGAGTTCCTGCGTGCTGCGGAACGGCAGCGACGAGGGGCGACAGGTGCGGGTTGCTTCACGCGGGGACAGGTGCCGTATGGGCATGGGTAATTGGCCTTGTGATCTGGCTCAAAGGGAGTTTAGGGGGCGCGGCTTCTCGATCCCGTAGCCCTGCGCGTAGTCGATGCCGATTTCGCGCAGGCGGGCCAGGATCTCGTCGTTCTCCACGTACTCGGCGATGGTCCGCTTGCCCATCAGGTGCGCCATCTCGTTGATCGAGCGCACCATCATGTAATCGGAATTGTCGCGGTGCAGGTCGCGGATGAAGGCGCCGTCGATCTTTACGTAGTCCACCGGCAGGTGCTTCAGGTAACTGTAGGATGACAGTCCGGAGCCGAAGTCATCGAGCGAAAACTTGCAGCCGATCGCCTGCATCTCGCGGATGAAATCGGCAGCATCGGCAATATTGGCGATGGCGGCGGTCTCGGTGACCTCGAAAGTGACCTTCTCGCGGGCCACCTCGCTGTCCATCACCTGCTGGAGGATGTACGAGGTCAGTTTCTCGTCGTTCAGCGACTGGCCGGACAGGTTGATCGAGAACCCGTCGATGTCGGCGAGCTTGTCGGTGTTCTTGTGCATCCAGTCCAGCGTGTTGCGGATGACCCAGCGATCGACGGCGTGCATGCGGTTGTACCGTTCGGCCGCCTGCATGAAGGAGCCCGGCGGGATGAACTCGCCGTTTTCCGCCTCGATGGCGATGAGGATCTCGTAATGCGGCCGCAAGCCGGCCGCGGGATCGACCGGCTGGATGCGCTGGCAACGCAACATAAGCCGGTCCTGCTCCAGCGCCTCGTTGAGCCGGGATACCCAGCGGATGACGTCGTCGCGCTCGGCCAGCCGGGCGTCGTCTTCCTGGAACACGTGGACCCGGTTGCGCCCGGCCTCCTTCGCCGCGTAGCAGGACGCTTCCGCCGATTTCATCAACGTCTCGGCCGTATCGGCGGCATTGTTGACCATCACCATGCCGGCGCTGGCCGCCAGCGGGAAATTGCGGTCCTTCCAGCTGAAGCGGTACTCGCTCACCGCGTGCAGTATCCGGTCGACCGCGCGGCGCCGCGTTTCCTCCCGCTCGCTGCGCAACAGCACCGCGAACTCGTCGCCGCCGAGCCGCGCCACCAGCGAGTCCGACCCGGCGGCGCTGACGATCACCTTCGCGATCTCGATGAGCAACTGGTTGCCCGCCTCGAAGCCACAGGTGCCGTTGATGACCTTGAACTGGTCGAGGTCTATCCAGCAGAGCGTCCAGTCCGCCTCGCCGGCGACGATGCGTGACAGCTTGCGCTGCAGCAGTCGTTCGAATTCCTTGCGGTTGTAAAGGCCGGTGAGCTCGTCGTGCGTTGCCCGGTGCGACAGCTGGCCGTACACCTTGCGCACCATGGCTTCCAGCCCGCGATCGACCATCGGCGTGTCGGGGTCATCAATCCGGCGGGCCCGGTCGTCGCGGAAGGCGCGCGCCAGGCTGTCGGCATCGAGGTCCATGATCTTCATGCCCTGCAGGTTGACGAACACGAACTGGTTGCGTTCGGCATCCACCCACGCCAGCCGCGCCTGCTGCGATTCCTCGTGATCGTCATCATCCAGCTCGACCCAGTCGCCGATCTCGAGGCCGCGGGCGCGGCGCAGCCAGCGACCGAGTTCGCCGTCATCGGCCGCGCCGGTCTGCGTTTCGGTATCGATCGCGCCGACCGGCACATCGACGACCGGCACGGCATCGACCCGGCCGGAGGAAAGCGCCGTGAACATCTCGCGCAGGTCGCCGACCACGGCATCACGGTTTACCTGGCCGGCCGATTGCGCCGACAGGCCCTTCTTGATCGTCGCCAGCAGCGCTTTCATGTCGAAACGGGCCGGATCATCCAGACCGTGCACCATTTGCTCGACCACGCCCATGGCCTCTTTCCACTGCGGGCTGTCGCTGCCGTGCCGCAGCCATTCCGTGACCAGCGATTCGCGCCAGCCGGCATCCAGCAGCGACAGCACGGCGCGCGGGACGCGCCGGCCACCGAGCACCGACTCCAGCGCCTTCAGCACCTTGCGGCGGGCATCCAGCACGCGGTGCTGGCCCTCGCTGGATTGCCGGACGCGTGCCAGGTTGTGCTCGTAGACCTTGCGCTGCTGCTCGATCATCCGCTCGAGCACCGCCAGCGCCTCGGTGAATACACCGATGTCGCGTTCGAAACGGGCGGCGAGGCTGGACACCGTTTCGGCAATCGTCTGCTGCTGTGCCGGCGTGGTCATCGCGCCGCGCGCGCCGAGCGAAGCAACATGATTGAGTACCCGGCGCGCCGGGTGCTGTTCGGTGGTCAGGAACTCCGGGTCTTCCAGCATCAGCTTGAGGAACGGCACCTCGAGCTTGCGGATCAACGGCCGGGTTTCCTCGCGCAGCAGCGGCGTGCCGAGCATCTGCCCGAACAGTTCGTCCACGGTGTCAGCGGCATTTTCCTGTCGCGGCTGCAGTGCGCGCTCGCCGGTCCCGGCCGGGTCCAGCATCTTCTGCAGGCGCTCGCGCAAGGGTGCGCCGGCAGCCTCGGCGGTCTCCGGCATCTTCTGCAACTGGTCGAGCGCGGACCGCACCTTTTGCGGCTCGAACGAGGGCCGCAGCACGGGAACTGCCGCGGCGGCAGCGGAACCGGGCGCCGGCGCCGCGGCCGCCTGCCGGGTCGCCAGCAGGTTCTGCACCGTCGAATAGGCCTGGCGCGCGATTTTCTGTTGCAACTCGAACTGGCGAACCGAGAGTGCCGCGCGGTTGTCCGTCGCGGCGACGGCAGGTCTTGCCGTCGGCGGAATGTGCGCCGGACCGGCGGCGGTCGCGGTACCGGCGGATGCCGCCGGCGCCACGGTCGGCGGGGTGCCGGCCGGCGCTGCCGGCGTTGAAGGGACATTGGTGGTCGCGGGCGCGCGCGCGGGCGACGTCGGCAACGCGGACGGTACGCGTGGCGTACCCGATGGCAGCGGCCTGGCGTGCTTGCCGACCTCGAGGTCCGGCATCACGCCCAACCCTGACAGCAACTGGTTGAGCGCCGGGTAGAGTTTCGACAGCCGGTCCAACATCGCGTTCTCGAGCGCGCGCAGCAACAGCTGCTCCACCGGCTTCGGTAACTTGAGTTTCTGTATCGGCTCGCCGAGCGCGTGGTAGAAGATCGCCGGGCCCACCGGGTTGTTCTGGACGCCCATGTAAGCGCCGAACATCTCGTTGAAGCGGAGCTGCAACTCGAACAGCGATTCCTTGCAGTCGTTCTCGGCGCGGGAAACCATCACCTTGACCGCCAGCCAGTCCTCGAAGGCGTTCTTGTCGATCAGCGACAGCTTGGTCGAACCACCCTGCCCGGGCAGCGTTGCGCCGGGTGTCCAGCCGGAAAAATCCTCGAGCGGTTTCAACGCCTGCCTGAGGAAGGTGGCCTGGATGTCGGCGGCATATCGCCGCAGGACGGTGGCGGCATCGACTAGGCGGCTACGCTCCTCGCTGTTGGCGGCCTGCTCCGCCAGTTCCTCGAGCGGTTTGCGGGATTCCGCCACCAGTTTCAGCGCGAGGTCGGAGAACTCTGCCTGCACGCGGTCCCTGAGGGCGGAAATCGCGCGCTTCACCACGGCCTCGTCGACCTTCGCCTTGCGCAGGTCGGTACGTGCGCCCATGCGCTGCTGGCTGTTGCTGACGTTGGCGAGGCTCTGCAGCGCCATCAGCGAGGTCGGATCCGGGTTGGCGAAGGCGATGCCCAGCGTCTGGCGATCGCGACGGGCGACCACGGCCGAGAAGGTGTAGGCATCGCGGAATCCCGCGGAGCGGGTAATCACGCGGATTTCCAGCGGTGTTCCCCGCTCGATCAGGGCGAAACCCGGCGGCAGCGGCCGCAACGGATCCTCGAGTGAAAGCAGCGCGCCGCCCAGGCAGAAGTCGCGCACCTTGCAGGGATGGTCCCGCAGGCCCTGGACAGTGATGTTCGCGTCGAAGTCGACGGGTTGCCGGCGGTGTGCGCGCTGTTCATCCATGTGCAATGACTTCAGGTCTGGCGATTGCATCGCCGGCCCGGCAGCGGCTGCCGCGGTTCCATGCCGACGAGGTACGCGTGGATAGTTGCCGGAATGTAGCAGGCGCGCGCCTTCAGGTGCCAACGTTCCAGGTCCCGGGTCGCGAACCGCGCCGTCTGCCCCGCCGCCGCTGGCTGCCGGACAACCACGGGTTGCCCAATTGTGGCGAGGCGGCCCGCGGTAATTCAGCCGAAGAACGCGTAGCAGACAGCAATTGACGCGGCGACGCCGGCAGCGTCGGCAAACAGGCCACACCACAACGCGTAGCGCGCGTGGCGGATCCCGACGCTGCCGAAGTAGACCGCCAGTACATAGAAGGTGGTCTCGGTGCTGCCCTGGATGATCGCCGCCAGCCGGCCGGCGAAGGAGTCGACGCCCTCGGTCTGCATGGTTTCCAGCATCATCGCCCGCGCGCCGCTGCCACTGAACGGCTTGACCAGTGCCGTGGGCATGGCGTCGACCCAGCGGGTATCGAAGCCCCCCGCCGCCACCGCCATGCGCAACAGCTCCAGCGCCGCATCGAGCGCGCCGCTGGCCCGCAACACCCCCACCGCGACCAGCATCGCCACCAGGTAGGGGATCAGCGCCACCGCGGTCCTGAACCCTTCCTCGGCGCCTTCGACAAAACTCGAGTAGATGTCATGCCCCCGCCACAGTCCGACGCCGAGGAACAGCATCACGATTGCCAGCAGCGTGACATTGCCGACCGCCGAGGAAAGGCTGGTGGCGGTGGTCGCCGGCACGATGACCAGGGTCGCCAGCAACGCCCCGATGACGGCCATGCCCAGCAACACCGGCCACAGGGTCAACAGCCGCCAGACCGGCAATTTCTGCAGGGCGGCAACCACCAGCAACCCCGCGAGCGTGGACGCCGAGGTCGCCAGCAGTATCGGCAGGAACACCAGCGCCGGGTCGGCGGCCCCCTGCTGGGCGCGGTAGACGAAGATCGACACCGGCAGCAGGGTCACGCTGGAGGTGTTGAGGACCAGGAACAGGATCTGGGCGTCGGTGGCCCGCTCGGGAGTCGGGTTCAGCGACTGCAGTTCGCGCATCGCCTTGAGGCCCAGCGGCGTTGCCGCGTTATCCAGCCCCAGCATGTTGGCCGACAGGTTCAGCGTGACCGCGCCCACCGCCGGGTGGCCGGCCGGCACCCCGGGCATCAGCACCCGGAACACGGGGGCCAGCGCACGGCCGATGACCGCCACCAGTCCGGCCTGCTCCGCTACCCGGAACAGGCCCAGCCACAGCGCGAGCACGCCGACCAGGCCGATGGCGATCTCCACGGACAGCTTCGCCATGGCGAAACAGGCCTCGACGATGGCGGCGGCCACCGAGGCATCGCCGGCGGTGAGCAGCGGCCAGAGTGCGCCGACGAAGCCGATGGCAAACAGGCTGAACCAAACGCGATGCAGCAAGTCCTACTCCCTGAGGGCCGGCCGGGGGACGTCACCGCGTGCGCGGCAGTGCGGTTTGCACCGGGTGCATTGCGGGCGACCGCCGCATTATGCGGTTGCCTGCACTCCCCCCGCTATCTACCATCCCATGTTCAAATTTCCCGCGGGCGCCCGTCGTTTTCATGACCATCTCCTCCTTCCGCTTCGCGCTTCGCACCGCCTTCGTGCTGCTGGCCCTCGCCGCCGCCCCGCTCGCCGCGGCGGTCCCGGTCATCGACGACAGCGCCACCGCGCTGGCGGCGCGGGCGCCGGTGCTGGTCCCGGAACGGGAAGCCGTGCGCGCCGGGATCAATGTCGCGCGGCAACTGCAGTCGCACTACCGGCAGCAGCCGCTGGACGCCGCGCTGGCCAACAGGCTGTTCGACGCCTACCTCGATGCGCTCGACGACCAGCGAATCTATTTCTACGCCGCCGATGCCGAGGAGCTGGAGCGCTTGCGGCCCCGCTTCGAGCGGGCCCTGAAACTGGGCGACCTCGATCCCGCATTCCAGGTTTTCAACCGTTACCAGCAACGCGTGGTCGAGCGTCTCCAGTACCTGGTCGCCGAAGTGGACAAGGGCATCGCCCGTTACGATTTCGGCAAGGACGAATTCATCGAGATCGATCGCAAGGATGCAAGCCGCGCGGCGACGAAGGCGGAGATGAACGATCTCTGGCGCCGCCGTCTCAAGGCCGCCATCCTCGACCTGCGCCTGTCCGGCAAGCCGGATGCGGAGATCCAGAAGTTGCTGGCACGCCGCTATCGCACCCAGTTGAACCGGACGCTGCAGACCCGCCCCGAGGATGCGTTCTCGGCATACGTGAACGCGCTGGCCGGCCTTTACGATCCGCACACCGAGTACCTCTCGCCGCAGACCAGCGAGAACTTCAACATCAACATGAGCCTGCAGTTGCAGGGCATCGGCGCCGTCCTGCAGAGCGAGGACGAGTACACCAAGGTGGTGAAGCTGGTTCCCGGCGGCCCGGCCGACAAGTCAGGCCTGGTGAAACCGTCCGATCGCATCGTCAGCGTCGCCCAGGGTGGCGACGAACTGGTCGACGTCGTTGGCTGGCGGCTGGATGAAGTGGTGAACCTGATCCGTGGCCCGAAGGGCTCGCAGGTGCGGCTGGAGATCATTCCCGCCAGCAGCCAGGACTCGTCGCAGACGCGCGTGGTCACCCTCACCCGCGACGAGGTCAAGCTGGAGGAACAGGCGGCGCAGAAGAAAGTCATCGAGGTGACTTCGCAGGGCCAGCCGTTCCGCATCGGCGTCATCACGCTGCCGACGTTCTACATCGACTTCGACGCCGCGCACCGCGGCGATCCCGACTACCGCAGCACCACCCGCGATGTCGCCCGCCTGATCACCGCGCTGCGGACCGAGAAGGTCGACGGCATCGTGCTGGACCTGCGCAACAACGGCGGCGGCTCGCTGGAGGAAGTGCAGTCGCTGGTCGGCCTGTTCATCCGCAGCGGTCCGGTCGTCCAGGTGCGCTGGGCCAACGGCCGGGTCGAGCCCGAGGGCGATATCGACCCGGAGGTTCTCTACGGTGGTCCGCTGGCGGTACTCACCAACCGGCTTTCCGCCTCCGCCTCCGAAATCTTTGCGGCAGCCATCCAGGATTACGGCCGCGGCCTGGTGATCGGCGAGCAGACCTTCGGCAAGGGCACGGTGCAGACGTTGCGGCCGCTGAACCAGGGCCAGCTGAAAATCACCCAGGCCAAGTTCTACCGGGTTTCCGGCGAGAGCACGCAACTGAAGGGCGTGATGCCGGACATCACCCTGCCCAGCCTGGTGGACCACGAGCAGATCGGCGAGAGCGCGCTGCCCAACGCCATGGCCTGGGACACCATCCGCCCTGCCCGCTACCCGCGGATCGGCGACTTCACCTCGATGCTGGGCGAACTGCGCAAGCGCAGCGAGCAGCGCATCGCGACCAACCCGGATTTCCAGTACATCCGCGAGCAGTCCGCGTTGCTGGCACAGACCCGCTCGCAAAAGCAGCTCTCGCTCCGCGAATCGGTGCGCCGCGCGGAACGTGATGCCCTGCGCGCAGCTTCTCTCAATGCGGAGAACAAGCGCCGCCGCGCCCGCGGTGAGCCGTTGCTGAAGGATTTCGAGGAGCTGGAAAAGATCGGTGAGGAGCAGGCGGCCGACGACGACCGGGAGACGCCGGTCGACCGGGCCATGTTGCTCGAAGCCGGCACCATCGTCGCCGACCAGATCCAGGTGTGGCGCGCCCGGCGCGCGGCGCTGAACGCCACCACTGCCTCTGCCGCCACTGCGCCTGCTGCGATCGCAAAGCCGGCGCGCTGAGCGCCGGCCGTCGTTCAGCCCCTGACGCGCGCGAGCTGGCGCGAGAGGGCTACCAGTTCACCCTGCGAATCCCAAAGTTCGCCATCTGCCTCGAGCAGGCCGCGCGTCATGTAGCGCGTGCGGAAGCGGCAACGCACCAGTCCCGGCGCCGGCTTCGCGCGCAGGTGCACCGTGAGTTCGACTGTCGGCACCCAGCTGAGCGGGCCATCGCGATTGAACAACGGTGGCGGCATGCCGTCGGCGAACAACAGCAGGCTGGAAAGATCCGGAGCGCGGCCGTCGGCGTGCGCGATCCACAGCAGGAATTCCGCGTCGCCGCCCTTTTCGCCACGCATCCAGCCCGCGGACTGCGGTGCAAACCAGGCGTCGTAACGCTGGTTGATGGCCAGCGCGCCGCGCAACTTCACGCATTGCTCCGGCGGTGGCAGCGCCGGCGGCTCTTCGCGGCGCCAGCTTGGGCCGCTGATGCGGTCGAGCGTGCCGAACGCGGCCAGGAAGCGGCAGCGCTCGCTGCCATCCTGCACCAGCACCGCCTGCGCGTTGTCGAAGGTGCCGCCCTGCTTGACCGGCGTGACGATGAACTCGGCGGCGCCGGCTGCCGCCGGCCGCAAATAGTGGCCGGTAATGGTCAGCGGATCGGCGTGGGAAACGGCCCGCGACATCGCCTTGGCGGCGGCTGCCATCAGGTAGCCACCGTTGGGAATGGGCCCGACGTTCCAGCGGTCGCTCAGCGTGAACGCCTGGCGCGTCGCGTCGATGGCAGTGAACTGCGAATCCTGCTCGAAATCGTTCATGGCGGAGGATTGGCCCGGGAAATTGCCTGGAAGTTCCGAGTTCGGGATCTGGCTCCCGGTCCGGCCGCGCGGACGTTAGCAGCGCCGTTTGCGCAGGGTCAATGACGCTGCCCGGCGTCACCGGCGAGGAATGCAGTCACCTGCCCGACAACCCAGCCGGGTGCGTCGAGCGCAAGATCATGGCCCGCGGTCGGGTGACGCTGCAGCGGCAACTGCATCGCCCGGGCGATGGCGTCGCTGCAGGCAGGACTGACGAGCCGGTCCCCGCCTCCGTTCAGCAGCAGCACCGGGCATCGCGGCGGATGCCGTGGCGCCCGGTAGCGGGCCGCCGCCAGCAACTGTCGCAGCGAATTGCCGATGCTGACCGGCCGTTGCCGTGCGTAATCGGTCCAGCGGCGCACGTAGAACTCGCGATCGGCCACCAGGTTGGTGCTGGCCTCGAGGATCATGCGTTCACGGTGCTCCGGGTCCCGCCGGATCAACACGTCGCGCACGATACGCAGGTAATTGCGTGGTTGCAGTCGCTGCCAGAACGGGCTGAACGCGCTCAGGCTGGTGTTGAGCAGCACCGCGCCGTCGATTTCTTCGGGGTGCCGGCTCATCCACTCGAAGGCGGTCATCGCTCCCAGCGACAGCGCCAGCAGGCAAACGGGCCCGTGCACCGCTCGCTCCGCGAGGTCCCGGCGTGCCGCCTCGACCATGTCGGCGATGGACAGCGGGCTGGCCTGTTGCCAGTGCTCGCCGTTGCCCGGCAAATCGATGCAAACCACCTGCGACCCGGCCGGCAACGCGGCGGCGAGCAGCGACGGGAACTGCTCCCAGTGCCGCTGCTCGCGGACCAGGCCGCGCAGCAGTACCCAGGTTCGTGCCTGCACGGCGCCTCCATCCTGATCGTGGGTTTGTTGATCGCGGGCCGGCCGCGGCCAACGGGCCATGGCAGGCCCGGCGGACAACCCGGGTGCCGGGCGGATTATCGAGGCCGCGCCGCCAGTCGGACAATGCGTACGGTGCGACCGTGCCGCTCGACTACAATCCGCGCCGCAATCTGCCCCCCGATCCGCGCCGCCGGGGGCGCCCCGCCCTCCTTTGCCGACCGAGCCTGAACCCCCGATGTCCAAGCGCCCGCCCTCCGACAAGGTTGACCGCATCAAGACCGGCGCGCTGGAGCGCCGCTTCAGCATGGCCCGCGCCGGTGTCGTCGCCGGCGCCCGCTTCGCCTTCCAGTCGGCCGGCAACCTGTTCTCCTCCGGCGATACGCGTTCGCAACGGCAGAAGGAAATCCTCTCCGAGCAGGCGCAGTACCTGGTGAAGGAGCTGGGCAAGCTCAAGGGCAGCGTGGTGAAGATCGGCCAGATGATGGCGCTGCTCGGCGAGCACTTCCTGCCGGAGGAAATCACCGCCGCGCTGCACACGCTCGAATCGGAAACGACGGCGCTGGAGTGGCCGGCGATGTCGCGCCACCTGCGCGAACAGCTTGGCGAGCGCATGGATGAGCTGGAGATCGAGAGCGAGCCGCTGGGCGCGGCCAGCCTCGGCCAGGTCCACAAGGCCCGCCGCAAGTCCGATGGCCTCGAGCTGGCGCTGAAGATCCAGTACCCCGGCGTCGCCGATGCCATCGACAGCGATCTCGACGCCGTGGTGCAACTGTTGCGGCTCACCCGCGCGGTGCCGATCACCGAGGAATTCCAGGGCTGGCTGGAAGAAGTCCGCAGCATGCTCAAGCGGGAGGTGAACTACCACCTCGAGCTGGAGACCACCCGCCACTTCGGCGAGATCCTCAGCAAGGACCCGCTGTTCCGCGTGCCCGATGTTTTCCCCGAGTATTCCACCGGCAGCGTGCTCTGCACTTCGTTCGAACGCGGCGTGCCGGTCAGCGATCCGCGGGTGGTCGCGCTGCCGCAGGAGCGCCGCAACCGCATCGGCAAGGCGATCATGGACATCTGCTGCCGCGAGGTGTTCGTCTGGAGCAAGATGCAGACGGACCCGAACTTCGGCAACTACCTGATCCGCATCGACGACGAGACCGGCAACGACGTGATCGTGCTGCTCGACTTCGGCGCCTTCCGCGACTTCGACGAGGCGATCCTCGGCCCGGGCAAGGAAATGATCCGCGCGTCGTATTTCCGCGACCGCAACCGCCTGCTCAAGGCCATGCACGACCTCAAGTTCCTGAACAAGAACGTGCCGGACTCCACGCTCAACGGCTTCGTCGAGCTGTGCTTCATGGCGGTCGAGGTGCTGGCCGATCCCGACGTGCACCCGATGCCCGCCTACGTGCTCAACGAGCGCAAGGAATACCTCTGGGGCAAGAGCGACCTGCCGGACCGCGTCATGCTCAAGGCTTCGAAGTCGGCGCTCAGCGTGCACTTCGACGTGCCGCCCAAGGAGTTCATCTTCCTCGCCCGCAAGTTGCTCGGCGCCTACACCTTCCTGCACGTGATCCGTGCCGAGGTGCGTGGCGACACCATCCTGCGCCCCTATCTTTGAACCTGCCTGACTTTAAACCTGCCTGATCTCTGACCCGGCCTGCCGGCCACGGAACGGAAACCCGCCCATGAGCGAAGTCATCCAGCTGCAGACCGAGGGCAACCTCGCCCTCGTCACCCTCAATGACGGCAAGGCCAACGTTTTTTCGCACGCGCTGATCGAGCAGTTCCACGCCGCGCTCGACCGGGTGGAAGCCGATGACGCCGCCGGGGCCGTGGTGATCACCGGCCAGGGCAAGTGCTTCTCCGGCGGCTTCGACCTCACCGTCATGAACAACGGCGCCGAGGCCGTGCGCGCCCTGGTCGGCGCCGGCGCGCAACTCGCCATCCGTCTCTACGAATATCCGAAGCCGGTGGTCATCGCCTGCAACGGCCATGCGATGGCGATGGGCGCCATCCTGCTGTTTACCGCCGACTGGCGCACCGGCAACAACGGTTCTTTCCGCATCGGCATGAACGAGACGGCGATCGGCATGACCATGCCGGAGTTCGGCGCCGAGCTCGCGCGTGACCGCCTGAGCCCGCGCTATTTCACCCGCGCTGTCGCCGGCGCCGAGATCTTTCCGCCGGACGAAGCGGTGGAAGCCGGCTTCCTCGACGAGGCCGTGGACGAACTGTCGGTGCTGGACCTGGCCTGCGTGCAGGCCGAGCGGCTGGCAAAACTGCACCCGCGGGCGTTCGCCGCGACCCGCCGCCGCACGCGCGGGCCGACGCTGGCGCGCATTCGCGGCGGGCTGGAAGCGGACCTTGCGGGGCTGGACCGGGGCTGAGGCGGCGATTTTCCGGGCTGGACCGCCCGGATGGCCGGAATTTCGACAGGACCCCGAAAAAAGATGTACGCGCTTTTTGCACTCCGGGTCGCGATGTGTAGAATACGCGGCCTCGGACGGGGCGTCGGAGTGTAGCTCAGTTTGGTAGAGCACTACGTTCGGGACGTAGGGGTCGTAGGTTCGAATCCTATCACTCCGACCATTCGCCCCCTCCCGGTCACGCGCAACGCGTGATCCCTTGCCGGACCACCAGGGTCCGGTAACTGCAGGCAGCACGAACTGGTGACCAGGTCTTCCCCGGGACTTTCAGGTACCAGTTGCCGGAGCCGCGGGCTGCAGGAGTCTCCGGATTTCCCGTAATATCGGCCGGGTTGAACTCACCCGGACCTGCGCATCCCATGCCGACTGTTTACGTTGCCCTGCCGAGTACCGAGCGCCTCGAGCGCAATACCGATCTTTTCCTCGCCGCCGTCAACAACCGCAGCCGCGAACCGCAAAACAAGGTATTCACCGAGATCGCGTTCGATTTCGTCGACGTGATGCTGGAAGGCCTGTTCCATGGCCCGACCCGGCAGATCGAGCTGGTCGGCTTTCGCAAGAAGCTGATCGACGGCCTCGGCAGCGTCATCGAGAAAACCACGCACAGCCTGATCCGCTCGGTTGTCGCCAAACTGTCGAACGAGGAATTGGCGCGGCTGAAAGATTTCGTCCAGGAGCGCCGACTGGTGCTGGATGGCAAGCCCTACGTCAGTTACCCGCTGCAGCCGCACTTCACCACCCGTTTCGAGGCGCTGCACGAAGCGACCATGTCGGGCAACCGCGAGAACGCCGACGTGCAGGCCGATGTCATGAACGAATTCGTCGATACCGCGCTCGACTACATGTTCAAGCGCCCGACTGACCTCATCAAGCTCGGCTTCATTGCCCGCAAGGGCGTGGACCTCGGCTACACCAGCATCCGCTCGATGGCGCACTCCACCACCCGCAAGTTCGCGCACGACCTGTCGCTGGAAGAAAACCAGCGGCTCTCCGCCTACTTCTACGGGCTGATGCGCGAAGGCCCCGACTACCGCGGCAACTGACCGCGGCTTCCGTTCCGCAAGCCACCAGGACACACCACCCCACCCGGGAGTACGCCAGGATGAGCGACAAGAAACGACTGGGCGAAGAAGGACAGAAGCGCTATTTCCGTTCGGACCGCATCAGCGTCTCCAACGGGAAGTTCTACTTCACCACCCGGGAGGGGACCCTCGAGGGCCCGTTCACCACCCGCGAAGAAGCCGAGCGGGAACTGATGATGTTCATCCGCAAGGTGTCCGGCAAAGGCATCTACGGCAGCGTGATACACGACGAGCCGAAGAAGCCGTAGGCGCGGGGCGGGCCCCGGTCAGGTCGGGGCCTTTCAGCGGTAATTCGCCGCCATCCTCTCCGCCGTCACCTTCATCGCCGCCCGCAGTTCCGCCGGCGCCAGCACCTCGACGTTCTCGCCGAATCCCAGCAGCCACCAGGTCAGTTGCGCCGTCTCCGGCACTGACGCTGCAACCGTGAGCACACCGTCTCCGAGATCCTCGGCCACCTGGTCGTCCGACAGCGGCGTTTCCAGCAGGTGCTGCCCTGCCCCGTTGCGGAACCGCAGGCGCAGCGCGATCTCGCCGCGGCCAGTCGCAAAACCCAGGCCGTTCTGCGCGGCGAGGTAGTCAGCCAGCGTAAAGCCCGGTGGCTCCCGGCTTGGCCCCTCCTCCTTCCGCGCGCGCTGGAATCGATGCAGCGGATACAGCCGCACATCGTCATACGCCCAGGCGGTGGCGACGACGTAGGTCACCTGCCCGCGGATCACGATTCCCAGCGGATTGAACAGCATCTCTTTTGGTTCCGATGCGCCACGCCCCTGGTACCAGCCGGTGAACTGCGTCCTTGTCGCCAGGCACTGGTAGATAACGTCGCGCACCGATCGTTTCACGGACGGCCGCAACAAGGGCTGCGTCGGCGGGACGATATGCACGACATTGCCCCACGCCTTGAGGCCGCTGCCGCCCGCGCCGGGAGACCGCTTCAGGCGCTCCTCGGCGCGATCGAACTGGGATGACAACGCATCGGTCACCATCGGCGGCAGCACCGTGTCGAGGTGATCGCGCACCATGGTGAGTGTCAGCGCCTCGATCTCGGTCATGGCCGGGGAACCCATGCCGATGTTCTTCGCCGGCCAGCGCCAGGCGTAGGACAAGGCTTGCCGCTTCGCGCCGTCTTCGACGTCGGC
Source organism: Gammaproteobacteria bacterium (assembly GCA_046566765.1). Lineage (GTDB taxonomy): Bacteria > Pseudomonadota > Gammaproteobacteria > Pseudomonadales > JADFDG01 > JADFDG01. The sequence goes on from JBKHWA010000072.1 coordinate 18,696, forward strand.
GTCACCACGGCGCTCGAAGCCGAAACGATCGGCGAGCTTGTTGAGATCCCGCACCACCGTGCGACGGTCGACGCAATAGCCCAGCACCTTGAGCCGCTCGTGCACCTCCGCCGTGGACATCCACTCCGGCGCGCGCGGCAACACCGACATCATGGCGATCAGCCGCTCGACCACCAGGCCAGTGTCGGGCCGCTTGTTGTCTGCTTCCGTCAAAGCGCGCATGGCAATTGCCTCAATGACCACCTCTCGAAGTGGCCAAGGTAGGCCGGGGATGCGACAGAGGGTGTCGCACCGGCGCCAGGGGCGCGCCGGCGCGGGCATGACGCATCCCGTCTCGCCTTCAGAATGAGATGACGACCCCGGGTTACGGAGGATTGCCATGACC
>JBKHWA010000073.1:0-5893 GCA_046566765.1 Gammaproteobacteria bacterium
TTGCGGAGCCTGCCGTGCCGGTGTTGAAGTCGCTGCGCTGGCAGATCGCGTTCGCGCTGTTCGCGGTCTACGTCATCTGGGGATCGACCTACGTCGCGATGGCTATCGGTGTCCGCCATTTTCCACCGTACCTGATGGGCGGCATGCGCTACACCGCCGCCGGGCTGGCGATCTTCCTCGTACTCCTGCTGCGCGGCGAACGCTGGCCCGATCGCCGCGTCTGGGCGGCGGCGCTGCTCACCGGCATCCTCCTGCTCACCGTCGGCAACGGCGCGGTCAACCAGGCGATCACCCACGTCAGCTCCGGTCTGGCGGCGCTGGTGATCGCGTCGTCGTCGCTGTTCGCGGCGTTGTTCGCGCGCTTCTGGGGCGACCCGGTGTCGCGGCGCGAGTGGGCCGGAATCGCTGTCGGTTTTTCCGGCGTCGCGCTGCTGGCAGCGCGTACCGAGTTGCGCGCCGACCTGTTCGCGCTGGCGTTGCTGGTCGGTGCCAGCGCGAGCTGGGCGCTGGGCTCTATCTGGAGCCGCCACCTGCCGCAGGCATCGTCGACCTGGATGGCCAGTGCAACGCAGTTGTTGTGCGGCGGTGCCGGCATGCTGGCCATCGCGCTGCTGCGCGGTGAGCAGATGCCGGCGGCGGTGCCGGCCGAGGGTTGGCTGGCACTGGCGTATCTCGCGGTGTTCGGCGCGGTGATCGCGTTCTCGGCGTATGCCTTCCTGCTCAAGAACACGCGGCCGGCACTGGCCACCAGCACGGCCTACGTGAACCCGGTGATCGCGGTGGCGCTGGGCGCGTTGCTGCTGGCCGAGCCGGTGACCGGTGCCGAGTTGCTGGCAATGCTGCTGGTGCTGGCCGGCGTGGTGCTGGTGACTACCGGCCGCAGCGGGGCCGGCGACAAATCGGAGGCATAAAAAAACCGGCCAGCGGCCGGTTTTTTTATCGCGTCCCTGCTTTTGCAGGGGCGCCGGGACCGTGGATCAGGCCATGGCCTTGATCGCGGCGTTCAGGCGGCTCTTGTTACGGGCAGCCATGTTCTTGTGGAAGATGCCCTTGTCGGCGACGCGGTCGAGGACCGAGGTCATTTCCGTGTAGGCGGCAGCGGCCTGCTTCTTGTCGCCGGTGGCGATGGCGGCGCGCACTTTCTTGATGTAGGTGCGGGCCATGGAGCGCAGGCTGGCATTGTGGGCGCGGGCCTTTTCGGAAGTGCGGGCGCGCTTCTTGGCCTGTTTGGTGTTCGCCACGGGTAACTCCTGATTCGACAAATTCTGTATATGGCACGGGCGCCCGGGAGGGGGGTCCGCGCAAGGGCGGCAAATATGCCGTCGGCCCCGGGCCTTGTCAATGTCGGGAACCCCCGCCGGCTGCAGGTTCTCCGCTAAACTGCCGGGCTGTTTTTACCCCCTGAGCTTTACCCCGAGGATGCCCCCGCCCATGGCGACCCCCCCGGCGCCGCCGCCCGAGTCTTCCACCGGCCGCTCGCTGCTGAAATCGGCCGGCGTGGTCAGCCTGATGACCATGCTGTCCCGGGTGCTGGGCCCGGTTCGTGACGCCGTCATCGCCCACAGTTTCGGGGCCTCGGCGGCCACCGATGCCTTCTTCGTGGCCTTCAAGATCCCCAACTTCCTGCGGCGGCTGTTTGCCGAGGGGGCGTTCTCGCAGGCCTTCGTGCCGGTGCTCGCCGAATACAAGGTGAAGGGCCCGCACGCCGCGGTGCAGGACCTGGTCGACCGGGTGGCCGGCCGGCTCGGCTTCATCCTGCTGCTGGTGACGGTGGTCGGCGTGGTGGCGGCGCCACTGATCATCGGGCTGTTCGCGCCGGGCTTCATCGGCACCCCGAAGTTCGAGCTCGCGGCCGACATGCTGCGGATCACCTTCCCGTACCTGCTGCTGATTTCGCTGACGGCATTTGCCGGCGGCATCCTCAATACCTATGGCCGCTTCGGCGTGCCGGCGATCACCCCGGTACTGCTCAACATCGCGATGATCGGCGCGGCACTGTTCCTGACCAGCTACATGCCGGCGGGCAGGGAAATCGAGGCGCTGGCCTGGGGCGTGTTCATCGCCGGCGTGCTGCAACTCGGCTTCCAGTTGCCCTGGCTGGCGCGCATCAACCTGTTGCCGCGGCCGAAGAAAGCCGAGGGCCACGAGGGCGTCGGCCGCATCCTCCGGCTGATGGCGCCGGCGGTTTTTGGCGTGTCGGTCACCCAGATCAACCTGCTGGTCGATACCATCATTGCCTCGTTCCTGATCACCGGTTCGGTGACCTGGCTGTACACCGCCGAGCGCCTGACCGAGTTGCCACTGGGTGTGATCGGCATCGCCATCGGCACGGTGATCCTGCCGTCGCTGTCGGAAAAACATGCCGGGAAATCGGCCGAAGAGTTCAATCGCACCATCGACTGGGCGCTGCGCATGACGCTGCTGGTCGGGCTGCCGGCGGCGCTGGCGATCGGGCTGATGGCAATGCCGCTGATGCAGGCGTTGTTCCAGCACGGCGACTTCACCGCCCATGACGCGCAGATGGCCTCGATGGCGCTGCAGGCATACGCGCTGGGGATCATGTGCTTCATGCTGATCAAGGTGCTGGCGCCCGCCTATTACTCGCGCCAGGACATGAAAACCCCGGTGAAATACGGGATCTGGACGCTGGTCGCCAACATGGTCCTCAACTTCATCCTGGTCGGCAGCCTGCACCTGACCGGCTGGGCGCCGCTGCATGTCGGCCTGGCGCTGGCCAGTTCGCTGGCGGCGGTGCTCAACGTCTGGTGGCTGTACGGCGGGCTGCGCCGCAGCAGCGCCTATACCCCGTCGCCGGGCTGGCGCCGCTTCTGGCTGCAGCTGGGTGGCGCCAACCTGGCGCTGGGTGTGCTGGTGTGGTGGCTGTGCGACTGGCTGGCGCCGTCGTTCACCGCCGGCGTGGGCGAGCGTGCCGGCGTCCTTGCGCTGGTGGTGTTTGCCGGCATGGCGCTGTACTTCGTGGCGTTGCTGGCACTGGGGCTGCGGCCCCGGCACCTGCGCCATTGATCCCCGCTTCCGTTCCTCGCTTCAGGTGCCGGTCCCGGGCGGCCCCAGCGCCGCCCGGACCCGTATAATCCGGCCCTTTCCCATGTCGCCTGCGTGCCATTGACCGGTGCGCGCCATTCACCGGAGTCCCGATGGAGCTGATCCGCGGGGTACACAACCTGCGTCCCCGCCATCGCGGCTGCGTTGCCACCATCGGCAACTTCGATGGCGTGCACCGCGGTCACCGGCGGATCGTGGAGGAAGTGATTGCCCACGCGCGGCGGCTGGGCGTGGCGTCGACGGTGATGTTGTTCGAGCCGCAGCCGCAGGAATTCTTTGCCGGCGCGAAGGCGCCGGCGCGGCTGATGCGGTTGCGCGACAAGGTGCGTGCGCTGGCGGCGCTGGGTGTCGACCGGGTGTTCTGCGTGCAGTTCGATGCGCGCGTGCGTGAGTTGACGGCGTCTGCATTCGTGCAGCGCCTGCTGGTCGACGGTCTCGGCGTGCGCCACCTGGTGATCGGTGACGACTTCCGGTTCGGCGTCGGGCGCAGCGGCGATTTTGCGTTCCTGGAGACGGCCGGCCGCGAGCACGGCTACACGGTGCAGAACACTGCCAGCATCCTGCACGACGGCGAGCGGGTGAGCAGCACCGCGGTGCGCGAAGCGCTGCAGGCCGGTGACCTGGTGCGCGCCGAGTCGTTGCTGGGCCACCCGTACGAGATCGCCGGGCGTGTGCGCCACGGCGATGCGCGCGGCCGCACCATCGGTTTCCCGACCGCGAACATCGCGCTGCATCGCCGCCGTACGCCGCTGGCCGGCGTGTTCGCGGTGGAGGTGCGCGGCCTGGGCGATGTCGTGCGTCCCGGCGTCGCCAACATCGGCCGCCGGCCGACGGTGGACGGCGTCGACGAAAGGCTGGAAGTACACGTATTTGATTTTTCGCAGGCGATCTACGGCCGGCACATCGCGGTGCGTTTCCGTGCCCGGCTGCGCGACGAGATGCGCTTCGACGGGCTGGACGCGCTGAAGGCGCAGATTGCCCGCGACGCGGCGGCGGCCCGCGAATTCTTCGCCGCCCGGCAAGACGCAATGAATTGAAGGCGCGACGCATTGAATACCCGGCGCATTGAACACGCGCCGCATTGACGACACAGCGAATCGACGACGGACTGGTAAAAAGATGACGAGCGACAGCAAGCCGGTCGACTACAAGCCGACCCTCAACCTGCCGGACACCTCCTTCGCGATGAAGGCGAACCTGGCGCAGCGCGAGCCGGACATGCTCAAGCGCTGGCAGCAGCAGGGCGTGTACCGCGCGATCCGGGCCGCCCGTGCCGGCCGTCCGCGCTTCGTGCTGCACGACGGCCCGCCGTACGCCAATGGCTCGATCCACATCGGCCACGCAGTCAACAAGGTGCTGAAGGACATCATCGTCAAGTCGAAGACGCTGTCGGGCTTCGATGCGCCGTACGTGCCGGGCTGGGATTGCCACGGCTTGCCGATCGAGCTGAACGTCGAGAAGAAATTCGGCAAGCCGGGGCAGAAACTGGATGCGCAGGCATTCCGCAACGAGTGCCGCAAGTACGCGCAGTCGCAGATGGAAGGGCAGCGTACGGACTTCATTCGCCTCGGCGTGCTCGGCGACTGGGACAACCCGTACCTGACCATGGATTTCCGCACCGAGGCGGACATCATCCGCACGCTCGGAAAAATCATCGGCAACGGCCACCTGCACAAGGGCAGCAAGCCGGTGCACTGGTGCCTCGATTGCGCCAGTGCGCTGGCGGAAGCGGAGGTGGAATACGAGGAGAAAACCTCGTCGGCGATCGATGTCGGCTTCCGTGTCGTCGATCTCGCCGAGTTCAATCGCCGCACGCACCTGAAGGCGGACGGCGAGGTATTGGTGGTGATCTGGACGACCACGCCGTGGACGCTGCCGGCCAACCAGGCCGTGAGCGTGCACCCGGCGCTGGATTACGTGCTGGTTTCGGGCGTACAGGGCGGGCGTCGCGTGCAGTTGGTGCTGGCCGAGGCGCTGAAAGGCGCCGCCCTCGCGCGCTACGGCCTCGAGGATGCGCAGGTCATCGGCCACTTCCGTGGCGAGCAACTCGATCACCTGAAGTTGCAGCACCCGTTCTACGCGCGGCAGGTGCCGGTGATTCTCGGCGAGCACGTCACCACCGACGCCGGTACCGGCTGCGTGCACACCGCTCCGGGCCATGGCCACGACGACTTCGTCGTCGGCGCGAAGTACAACCTGCCGGTCGACAATCCGGTCGACGGCAACGGCGTGTTCGTGCCGGGCACGGAGCTGTTTGCCGGCCAGCACGTCAACAAGGCCAATGGCCCGATCATCGACAAGCTGGGCGAGAACGGCATGCTGCTGTGCCACAAGCAGATCAGGCACTCGTATCCGCACTGCTGGCGGCACAAGACGCCGATCATCTTCCGGGCCACGCCGCAGTGGTTCGTGTCGATGTCGCAAAACGCGCTGGCGGAAAAATCGCTGGGCGAGATCAGGCGCGTGCAGTGGATTCCCGGCTGGGGCCAGGCCCGCATCGAGGCGATGATGCAGGGTCGCCCGGACTGGTGCATCTCGCGCCAGCGTACCTGGGGCGTGCCAATCGCGTTGTTCGTGCACAAGGACACCCAGCAGTTGCACCCGGACACGCTGGCGCTGGTTGAAAAGGTCGCGCTGCTGGTGGAGAAGGAAGGCATCGACGGCTGGTTCAATGCCGATGCCCGCGCGCTGCTCGGCGCCGACGCCGACCACTACGTCAAGGTCACCGACACGCTCGACGTCTGGTTCGATTCCGGCGTGACCCACGCCTGCGTGCTCGATGCGCGCGCCAGCGAGCTCGGCGGCAGCCCGGCCGATCTCTACCTTGAGG
>JBKHWA010000074.1:0-2809 GCA_046566765.1 Gammaproteobacteria bacterium
GACCCGCGCATCGACGCGCTGATTCCCATCGGTGGCTGGTACGACCTGGAGCGCGTGCTCGCGCCCAACGACGTGCCCAAGAGCGGCTGGCTGACCATTCTCGTGCTCGCCGGCAACACCATCGCCCAATACGACCGCCGGTTGAACGGCGCCTATTGGCGTGCGCGCCAGGGCCACATCGAACAATGGGTTCGCGACGAGTTCGATGACAACGATGTCGGCTGGTTCTGTGAACGCGGCCAGCCTCCGCAGGCCGACGCCCTGCTGCTGAACGGCTATCGCGACGTGCTGTTCCCGGCGAACGAGGGCTTCGACATCCACCGTTGCCTGGTCGATGCGGGCCGCGACGCGCGCCTGATCACGGTCGCCGACGGGCACCTGCTGCCGGGCACCCAGCGCTCACCGGGCTGGCTGGTCGGCTGGCACATCGAGAAGGAGCTCGATTGCGAAGGCCGGAAACAGAAAACCGCCGACGTGATGTTTGCCTGGCTGGAGGCCAAGCTGCGGGATCGCGATGACCTGCTGGCCGGCGTCCCCACCTACTGCCTGACCGGCGACCCGGCGATAGACGCGCTCGGCAGCCCGCCGCCGACGGTGCCGGTGGCGTTGGGCAAGGCGCATATCGGCACCGGCATGAGCGGCATGGTCGAGTGGATCGCCCGCCCGCTGGACCACGTGCGCAACTGGTTCGTTCCTGCCCGCCTGCCGGACGATTGGCAGGCACCAAAAAACGGCGGCCTGCGCCCGGCTCGCATTCCGCTGGCGGTGATGGACCGGCCGACCTGGGTGGTCGGCGTGCCGCGGGCCCGGGTCACGATCAGCGACACCGACCGCGAGGATGCCGTCGTCTTCCTGCGGGTGGCGGCCTGGCGTCCGGGCAGCGGCAGCTACCGGGTGCTGAGCGAGCAGGTGACGCCGCTGCGCGGTGCCGGCAGCCACGAGGTCGACCTGATGGCGGTGCGCGGCAAGCTGGAAGCGGGCGAAGTGCTCGGCCTGCTGGCGCAGGGCTACAACGCGCAATACCGGTTCAGCGGCAGCGGTTTCGGTACCGATGCGGCGGTCAGCGGGCATGTGGATGTCCCCATGGCCCCCGCCGGTCGTTGACCGAAACGCCCGCCGGCGGATGCTGCCCGGCACTACCGGCATCCGGGTGATTTCCCGACAATCAGAACGCTCGTACAAGAGCTGGCCAAACAGAAGAAAAACCATGTCCCTCACCCGTTTCGTTTTGCTCCTGCTGTGTCTTTCGCTGGTCACCGCCTGTACCACCCGTCACCGCACCGCGCCGACGCTGGTCGACCACAACGGTGCCCTGGAAAAAACGCATTACCAGGCGGAAATCGTCGCGTCCGACGGCGTGAAGTTCCGCTTCACCGTGTTCCAGCCTTCGCTCAGGCGTGGCCAGAAGGCGCCGCTGGTCATCCACTCGCACGGCTTCGCCCTGACGCGCATGGAATCGTCCTTCGACGTGTATCGGGTCATCCTGGCCGGCAAGACGGCCATGGAACTCTGGGACAAGGGCTACTGGGTCATCAGCATCGACCAGCGCGGTCACGGCAAGACCGGCGGCAAGATCGGGTTGATGGACGAGGACAAGGAGATCGCCGACATCGTGCGCCTGATCGACTGGGCGCAGGAAAACCTGGTGCTGGCCGGGCCGGACGGCGATCCGAAGGTCGGCATGATCGGCGAGAGCTACGGCGGCGGCGTCCAGATGCTGGCGACCGTGGCCGATCCGCGCATTGACGCGGTGGTGCCGATCACCACCTGGTTCGATCTCGAACGCGCGCTGATCCCCGACGGCGTGCCGAAAAGCGACTGGCTGATGTTCCTGGGCGTGGCCGGCTACGGCATCAACCCCTGGCACATGGACGGCGACATCGCCAGCGGCGTGTTCAAGGAAATCATCTTCGGCAAGCCGCAGCCGGCGCTGCGGGCGCGGTTGCGGCGAAACAGCCTGGTGTCGCGTTGTGACGCGGGCGAGTACCCGAAGGCGGACGCATTGCTGATCCAGGGTTACCGCGATGTGCTGTTCCCGGTGAACCAGGCGATCGCGGCGCGTGAATGCTTCCTCAAGGGCGGCCGCGATGTGCGCCTGATCGCCGTCGAGCACGGCCATCTCGCGCCGACCGCGCAGTTGTCGCCGCGGATACCGATCTGGCATGTCGATCCCACGGTGCGCTGTGGTGGCCGCACCCTCGACGTGCAGCGCACGATCATCAACTGGTTCGACCTGAAACTGCGCGACCGCAACGTACCCGACAGCAGCGTGCCGCACTGGTGCCTGACCGGCGACCGTGCGCTGGATGCCCTGCAGGCATCGCCGCCGGCGGTCAGCGTGCCGTTTGGGCCGGTGGCGATCGGCAGCGGCGCGAGCGGCCTCGTCGAGTGGGCCGCCCGGCCACTCGACCATGTCGGCAACTGGTTCCGTCCGGCGCGCGTGCCGGAGGACTGGGCCGAGCCGCGCAACGGCTGGCTGCGGCCGGCACGGGTGCCGCTGGTCAAGATCGACGGCCCGACCTGGGTCGCCGGCGTGCCGTCGGTGGACATCGACATCACTGACAGCGACCGTACGGACCCGATCCTGTTCCTGCGCCTCGCTGCTTGGAAACCCGGCAGCGGCAGCTACCGGGTGCTCAACCAGCAGGTGACACCGGTGCGCGGCACCGGCCCGCAACGGATCGAACTCGCCGCCGTGCGCGCGCGGCTCGACAAGGACGAGATCGTCGGCCTGCTGGTGCAGGGCTACAGCAACCAGTTCCGCATGGCGGGCAGCGGCTGGGGTACGGATGCGACCGTGCAGGGCACG
>JBKHWA010000075.1:0-13165 GCA_046566765.1 Gammaproteobacteria bacterium
CACGCCGGCGCCGGCCGGCGAGCAGAAAATCAGCGAGCTGCGCTTCTGGAAGTCGTAGACGCCCAGCGGCGAGGAAAAACGCGCGGTACCACTGGTGGGCAGCACATGGTTGGGGCCGGCGCAGTAGTCGCCCATTGCCTCCGGCGTGTGCCGGCCCATGAAGATCGCGCCGGCGTGGCGAACCAGCGGCAGCAGTGCGTCGGGATTGGCCACCGACAGTTCCAGGTGCTCCGGCGCGACGCGATTGGACACTTCGCAGCACTCGGCGAGATCCCGGGCCAACACGAACAGGCCGCGACCCTCGATCGACGCGCGGATCACCGCTGCCCGCGGCAGCGTCGGCAACAACCTGTCCATGCTTGCCTGTACCGCGTCGAGGAATGCCGCGTCGTCGCTGACCAGGATCGACTGCGCGTTCTCGTCGTGCTCGGCCTGCGAGAACAGGTCCATGGCGATCCAGTCGGGATCGGTCTTGCCGTCGCAGATCACCAGGATCTCGCTGGGGCCGGCGATCATGTCGATGCCGACCACGCCGTACACCTGCTTCTTGGCAGTGGCCACGTAGATGTTGCCCGGACCGACGATCTTGTCGACCGCGGGAATCGTCTGCGTGCCGAACGCCAGCGCCGCTACCGCCTGCGCACCGCCAACGGTGAAAACGCGGTCGACGCCGGCCTCGTGCGCAGCCGCCAGCACCAGGTCGTTCAGCTCGCCGGCAGGGGCCGGCACCACCATCACGACTTCCGGCACGCCGGCGACTTTCGCCGGGATTGCATTCATCAGCACCGACGACGGATACGACGCCTTGCCGCCGGGCACGTACAAACCGACGCGATCCAGCGGCGTCACCCGCTGGCCGAGCCGGTTGCCGAGTGCATCGGTGAATTCCCAGTCGCCGGCGCGCTGCTTCTCGTGGAAGGCGCGGATGCGGGCAGCGGCCTCGCGCAGCGCCGCCATCGCCGGCGCCGATACGCGTGCTGCCGCGGCGGCAAGTTCTGCCTTCGATATCTCCAGCTCCGCCACTGCCGTGGCGGCGCGCCGATCGAAACGATTGGTGTACTCGAGCACGGCCGCATCGCCGCGCGCGCGCACGTCGGCAACGATCGCGGTCACCGCCTGCTCGACCTGCTCGTTGCGCTCCTCGTTCCAGGCGGTGGCCTGCGCCAGCGCAGCGGCGAAACCGGCATCGCCGGTCGCCAGCCGGCGGATCTTCAGGCTGCTCATGCCGCGCTTCCCGCCGCGCAGGCGGCGCGCAGTTTCTCCACCAGCGAGGTGACCTGCGGGTGCTTCATCTTGAAACTGCCCTTGTTGACGATCAGCCGAGCGCTCACCGAGGCAATCAGCTCGGTCGGCTCGAGGCCGTTTTCCTTGAGCGTCTTGCCGGTATCGACGATATCGACGATGCGATCGGCCATGCCGAGGATCGGCGCCAGTTCCATCGAACCGTACAGCTTGATGACGTCGACCTGCTCGCCTTTTTCCGCGTAGTAGTTGCGGGTGAGGTTGACGAACTTGGTCGCCACCCGCAGCCGGCCGGTAACCGGCGGCGCGTCTTTCTTCGCCGCCACCATCAGCCGGCAGCGGGCGATGCCCAGGTCGAGCGGCTCGTAGACGCCGGCGGCGCCGTGTTCCATCAGCACGTCCTTGCCGGCGACACCGATGTCGGCGGCGCCGTTGCCGACGAACACCGGCACATCGGTGGCGCGGATGATGATCACGCGCAGGCCCGGCTCGGTGGTGTCGAACACCAGCTTGCGGCTCTTCGCCGGGTCGTCGGTCAGCCGGATGCCGCAGCGCGCCAGCAACGGCAGCGTGTCATCGAGGATGCGGCCCTTGGACAGGGCGAGAATCACCGGGGTGCTCATCGTGCCTCCCTCGTTCAACCGTTGCGCCCGACACGGCGGATCTGCGCGCCGAGGGCCAGGAACTTCTCCTCGATGCACTCGTAGCCGCGGTCGATGTGGTAGATGCGGTCGATCAGCGTCTCGCCGTCGGCGCACAGCGCCGCGATCACCAGGCTGGCCGAGGCCCGCAGGTCGGTCGCCATCACCGGTGCGCCGGACAGCCGCGGCACACCCTGGCAAATCACCGTGTGGCCCTCGATCTTGAAGTCGGCGCCCATGCGCTGCATCTCGAGGATGTGCATGAAGCGGTTCTCGAAGATGGTCTCGATGATCGTGCTGGTACCTTCCGCCACCGCGTTCAGCGCGCAGAACTGCGCCTGCATGTCGGTGGGAAACGCCGGGTACGGCGCGGTGCGAATGCTCACCGCCTTCGGCCGGTTGCCCTTCATGTCCAGCTCGATGGTGTCGGCGGTGGTATTGATCGACGCGCCCGCCTCGACCAGCTTGTCCAGCACCGCGTCCAGCGTGTCGGGGCGGGTGTCGCGCAGGCGGATGCGGCCGCCGGTGGCCGCGGCGGCGCACAGGTAGGTACCGGTCTCGATGCGATCGGCGATGACATCGTGCTTCGCGCCGCGCAGCGATTTCACGCCGCGCACCGTGATCTTGTCGGTGCCGGCGCCCTCGATGTCGGCGCCCATGCCGGCAAGGCACTCGGCAAGGTCGACGATCTCCGGCTCGCGCGCGGCGTTTTCGAGGATGGTGGTGCCCTCGGCCAGCGCCGCCGCCATCAGCAGGTTCTCGGTGCCGGTCACCGTCACCACGTCGAACACGAAGCGCGTGCCTTTCAGCCGCTTGCCGTGCGTGGTGGCGTGGATGTAGCCGTTCTTCACCTCGATCTCCGCGCCCATCGCGGTGAGGCCGCGCAAGTGCAGGTCCACCGGCCGCGAGCCGATTGCACAACCGCCCGGCAACGACACCACGGCCTGGCCGAAACGCGCCACCAGCGGACCCAGCACCAGGATCGACGCGCGCATCTTCTTCACCAGCTCGTACGGCGCGGTGAAATCCCTGATCGAGTTGGCGTTGATCTCGACCTGCATGCGGTCGCCGATCGACACCTCGACACCCATGCGACCGATCAGCTCGATCAGCGAGGTGACATCGTGCAGGTGCGGCACGTTGCCGATCACCGACGGCGTCTCGCCGAGCAGCGTCGCGGCAAGGATCGGCAGCGAGGAATTCTTGGCGCCGGAAATACGGATCTCGCCGTCGAGCGGCTTGCCACCGGTAATGAGCAACTTGTCCATCGGGAACCCTGTATGCGGAATGCGGTGCGGGAAATCGGTGCGGAAAATTCTTCGCCGGTAGCGCCGGCGGCGCTCGCGTCAGAAGCCGGACTTCTGTTTCTTGTCCCACTCGGCGGGCGTGTAGGTCTGCATGCTGATCGCATGGATGGCGTCGCTGGTCACCAGCTCGCCGATCGTCGAATACACCAGTTGCTGCCGCTTGACCGGCAACAGGCCGGCGAAACGGTCGCTGATCACGGTCGCCGAGAAATGACGGCCGTCAGCACCCTCGACCATGACGGTCGCGCCGGCGATACCTTGGGAAATCAGGGCCTGGACTTGCTCGGGGGACATGGGGCGACAGCGCTCCGCAAACGGAAAAAGCCGGGCAAGCCGGCCGGAGCGCGAATGATACGGCGAAAGACCGCGCCCAGCGCGGTCAGCCGCAGCCGAGGACCTCGTCCAGCCCGGACAGGCGCAGGTTGCCGGCCAGCTTCGGCGGTACGTCCTCCACCCGGAGTTGCTTGCCGGCGGCCTTCGCCGCCCGCAGCCACTCCACCAGCACTACCCCGGTCACGCTGCTGATCCGGCCCAGCCCGGCCAGCGACACCCGGACCTCCGGCCCGGTCGCCGCCAGCACCAGCGCCCGGCCGGCATCGCGGGCCGCCACGGCATCGTCGAACAGCAGGTCGCCGCTGACCGCGATACGGCCGTCGGCGGCGAGGCGGACATCGGCCATCAGCCGGCCTTCTTCGCGGCCGCCGGCTGGCTGTCGGCCTTCTTCTTCTCGGCGTCTACCCGCGACGACCAGTGGGCAATCACCTTGTCGATGTCACCGCCGTACTGGCCGTACATCTCGGCGAAATTGTTGCGGTACGTCAGGCCGAGATTGATGCCTTCCAGCACCAGGTTCTCCAGCTTCCAGGCGCCGTCGGCGGTGGCGAACATCTGGTACTGCACGCGGTAGATGGTGCCGTCACGCATGGTGATGTTCATGTTCACCGACGCCCGTTCCGGCTGGACCTCGCCGCGACCCGGCTTCACCACCTCGAACTTCTGGTCGTTGTAGTTGCCCAGCGCCGCACCGTAGGCGCGGATCAGGCTCTGCTTGAACGCCACCCCGAAGCGCTTCCGCTGCTCGGGCGTGGCCTTCTGGTAGTACTTGGCCATCACCCTCTTCGCAATGCGGTCGAAGTCGACGTACGGGACCAGGTTCTCCTCGATGATGACGTAGAGGTAGTCAGGGTCCTTCTCGAATTTCGGCCGCTCGTTGACGATGCGCGCCAACACCTCGCTGGTCGCCTTTTGCACCACCTGGTGCGGCGCCGGCAGCGCGGGGGCGGCCGTGGCCGTGGCCATGCCGGCCAGCGCCAGGAATACCGGGGCCAGGAACAGTGCGGACATCTTCTGGAGCGTCATGCGGTGGGGCCTCGCAAGGGGTTGTCTGCTTTCTCTGCCGGGTTACCGGCCTCACTCGGCCGGCTGTTCGTCCAGCTTGTTGGACAGGAACTTGCCGATAAGGTTCTCCAGCACCAGCGCCGACTGGGTGTCGTTGATCATGTCCCCGTCCTTGAGGAAGGTGTCGTCGGCACCGGTGGTAATGCCGATGTATTTCTCGCCGAGCAGGCCGGAGGTCAGGATCGCCGCCGAGCTGTCGGTCGTCAGGTTGTTCACCGGCCCGTCGATCGCCATCTCCACCACCGCGGTGTAGTCCTCCGGGTCCAGCCGGACCGCGGTGACGCGGCCGATCAGCACGCCGCCGACCGTCACCCGGGCACGCACCGCCAGCCCCGACACGTTCTCGAACTTGGCATAGACGCGGTAACTGCCCTCGGGCGCGCTGAACGTCAGGCCACTGACCTTGATCGCCAGGAACGCGAAGGCAAGAAAACCGGCGATGAGGAACGCGCCGACCGAGAGTTCCAGCGTACGGATCTTCATTCTCAGAACCCCTTGAACATGACGGCGGTGAGCAGGAAGTCGGTGCCCAGCACCGCCAGCGACGAGTAGACGACGGTGCGCGTGGTCGCGCGCGAAATGCCTTCCGAGGTCGGCTCGCAGTCATAGCCCTGGTAGACCGCGATCCAGGTGCAGACGCCGGCGAACACCACGCTCTTGATGATGCCGTTGCCGATGTCCTCGCCGAACTCGACCGCGTTCTGCATCGACGACCAGTACGAACCCTCGTAGACACCCAGCCACTCGACGCCGACCAGGTAGCCGCCGAGGATCGCCACCGAGGTGAAGATCATCGCCAGCAGCGGCATCGAGATCACGCCGGCCCAGAAGCGCGGAGCGACAATGCGGCGGAGCGGATCGACGCCGATCATTTCCATCGACGACAACTGCTCGGTGGATTTCATCAGGCCGATCTCGGCGGTGACCGCCGAGCCGGCACGGCCGGCAAACAGCAGCGCCGTCACCACCGGCCCCAGTTCACGGTTGAGGGTGAGCGCGACGATCTGGCCCAGCGCCGCCTCGGAACCGAAATCCACCAGCACGCGGTAGAGCTGCAGGCCGAGCACCATGCCGATGAACAGCCCGGCGACGACGATGATCACCAGCGACAGCACGCCGATCGCGTAGATCTGCTTCACCAGCAGCGGCAACGCGGTACGCGGGTTGGGCACCGCGGCGATGCTGTGGAACAGCATGGTGCCGGCACGGCCGGTCGCCTCGACCACCTCCAGCCCGCCGCGGCCGATCCCGCGCAGCCAGGCCACGAAACCGCGCTCACGCATTGGTCGCGCCCCCTGCCAGCAGGTCTTCGACGTAGCCGCGCGACGGGAAATGGAACGGCACCGGGCCGTCCGGCTCGCCGCGCATGAATTGCCGGACCTCCGGCGTCGACGAGTTCATCAC
This sequence comes from Gammaproteobacteria bacterium, assembly GCA_046566765.1. Taxonomy (GTDB): domain Bacteria; phylum Pseudomonadota; class Gammaproteobacteria; order Pseudomonadales; family JADFDG01; genus JADFDG01. The sequence goes on from JBKHWA010000075.1 coordinate 5,993, forward strand.
TTCCTCCGGCGTGCCATGCCCGACCACCTTGCCGCCGGAAATCACGTAGATGTAGTCGGCGATGCTGGCGGTCTCCGGCACGTCGTGCGACACGATCACGCTGGTCACGCCCACCGATTCGTTCAACGACTTGATCAGTTTCACCAGCACCCCCATGGCGATCGGGTCCTGGCCGGCGAACGGTTCGTCGAACATCACCAGGTCCGGGTCCAGCGCGATCGCCCGCGCCAGCGCCACCCGCCGCGCCATGCCGCCGGACAGCTCCTGGGGCATCAGGTCGCGCGCGCCGCGCAGGCCAACCGCGTTCAGCTTCAGCAGCACCAGGTCGCGGATCATCGGTTCCGGCAGGCGGGTATGGGCGCGCAGCGGGAAAGCCACGTTCTCGTAGACCGAGAGATCGGTGAACAGGGCGCCGCTCTGGAACAGCATGCCCATCCGGCTGCGCACCTCGTACAGGCCGGCGCGGTTGAGGCCGGCCAGGTCCCGGCCCTCGACCTTCACCGTGCCGGCATCCGGGCGCAACTGCCCGCCAATCAACTTGAGCAGGGTGGTCTTGCCGGTACCGGACGGCCCGAGGATGGCGGTGATGCGGCCGCGCACGATGTCGATGTCGACGCCGTCGAAAATCGCGCGCTCGCCGCGTCGAAAGACCAGGCCGCGGATCTCGACGTGACGCCCGTTCTGCTGTTCGGTTTGCTGGTTGCGCCCGGACATGCCGTGCCCTCGGGAAAGAGGGCGGACTATACCACCCGCCCCGCTGCGACCGTGACCCGTGGCCGTGCCCTGCTCTGCTATCCTAGGCGCCCGTTTTCGACTCCGGATTCCAGGCTTCCCCGGGCATGCAGCGAACTCACGACTTCAAGACCTCTGCCCGGCGCGTGCTGCGCATGGAAGCCGAGGCCGTCGGCGCACTCGAACAGCGTATCGGCGACGACTTCGCCAGGGCCTGCGACATCCTGCTCGCCTGCCGTGGCCGCGTGGTGGTCACCGGCATGGGCAAGAGCGGCCACGTCGGCAGCAAGATCGCCGCCACGCTCGCCTCCACCGGCACGCCGGCGTTCTTCGTCCATCCCGGCGAGGCCAGCCACGGCGACCTCGGCATGATCACGCCCGGTGACGCCGTCATTGCACTGTCCAACTCCGGCGAGACCGGCGAGGTGCTCACCATCCTGCCGCTGATCAAGCGGATGAAGACGCCACTGGTCAGCATGACCGGCAAGCCGACGTCGACCCTGGCGCGCATGGCCGACGCCAACCTCGACGTCGGCGTGGCCCAGGAAGCCTGCCCCCTGAACCTTGCCCCCACCTCGTCCACCACCGCCGCGCTGGCCATGGGCGATGCGCTGGCCGTCGCGCTGCTGGAAGCACGCGGCTTCACTGCCGAGGACTTCGCGCTGAGTCACCCGGGCGGCAGCCTCGGGCGCCGCCTGCTGTTGATGGTGGAAGACGTGATGCACAAGGGCGACGAGGTGCCGCGCGTACCGCCGGACGCCGCCCTGTTCGATGCGCTGTTCGAGATCACCCGCAAGGGCCGTGGCATGACCACCGTGGTCGACGCCGACGGCAAGCTGCTCGGCGTGTTCACCGACGGCGACCTGCGCCGCACGCTCGACCACGACGTCGACCTGAAGAAAACACCGATCCGCGACGCGATGAATACCCGCTGCGTCACCGTGAAGCCCGGCATCCTCGCCGCCGAGTGCCTGCGCATCATGGAAGACCACAAGATCAACGGCCTGGTGGTGGTCGACGACGACAACCGCCCGGTCGGCGTACTCAACATGCTCACCCTGCTGCGCGCCGGCGTGTTCTGAGGCCACCATGCAATCCGTGCTGGAAAAAGCCCGCGCCATTCGCCTGCTCGCCCTCGACTGCGACGGCGTGCTCACCGACGGCAGCCTGCTGTACGGCAACGACGGCGAGGAACTGAAGGCGTTCAGCATCCTCGACGGCCTCGGCATCAAGTTGCTGCGCGCCAGTGGCGTCGAGGTCGCGATCATCACCGGCCGCAAGAGCGAGATCGTCACGCGCCGTGCCCGCGAACTCGGCATCAGCCAGTTGCTGCAGGGGCGCGAGGACAAGCTGGTGGCACTGCGGGAACTGGCGAGCCGCCTCGGCATCGGGCTGGACGCGATCGCCTATTGCGGCGATGACCTGCCGGACCTGCCGGCGATCCGCGCCGCGGGCCTCGGGCTGGCACCTGCCAATGCCTATGCGCTGGTGCGCGAGCACGCCGACTGGGTGACCACCCTGCGCGGCGGCGCCGGGGCCGTGCGTGAAATCTGTGACCTCGTCATGCAGGCACAGGGCACGCTGGAGCCGGCGCTCGCGCATTACCTCACTGCCGGCGCGGACAGCAACCCGTGAAGCATCGCCGCCGCCTTTTCAATGTGCTCGGCATCCTGCTGCTGGGCGTGGCCGTCAGTCACAGCCTGAAGTACTGGCCGCAACGGCTGCCGCTGATGCCGGCGGAGCAGGACACCGCTGCCAGCAACGAACCGGACTACCGCATCACCAATTTCCACGCGATCGACCTCGACGAGAACGGCCGCCTGCGCTACGAGCTCACCGCCGAGCAACTCACCCATTACCCGCAGCCGGAGCGCGCGGAACTGACCGCGCCGCAGATGGTGTTCTACCGGAACACCTCCGCCGACACCGGCGCGTCGACTACCGGCACCGACGCCCCGGCCAGCCAGCAACAGCAGCCCGTCGCCGTTGACCCCTGGCAGCTCACCGCCGTGCGCGGCAGCATCGCCGACGGCGGCGACCGGCTCGACCTCGAGGGCGACGTGCGCGTGTCCCGGGCCGGCACCGGCGGCGATCGCCCCGGTGACATGGGCATGACCCTGGAAACCGCGCGGCTGACGGTGTTCGGCAAGCAGGAAGTCGCCACCACCGACAGCCCGGTATTCCTCAACGGCGACCGCGCCCAGTTGCACGGCGTCGGCATGCAGATCGACCTGAAAAAAGGGCAGATGCACTTGCTGTCGCAGGTCCGGGGGTACTATGTCCCGCGCTGATGGGTCCCGCGCTGATGGGTCCCGCGCTGATGGGTCCCGCGCTGATGGGTCCCGCGCTGATGGGTCCCGCGCTGATGGGTCCCGCGCTGATGGGTCCCGCGCTGACAGGCCCCGCGTTGCAATATCCCTCGCTGAAACGTCCCGCATGGAAGGAACGTCGCGCATGAACTCCCGCCCGCTGCGCCGGTTCGCACTGGCCGCGTTCGCCCTGCTGGCCGTGGCCGGCAGCGTGCACGCCGCGCTCACCCTCGACCGCAATGCGCCGATCCAGATCGAGGCCGACTCGGCGGTGATCGACGAACCGTCCGGCAGCGCCATCTACCGCGGCCATGTGCTGCTGCGCCAGGGCGCGATGAAACTGCAGGCCAGCGAACTCACCGTCTACATCAAGGACGGCAAGGCGGTGAAAGCCGTCGCCCACGGTCGCCCGGTGTTGCTCGACCAGAGCGCCACCGCTACCGAGGAGGCGATCCATGCCGAGGCACGCCACATTACCTTCCTCATCGAGGAAGACCGCATGCTGCTCGACGACCAGGCCTCGCTGAAACAGGGCGAGCGGCTCTTCCAGGGCGCGAGCATCGACTACAACGTGACCAAGCGGCGGGTGAACGCCAGCGGCGCCGGCAGCACCCGCGTGCTGCTGGTACTGCCGCCGACGCCGGCGAAGACCGACACACCCGCTGCCGATGGTGCCGGCCCGAACAAGACCGAGTGACGACATGAGCACGCTGCGCGCGGAAAAACTGCAGAAGGCCTACAAGGGGCGTCGCGTCGTCGAGGACGTGTCGCTGGAAGTGAACTCCGGCGAGATCGTCGGCCTGCTCGGCCCCAACGGCGCCGGCAAGACCACCTGTTTCTACATGATCGTCGGCCTGGTGCCGCAGGACGGCGGCCGCATCAGCATCGACGGCGACGACATCGCCGCGCTGCCGATGCACGGCCGCGCCCGCCGCGGCATCGGCTACCTGCCGCAGGAAGCATCGATTTTCCGTCGCCTCACCGTCGCCGAGAACATCATGGCGATCCTCGAGTTGCGGCATGACCTCGACAGGGACGCCCGGAAGAAGGAACTCGATTCCCTGCTCGAGGAATTCCACATCGCCCACCTGCGCGACAGCCTCGGCCAGGCGCTTTCCGGCGGCGAACGGCGGCGGGCGGAGATCGCGCGCGCCCTGGCGTCGAAGCCGGCGTTCATCCTGCTGGACGAGCCGTTTGCCGGCGTCGACCCGATCTCGGTATCCGACATCAAGCACATCGTCCGCCACCTGCGCGACCGCGGCATCGGCGTGCTGATCACCGATCACAACGTGCGCGAGACGCTCGACATCTGCGAGCGCGCCTACATCGTCGGCCAGGGCCACATCATCGCCGCCGGCACACCGGCCGAGGTGCTCGCCAACCGCAAGGTCCGCGAGGTCTACCTCGGCGAGGAATTCAGGCTCTAGCCGCGCATGCGGCCAACCGTTCGTCAACCGGCCAGCGGATCGGCATACATCTTGCAGCCCCCTGCGAGGGGACTGGTATCCTGAACCGCATGAAACCTTCCCTCCAACTGGGCGTCTCCCAGTCGCTTGCCATGACGCCGCAACTGCAACAGGCCATCCGCCTGCTGCAGCTTTCGACGCTGGACCTGCAGCAGGAGATCCAGGCCGCCCTGGACTCCAACCCGCTGCTGGAAATGGATGACGACGGCGACATCGGCGCCGACGAGGCCATCCTCGATGAAGGTCCGGACCCGCTGAAGCTGCTCGAACAGCAGGCGCAGGCCACCGCCGCCGGCGAGGTCGGCGGCGAGGACAGCCCCGCCGACACCCAGGCCATGGATCTCGACGCCGCCGCCTCGATGCCGGACGACCTGCCGGTGGACAGCGCCTGGGACGACGTCTTCGACAGCAGCTGGTCGGCCTCCTCCGGCGGCAGTGGCGGCGACGAGGACGGCGAGTTCGATACCAATGGCACCCGCGAGTCGCTGGCCGACCGCCTGCTGTGGCAACTGAACCTGACACCGATGAGCGACCTCGATCGCGCCATCGCCTTCGCGATCATCGAGTGCATCGACCCGGACGGCTACCTGACGGTGCCGCTGACCGAGATCCGCGACGCGGTGCTTGCCGACGAGGACATGTATGCCCGGGTCCATGCCCGCGCCCTGGAGCCTGGCGAGGAGCCGCTGGAACTCGACGAGATCGAGGCCGTGCTGCACCGGGTGCAGGGCTTCGAGCCGGCAGGCATCGCCGCCCGCGACCTGCGCGAGTGCCTGCTGATCCAGTTGCGCCAGCTGCCGGAGACCACCCGCTGGCGCACCGAGGCGCTGCGGCTGGTTGGCGACCACCTGGACCTGCTCGGCGCCCGCGATTTCGCGCTGCTGGGCCGGCGGCTGGGCCTCGACGAGGAACGGCTGGCGCAGGTGATCCGCCTGATCCGCAGCCTGAACCCGCGCCCCGGCGGCTCGGTGGCCGCCGACGACACCGGTTACGTGGTGCCGGACGTCATCGTCCGCCGGGAAGGGCGGCGCTGGAAGGTGGAACTGAACCCCGATGCCGCGCCGCGGCTGCGCATCAACGCCGGCTACGCGGCCATGGCGCGTGAAACCGGCAATCGCCGCGACGCCGAGTACCTGCGCAACCAGCTGCACGAGGCACGCTGGCTGCTCAAGAGCCTGCGCGCGCGCAATGAAACGCTGGTCAAGGTCGCCACCCGCATCATCGAGGTGCAACAGGGCTTCCTCGATCACGGGCCGGAAGCGATGAAACCACTGGTCCTGGCCGACGTCGCCACCGCCGTCGGCATGCACGAATCGACCATTTCCCGCGTCACTACCGAGAAGTACATGCTCACGCCGCGCGGGATTTTCGAACTGAAATATTTCTTCTCCAGCCACGTCGGCACGGCCGGTGGCGGGGAGTGTTCTTCCACTGCCATCCGTGCCATCATTCGCAAACTGGTCGCCGCAGAAAACCCGAGAAAACCGCTCAGCGACAACCAGATTGCAGACATGCTGGTCGAGCAGGGCATCAACGTCGCCCGCCGCACCATCGCCAAGTATCGCGAGTCACTCAACATCCTGTCTTCCAGCGAGCGCAAGCGCCTCGTTTGAGGAGGCGGGTCCCCCAGCCGGGAAAGCAACGGGAGCGAGCCTCCCGCAAGGAGCCTGACGATGCAGATCAATCTCCACGGTCACCACGTTGAACTGACCGACCCGCTCAAGACCTACGTCAACGAAAAATTCGCGAAGCTCTCGCGCCACTTCGACCACGTCACCAGCACCCAGGTAGTGCTCTCGGTCGAGAAGACCCGGCAGAAAGCCGAGGCCACCATCCGTTTCCCCGGCGGCGAAGTGTTCGCCGACTGCACCGATGGCGACATGTACGCCGCCATCGACCTGCTGATCGACAAGCTCGACCGGCAGATCCTGAAGCACAAGGAAAAGATCAAGTCGCACAAGTGACCACTGCACGCAGTCGCCGGCGCCCCCGCGGCGCCGGTTGCGTTTCCAGCCGATGAATATCCTCGACATCCTCACCCCCGCCCGCGCGCAGGCCGGCATTGCCGCGACCAGCAAGAAGCGCGTGCTCGAGCACGCGGCGAAGGCGGTGGAAAAAGCCGTGGGTTCCACCGACCTCGCCGGTGCGGTGTTCGACGCCCTGCTGGCGCGCGAGCGGCTGGGCAGCACTGCGCTGGGCGAGGGCGTTGCCGTCCCGCACTGCCGGCTTGCCGGCTGCAACCAGACCATCGGCCTGCTGCTGCGACTGGCCGATGGCATCGACTTCGATGCCCCGGACGGCAAGCCGGTCGACCTGCTGTTCGTGCTGGTGGTGCCGCAGGAGGCCACTGACGAGCACCTGCAACTGCTCGGCCGCATCGCCGGCATGTTCAACGACCCGGCCACCCGCAACGGCCTGCGCGCCGCACAATCGGCCGAGGAGTTGTACGAACGCGTACAGGTATTTGAACGCGACGCGCCCACCGGTTAGTTTGGGGTCCTGTCGTGGCACGCCACGCGCCCCGCCCCCTCCTCGACAAACTGGCCCCGCCCCATGCGCCTGATCGTTGTCAGCGGCCGTTCCGGCTCCGGCAAGACCACCGCCCTCCAGGTGCTGGAGGACACGGGGTTCTATTGCGTGGACAACCTGCCGGTGGCGCTGCTGCC
>JBKHWA010000076.1:0-4748 GCA_046566765.1 Gammaproteobacteria bacterium
CGAAGACGGACGGCAGCGGCAACAACCGCGACAACCTGCGCGAAGCCACCCGCCTGCTGGCCGAGGCCGGCTGGACCGTGCGCGACAACAAGCTGGTCGATGCCGCCGGCAAGCAGATGGGTTTCGAGCTGCTGCTCGACAATCCGCTGTTCGAACCGCACGCCCAATCGTTCGTGCAGAACCTCAAGCGGCTCGGCATCGACGCCCGCATCCGCCTGCTGGCGGACTCGCAACAGTTCGAGAACCGGCTGCGCACCTTCGACTTCGACATCATCGTCGGCCGCGCCGCGCAGTCGAACTCACCAGGCAACGAGCAGCGCGACTACTGGTCCAGCCTCGCCGCGAAGACCGAGGACAGCCGCAACTACATCGGCGTGGCCGACCCGGTCGTCGATGCACTGGTCGACAAGGTGATCTCGGCGCACAGCCGCGAAGACCTGCTGGCCGCCACCCACGCACTGGACCGCGTGCTGCAGTGGGGCTGGTACGTGGTGCCGCACTGGCACCTCGACAAGATGCGACTGGCATGGTGGGACCGTTTCGGCATGCCGGAGGTGCACCCCGACACCGGTGCCAACCCGGATTACTGGTGGTTCGATGCCGAACGATCGGCGGCTCTCGATGCCCGCCGCGCGCAGCCGAGCGACGCGCCGTCGGCGGGCATCGGCATCGGCTGGTGGATAGCCGGCCTCGTGCTGCTCGCCGGCATCGTGACCGGCATCGTCCGCCACCGTCGCCGCCGCGCCTGACGCATGCCCGCCTACATCGCGCGCCGCCTGCTGCTGATCGTGCCGACGCTGCTCGGCATCCTGCTGATCAACTTCCTGATCGTGCAGGCGGCGCCCGGCGGCCCGGTGGAGCGAATGATTTCGCAGATCAAGGGACGCGACGCCGGCGGCGTGATGGCGCAGATCGGCGCCACCGGCGGCGGCGAGGTAGTCGGCAGCGGGCAGTCCGCGACCGGCGACGGCGGTGCATACCGCGGCGCCCAGGGCCTCGACCCGGAACTGATCAAGGCGATCGAAAAACTCTACGGCTTCGACCAGCCGGCGCACGAGCGCTTCCTGACCATGCTCGGCAACTACGCACGCTTCGACTTCGGCGAGAGTTTCTTCCGCGACGCCACCGTCACCGACCTGGTCATCGAGAAAATGCCGGTGTCGATCTCGCTGGGCCTGTGGTCGACGCTGCTGGTCTACCTGATCTCGATCCCGCTGGGCATCGGCAAGGCTGTGCGCCACGGCTCGCGCTTCGACGTCTGGTCCAGCACCGCGATCGTGATTGGCTACGCGATTCCCGCCTTCCTGTTCGCCATCCTGCTGATCGTGTTGTTCGCCGGCGGCAACTATTTCCAGTGGTTCCCACTGCGTGGCCTCACGTCGCCTGATTTCGACCAGATGACGTTCGGGCAGCAGGTGGTCGATTACTTCTGGCACCTCGCGCTGCCGGTGACCGCGCTCACCATCGGCAGTTTCGCCACCCTTACCCTGCTCACCAAGAACTCGTTCCTCGACGAGATCAACAAGCAGTACGTGATCACCGCCCGCGCCAAGGGCCTCACCGAGAACCGCATCCTGTACGGCCACGTGTTTCGCAACGCGATGCTGCTGGTGGTCTCCGGATTCCCGGCAGCGCTGATCGGCATCCTGTTCACCGGCGCGTTCCTGATCGAGGTGGTGTTCTCGCTGGACGGCCTCGGCCTGCTCGGCTTCGAGGCGGTGATGAACCGCGACTACCCGGTGATGTTCGGGACGCTCTACATTTTCACGCTGGTGGGGCTGCTGCTGAAGATCGTCAGCGACGTGACCTACATGCTGATCGACCCGCGCATCGATTTCGAGCGACGGGACTACTGACATGGCGGCCACCGGTGACATGGAAACCGCTGCCCGCAGGAAATCCGCCGGCCTGTTCAGCACCGCACGCTGGTCGCCGCTGAACCAGCGCCGCTGGCAGGCATTCCGCGCCAACCGCCGCGGCTGGTGGTCGCTGTGGATCTTCCTCGGCCTGTTCGTCGCTTCACTCGGCGCCGAGCTGATCGCCAACGACCGGCCGCTGCTGGTCGCCTACGACGGCGGCCTGTACCTGCCGGTACTGCGCGACTACCCCGAGCGCACCTTCGGCGGCGAGTTCGACACCGCGACCGATTACCGCGACCGCTACGTGCAGCAACTGATCGAGGCAAAGGGCTGGATGCTCTGGCCGCCGATCCGCTATTCCTACGACACCATCAATTACCAGTTGTCGCAGCCGGCGCCATCGCCGCCGACCACGGAGAACTGGCTGGGCACCGATGACCAGGGCCGCGACGTGCTGGCACGGGTGATCTACGGCTTCCGCATCTCGGTGCTGTTCGGCCTCGCGCTGACCATCGCCAGCAGCATCATCGGTGTCGCCGTCGGCGCGCTGCAGGGCTATTACGGCGGCCGCGTCGACCTCTACGGCCAGCGCTTCCTCGAAATCTGGTCGGGGCTGCCGATGCTGTTCCTGCTGATCATCCTGTCCAGCTTCGTCGCGCCGGGCTTCTGGTGGCTGCTCGGCATCATGCTGCTGTTCAGCTGGACGACGCTGGTCGACGTGGTACGCGCCGAGTTCCTGCGCGACCGCAACCTCGAGTACGTGCGCGCCGCGCGCGCGCTCGGCGTGCCGGACCGGACGATCATGGTCCGCCACATCCTGCCCAACGCGATGGTGGCCACCTTCACCTTCGCGCCGTTCATCCTCACCGGATCGATCAGCACGCTGACCGCGCTGGATTTCCTCGGCTTCGGACTGCCGCCCGGCTCGCCGTCGCTCGGCGAGCTCACGGCCCAGGCCAAGACCAACCTGCAGGCGCCGTGGCTCGGCCTCAGCGCGTTCCTGACGCTGTCGATCATGCTGACGCTGCTGGTGTTCGTCGGCGAGGCACTGCGCGATGCCTTCGATCCGCGGCAACAGCCGGGAGGCCGGCGATGAGCGCGGGCGCAACCCCGGTGGTCGCGGTCGACGACCTGCGCATCCGCTTCCCCGGTGCCGGCGACGATGCAGTGCGTGGCGCCAGTTTCGAGATCCGGCGCGGCGAGGTCTTCGCGCTGGTCGGCGAGAGCGGCTCCGGCAAGTCGGTCACCGCGCACAGCCTGCTGCAATTGCTGCCGCAGGGCACGCAGGTCAGCGCCGCGCGCGTCGACGTCTGCGGTACCGGGATCCTCGGCAGCGGCCGGCCGGCCAGCGATGAGGCCCTGCGTGCGCTGCGCGGGAATCGCGTCGGCATGATCTTCCAGGAGCCGATGACCGCGCTGAACCCGCTGCACCGCATCGGCCGGCAGATCGCCGAGGCCATCACCATTCACCAGGCAATGCCGGACGATGCCGCCCGCGCTCGGGTGCTGGAACTGTTGCGGCTGGTCGCGCTGCCGGACCCGGAGCAGAAGATCGACTGCTACCCGCACGAACTTTCCGGCGGCCAGCGGCAACGGGCGATGATCGCCATGGCACTGGCCAACTCGCCGGACCTGCTGATCGCCGACGAGCCGACCACCGCACTCGACGTGCACGTGCAGAAACAGATCCTCGACCTGATCCTCGACCTGCGAAACAAACTGGGCATGGCCGTGTTGCTGATCAGCCACGATCTCAACCTGGTACGGCGCCACGCCGACCGGGTGGCGGTGATGCGCGGTGGCGAGATCGTCGAGACCTCGGACACCGCCACGCTCTTCTCGGCGCCGCAGCACGAGTACTCCCGGATGCTGATCGCCGCCGAGCCGAAAGGCGCGCCGGTGCCGGCCTCGCCCGATGCGCCGGTGTTGCTGGCCGTGCGCGACCTGCGCGCCTGGTTCCCGATCAAGCGCGGATTTTTCCGGCGCACCGTCGGCCACGTGAAGGCTGCCACCGATGTCTGCTTCGAGTTGCGCGCCGGCGAAACGCTCGGCATCGTCGGCGAGAGCGGCTCCGGCAAGTCCACCACCGCCTTCGCCGTGCTGCGGATGCTGGAGGCCAGCGGTAGCGTCGTGCTGAGCGGTCGCGAACTGATGACGTTGCGCCAGCCGGAGTTGCGGCCGCTGCGCCGCAGCATGCAGGTGGTGTTCCAGGACCCGTACGGCAGCCTCAGCCCGCGGCTCACCATCGCCGATATCATCAGCGAGGGGCTGCGCGTCCATGAGCAGGTCGACAACGACACCTGCGACGCGCGGGTGCAGGCGGCCCTGGCGGAGGTCGGCCTCGACCCGGCCCTGCGCCACCGCTATCCGCACGAGTTTTCCGGCGGCCAGCGCCAGCGGATCGCCATCGCCCGCGCGCTGATCCTCAAGCCGGAGCTGGTCGTGCTGGACGAACCCACCAGCGCGCTGGACCGCTCGGTGCAGGCGCAGATCGTCGACCTGCTGCGCGACCTGCAGCGGCGCCACGGGCTGGCCTACATCTTCATCAGCCACGACCTGCGCACGGTGAAGGCGCTGGCCCACCAGGTGCTGGTGATGCAGAGCGGCCGGGTAGTGGAAAGCGGAAGCGCGGAACAGGTGTTTGCGGCGCCGCGCGAGGACTACACGCGGCTGCTGCTGGACGCTGCGTTCGCCTGAGTCACCCCGGGGCAAATCCGGGCGGGATACCGTCACAATTGGCGACAATTGGCCGCCACCGGCCGCTGACCGCAGGGTCGCGGCCCTGTGGGCCCCTGCCTATACTCGCCCCCGCAATCCAATGCCTACCTCCACGGAGAGACGTTCATGGGCTTTCTGGCCGGCAAGAAAATCCTGGTGACCGGTGTCGCC